>JANQRD010000050.1 GCA_028284725.1 Allomuricauda sp. | reverse complement strand
ATCTGGACAATGGCGTGTTTTATGTAAAGCTCTTGTCCTCCATTAAAAGGCGGATTGCTCCGCTGATGCATCTTTACAACAAACCTTCTGGTATCGACGTGAAGATGGCACATGCTCCGCTTACCGCCATTGATGGACATCCCATGGGCGTACGCAAGAGGTATCTGGACTATGGCTATTACGATGGTATGTTCAACACTATCGAGGAAATTGAGTTTCATGGCTATGTAGTGGTGGATAACAAAGAGGATCTGGAGCTAAAATGGGACAAAGTTTTATCCTTTTCACCTGACTTTATCAAACTGAATCTTTTATACTCCGAAACTTATGAACAGCGAAAGGATGATACGCTTTACTTTGGGAGAAAGGGGCTGAAACCGGAATTGGTTCCCGAAATCGTTAAAAAGGCACATAAGGCAAATTTAAGGGTCAGCGCGCATGTAGAAACCGCCCATGACTTTCATGTAGCCGTAAACGCTGGTGTGGACGAAATTGCACATCTTCCCGAGATCAAAAATGGAAAGCCGCTCAACTTGGAGGACGTTTTGTTGGCTAAAAAAAAAGGAACTATTGTAGTCACGACAGCTTCGCTAGTTTTGAAAAGAAAGAACAGACCCAATTATCAGGAATTGGTCCAGAACATAGCTTCAAATTTAAAATTGCTCAACGAACATGATGTTACCCTTGCAATAGGGTCGGATCGCTATAATGGAAATTCAGTAGGGGAGTTTGAGTTCTTGCATGAATTAGGGGTTTTCACCAATCTTGAGTTGTTGAAAATGTGGACCGAAAATGCAACCAAAACGACTTTTCCTTACCGCAAGATCGGAATGCTCAAAGAAGGTTACGAGGCTAGTTTTTTGGTATTGGATAAGAATCCGATAGAGGACATTTCCAATATCAATAACAATATTGTCACTCGGATAAAACAGGGAACCATCTTACACTGACCATTTCTTTTTCCTTATCTTGATGTAGCAGGTTTTAATAGGATTTCAATGGATATGAGGTTTGGCAAAGTGATTAAGCATATTGTTTTTTGGGCGTTGTTCCTGCTTTTGTGGAGTCTGCATGATTTCAATTATCATGACGACTTATTGGAAAATCTGGAAACCAACGTTTTTGCGTTTATACCCTATGCCGGGCTGGTCTATTTCAACCTGTATTTTTTGATGCCAAGATTTCTTTTGAAGCGAAAAGTAACAGGCTATGTGCTATTGTTGACTGGAAGTATCATCATAACCACATTGCTATCATCCCATTACCTTTCCTTTTATTTTGGAAGTATCAATATCCACCAGCCCACCGCTAATTTTTTTATCAGCTTTCCAGGAAAAATTGCCATTGCCACGGAGGTGATTCTTTCCCTATGCCTGTCCATGACTTTGTTTTTGATTGACGAGTGGTATAGAAAAGACAGATTGATGCACGAAATTGAGCAAAAGCAGCTGGAAACCGAATTGAACCTCTTGAAGCATCAAATCAACCCACACTTTCTCTTTAATTCCCTGAACAGTATCTATGTGATGTTGGGAAAGCACTTGGAAAGTGGAAAAAAGATGCTGCTTCAATTTTCGGAAATACTGAGTCACCAACTCTATGAGGCGAACAAAAAGAGCATTACACTTAAAAGTGAATTTGAAAACCTTCAAAATTATATTGATATCGAAAGCACAAGACATGGAGATTTTGCCAAAGTGGCATATTCCTTTCCAGAAAGCTCCGAAAAACTTACCATAGCACCGATGCTTTTATTGCCACTGGTTGAAAATGCGTTTAAGCATGGACAGAGTAGTACAGGATATGGTATAAACGTTGACGCCAATGTGGAATTTGGGCATACGTTGAGCTTTACCGTTGAAAACTCTGTTTTCAATGGCCAGAATCAAAGATTTTTGGGAGAAAGCAAGGGTATTGGGCTGGCAAACGTAAAACGAAGGCTGGAATTGATCTATCCCAATAGACATATACTGGATATCGCATCCAAAAACGCTACATTTAAAGTGCATTTAAAAGTTCAACTACATGAAAATGAGATGTTTGATAGTTGATGATGAGCATCTCGCTCGAAGCGGATTGGAGGACTTCATTGACCAGACTCCTTTTTTGGAACACGCTGGATCCTTATCGTCCGCGGTCGAGACATTGGCATTTTTAAAGCAGAATTCGGTCGATATTCTGTTTCTGGACATTCAAATGCCCGACATGACAGGAGTTGAACTGCTACAAACGCTTTCCAATCCACCTCAAGTTATTTTCACAACCGCACATCGGGAATTTGCTTTGGATGGGTTCGAATTGGATGCGGTGGACTTTTTATTGAAACCATTTTCATACAGTAGATTTCTCAAAGCGGTGAATAAAACAATGCAGTCTGATTCCATTTCAACGAACTTAGAAAGGGGTAAAGACCATATTTTCATCAAGTCCGATGGAATGATTGTCAAGATTTTGGTCGATGACATTACTTTTATTGAAACTGCCAAAGATTACGTACAACTCCACACAACCCAAACCAAATATCTCACCTTGGTGTCCTTAAAACAGGTTGAGGAACAACTCCCCAAGGAAAAATTCATGCGGGTTCATCGTTATTATTTGGTCGGGATAAAGCATGTACAAAAGCTTGAAGGAAACCTGATTTATCTCCAAAATCACAAAATCAAGATTAGTAGAACCCTTCGGGATCAAGTTTATCAAGCCATTATTGGAAACAAGTTGATAGAACGATAAGTATACCAAGTATAATAGGGCTGTGTATCCCTATCGAACCATTTTATTGATACAGTTGTTTTTCACGAATGTGATTACATCGTGCTCATATTGTTCCAATGCTTTGGGATCTGCACCCTGGAAAGCGGTAAAAGCAATTTTGTCACCTCTTCGCACAGTAACTTTCTCAAGTGGGCCTTCGAACAATAAATGACCTGCATTTTCGTAAAAGATAAATTTAACAGGGCGTTCTTTTTCCTGGAGCGATTCCACCCAGTTTGCTATCGAAATAGGAGATGAGGGATAAGTTCTTGTCCATACATAATCCGTATCGGATTTACCGGCCCAATTATCCAGTTTGCCAAAGGGAACAATCGTTGGGATATTATAATCTTCTAGGGTATACCCCGTCGCTGCAGGAGCTTCTGCGATGATGCCCCTAATGTTTTTATGCTGTAGCTGACTTCCCGCATATAGGACTGTCCTTCCTCCGTTGGAAGCCCCATACAAAAAGATGTTTTTATTGTCCCATTGGTCATTTTTCGTTGCATAGTCAAAAGCACCTTTAAAAACACCCCAAATAAGGTTCTGCTTTCCTCTGTTCGTTACCCTTCGGGTAACAAAATTCCAATCCAATCCGTTCATCTCATAGGCATCAAAGGATATCGTGGCAAACCCATTCCGTCGAAAGAGCTCAACCCGGGCACGATCGTCCTCTCGAAAACCAGCACCTCCATGCGCATACACAATTACAGGAACTTTTTTTCCACTACCGGGAGTCCAAATTTCAACAGCTTCATGATCGGGGTCAAACTCCGCAAACGGAGCCAGCGTAGTATGCCAACCCCTGGACCCTACCTGTTTAAGTTCTACTTGTGATACGGCTCTAGATCCAATCGCCATAGTTGCTAAAAGGCACAAAAACAGCTTCTTCATTTGTATAATTTATCGGTGATGTTTTAATGACTGTAGTTTTTATTGGATGTTGCAAAACAAATAGAAAGGTAAACCATGTTACATTCCATGCTATTGAAAACCAAATTTTTGCAGTACATAAGGGATAGTATTTAGTTTCCGTTTCGGATATTTTTTGTATCTTATAAAGAGTACATCATACGATAATCATTATGACTCCTCTGTTGTTATTTGGTATTGTTGTTGGATTGATCTTATTAGCTGGAATTCGGATTGTTTTTGAGTACAAAAGGGCATTAAAATTCCGTTTTGGCAAATACATTAAAACGCTACAACCCGGTTTTAGATGGATCATACCCCTTGTGGAGACCATCCAGATTGTTGATATTCGGGTCATCACGATTAATATATCATCCCAAGAGGTAATGACTGAGGACAATGTGCCCTCTAGTATAGATGGGGTGGTATTTTTTAAGATCAACAATCCGGAAAAGGCAGTTTTGGAAGTTGAGGAGTACGATTTTGCCATCACCCAACTCTCACAGGCTGCACTTAGGGATGTTTGTGGAAAGGTGGAACTGGACACCATTTTGTCAAAAAGAGAAGAGATGGGCAAAAGCATCAAGAGTATTGTCGAGACCGAAACCCATCATTGGGGCATTGAAATTATTGATGTTAAGATAAAGGACATCCAACTTCCGGAAAATATGAGACGGATGATGGCCAACCAGGCCGAGGCAGAACGTTCCCGTAGGGCACGTATCATACTTGCTGAAGCAGAGGAACAGGCCGCTGCCAAGCTGTTGGAGGCAGGCCTACAAATAGACAAATCCCCATCGGCGATAAAGCTCAGGCTCTACCAGACACTCTCCAACATAGCCGCGGAAAAAAATTCTACCATACTCTTCCCATTTCCCGAGGAAGTACTGCCAAAAAACACAGGGAAAACTCAATAGTGGGCCGCCTATTTCAAAAGCCCTATTCAATTTTTTTGGATTGCTATTAACAATACCTTTTCAGAGGTACTTTCCCAATATACTTCCATATTCAGAATAGCTTTGGATAACCGTACGTAAAACCTTAAAAACTCGAGAAAAACCATAGTTTTTTTAAGGTTTTCATGCAACGCGTTTTCTTTAAAATGATATAAATTCATCATCTCCCCCAACTCATAAATTACGACGTGTACATCAAGTTTATCCTTTAAGGATCAGTACATCATATTTTCGACCTTATACTTTGGTCGTTCAGCATAACAAGTAAACAATTTCAAAAACTGAACAGTAGTATGGCTTTGAAAAGCCATAATTGATTTGGCAAATACGACAATCAAAATCAATCAAAAAAATGGCACCAAATATCCCGTCTTATTTGAACAAAGAGTTTTTAGTCGATGACAATTTGGCGCTCATCCGAAACCCCAAAAATCTGAATCAATTTACCAAGTACAAAGTTGGGGACAACATTCCACCTGGCACAGCTGTGGGCGCACGAAAATTGATTCCTTTAAATACTCGGGTAGAGGTCACCGAAGTGAAAACCGATGCATTACGTAATGTCTTTGTCCATGTTGTTCCCGTGAATGTCCCAGATTTTATTCCATCGGGGTGGACAAGGCCGAGCAATTTGGCAGGTAATTTTTTGAATGAAGTAATCAGCTATGTTCCAGACGAGTGGGATTTGGAACCCTTAGGAAACAATTTTACGGTCGTTGATAAAAATGCACTGATTCGGACCAGTCCTCCAAATTTTAAAAGTATTGCAGAAACTGTTCCGTATGGAACTTATGTGGAGGTTACAGCAAGGTCAAGACAGACATCACCAGAGGGAAAGTATGTGAGGATACGCCATTTGAGCATAAAAAACGGAATGGCAGTGGCCGGAAATCCCATCGGCTGGACTGCGTCCAGTAATCTTGTTGAGGGTAATTCGAAGGTGTTCCGGTCGGTCGACTGGCAAAACATAAAGGGAAACAACGCTGCATGGAAAAAGGGCAAATTTATTGGAGCAAAAATACTTGTGGCCATTGTGGGGACCGGGGGACAACTACAAAGCATTGCGCTTGAAACATTTGAGCCCTATCTGGAATTAATGGAAGCCGCTAAAAAGGATAACCTTATCATAAGCATTACCAGTGGATTTAGAACATTTGCCAAACAAGAAAGGCTTTATTTGGGATGGAAAAATGGGGAGAAAGGCTTCAACATGGCTGCCAAACCAGGAAGATCCAACCATCAAAATGGAATTGCTTTTGACATCAATACAGGTGGTTTTGATGGTGATTCGGTGTATGATTGGATGAAAAGAAACGCAACTAAATACGGTTTTATCCGTACGGTCAACAAGGAGCACTGGCATTGGGAGTATGAGCCTTCGCTGGCCAACGAATTACGTAATCAAGGAAAGTTTAAGTTGGATAGGGTTTTAAAATAAAAGTGATGTTCTCCTTTTTAAAATGAAGATAAAGGTATCTGAAAATTAATAAAATCCAAACGGCAAGTTAATGACATTCAATAATGTTTGACAAAGCTTTAAAGGACTACAAAAAACGAATGTAAAATGGATGAAAAGGAATACGAAATAGGTAAAGAGAAAAATAAAATAGAATCGCAGAAACTCAAGTTTGAGAAATATAAGTTTGACAACTCCAACAAATTTATCTCTAAAAACCTCGGAGTAATCATCACGGCAATGCTATCTATTGCTACTATATCGGTATCCTTTATACAATTTTACAAAGCCCAAACAACAAAGAAAATTGAGTTGGATATAGAGAAAACGAGACTATCTATGACCGAAGTAGAGAGCAACAGAAGATATAGGCTCGACGTAACAAAATTTATCATGGACAATAGCGAAACCATTTTTAATGGCACGCTTTTGGAACAAGAGCGGATGAAAAACGTGATGTTGGCTTCTTTTCCTCCGGACATCAATGAAAGAATATTTGCCAACATCAAGGCAACCAAGAACGATTCATTAAGCCAGGATGTTTGGGAACAAGGAGAAATCCAGGCTGAAAAAATCTATAGGGACAATAGAACGGAAAGTGTAAAAAAAGGGGAGTCAGATCAATATTATATCAATTTGTTCCGCTCATCGAATAGAGCTATTAGGCAAGAGGCCAGCAAGTTACTCACCCAAAAGGAAGATCGACAAACTACCGTCAATAAACTTATCGACAATATAAGACCAGATACGGTGACCGCCTCTTATCGCATTAATTTTTATATAGCCCTGACTTTGTACAAGATGCCAGAGAAGTGGACAACAAATGAAGAACGGATACGGAAATTCAAGGCTTTAACAAAGAGTGTCAATTATAAAGATTACCATTTTAAAAAGTATGTGGACCTTGCGATTGAAAATCTGGAAATTAATCAAGAATAAAAAGTTGAAAAATGCATGGGTAAGGAGTGTTCTTCAATGTGGCCGATATATTGGTGTATAATCGCCAAGTCTAGAAGATTGGTTTAAAGGAACACAGCACCACTCCCTCACAACCAACCTCAGCCTTTGTACATAAGCGTGTAAAGGTTATTTAGTATCCTAAAATTCATTATATTAAAGGAAAGTATTGTTTAAGCTAAAATGTATTGGATATGTTGACAAGTGTATTCATTTCGGTCATTGTAGGTGCTATATGTGTATTGTTTGCCATATTATACAAACAGAACGCCACGGTCAGGATAGCCATGGGAACCATTGGGGTTGTGTTACTATTTTATGGCGGTTTTGGATATGGATCGATGCATCCTTTAGCTATTAATGAAACTTTTGATACCGGAAACAAATTACAGGTGCAGTATCCTATAGAAAAAGTGCAGGTAATTTCTCCAGTCGATGGTGATGTCGTAAAATGCCGTATTCTAAGCATGGGAGTTTATCCGGAAACGCACAATAAGGATATTTGGGTATTGCTACGGCCATCGGATGAAAAGTTCTACCCACAGTCCGACTACACCAATACATCCTATAAAGAGAGTGGGAAGTGGCAGGTGGTCACCCGGTTTGGAGGCGATCAAGGCGAATCGTATGACCTGTATGTTTACGAAACCGATGCTTCGGCTTCGCAATTTTTTAGCGAGACCATTGCCCAATGGAAAGCAGCTAACGCCTATGAAGGGTTAACCCTGGAAGAATTACCTCCGGGGGCTACCGAAATAGACCGTATTCAGGTTACCTTGGAAGGAAATTGTCGAGGAATACATTAGTTCTATTGCTTAAATGTGGATCATGATGTAATTTTAGCTTGGTAAAAACTTACCAACTAAAGCTCCTGATCAAATTATTCTGGAAAAAAACCTTAATGGTATCTTTTTCATTCATGTAGATGTGATGAATCTTATCCTTGCCTCTTTTGATCTCTTTATGGTCTACAAAATTAATTGGAGAATCCAGCTCTTTTGGAGTTGATTCTGTTTCATGCTTTTTCTCATTTTTTGCAAACTTTATGTACGTGGTGAAATCGTTTTCCAAAGATGAAATGTTTATGGAATAAAATGGATCGAGCTTGTTAGTAGCATTGTATACCAAAAATTCGCCATTACTTGACCAATCAATCACAAAGGATTCCGGGGTCAAATCATTGGCTATTTCCTTTATCTCTTTTTCTTCAATGTTTTCAACCTGTAAAACATAATATCCGTTTTGCTTTTCATAGTATGCAACTGCTTTCCCATTCGGAGCCAATGTTGATGCCTTTTTAAGCTCCTTGCCATTTATCGAGTGAAAAATGAATGCCCCCAATAATAGCACAACCAACAAAGAAATGAATACACCGATTGTCTTGCTCCTTTTACGTTGCGCAATACCCTTTTTTAAGACCCTTTGCTTGTGGATGCTTGGAACAACGCTATATCCTTTTTTTGGAACAGTTGCTATAAAAGTCTTGTCGGTTGAATTGTTAAGTATTTTTCGTAGTTCGGAAATCGCTTTGCTCAATGAGTTCTCGGTAACGATGGTATCCGGCCATACTTTTTCATAAAATTCATCTTTCCCCACAATTTCACCATTGGCCTCTAGCAATACTACTAGCACTTGCATGATTTTATCCTGAACTCTATAATCCAAACCATTTTTTTGCAATAACAAAGCGTCGGGATAAATAACCCATTGACCAACCTTATATATTGTCGTTTGACCTCTCATAAAACCATTCAGAAGCAGTTAAGATATAATTCAGAAAAAAGTAAGGCGGTAAACAGGCCTTCGAATGAATTAAACCCTAATTATACCAGTGAATATATGCAGACATAATCATAAATCAATAAAGTTTAAAGAACAATACCATGAAATCATTCCTTTTTCTATCAATAACGATGCTGTTTGTTAATTACGGCCGTTCACAGTTTTATCCCCTCAGAAAAATTGAGGAAAGAACAATGTATTCCAAGATTCTTAAGGAAGAAAAGGCATTATTGATTTCTAAACCTAATGGGTATGATTATTCTGATGAGAAATACTTTGTGGTTTACGTACTTGATGGCAACTTAAATACGCATTTTACGGTAGGAATCGCAGAATTATTATATCAGTCCGGATATCCAAAGTTATTGATCATAGGTATTCCAAGCACGTACCGTTCAAGAGATTTGACCCCTTCGGCAGTTGAAGATACACCCACTGGTGGCGGCGCTGATAACTTTATGGATTTCGTCGAAAATGAACTCAAGCCATTCATTAATTCCAATTTCAGGACACACCAATACTCAGTTTTGGTTGGTCACTCATTTGGAGGGTTGTTCGCCGTACATGTTTTGGATAGAAATCCGGATCTATTTGATGGGTACGTAGCAATTACACCGACCGTGGTCTATGATGATCGACTTCTTACCAAGCGGTTGGGTAAAAAATTCAAAAGCCTGAAAACAATGGAGAAATCCTTTTTCTTTTCGGTTGGACATGAGCCAGGAGCAGAGGGGGATGCTGTTTTTCATTTACATGAGACCGTCTTTTTGAAACATGCGCCTAAAAATCTGGAGTGGAAATTCGAATACTACCCAAAAGAAAATCATTCAACAACTCCGTTAATCGCAACCTTGGATGGACTTCGTTTTGTTTTCAAGGATTTAGTTCCCGATGATAAATTGGTAGCGGAAATCGGTTTCGAAAAGACCATTGCATACTACAAGAACTTGGAAGCGAAATACAGCAAAAAAATAAAAATACCTCAGCGGGTTTTAATGAACTATGGATATTCCATTTTGGATTCCGATGATACCGAAGAGGCCTTCAAAGTCTTTGAATATTATAAGAACAACTATCCTGAAGTTCCTGTTGGCTATGATGGTTTGGCCATATTGTACCAAAGAAAGAATGCCACTGCTAAGGCCATAATGTATCTGAAAAAGCTATTGGAAATCGATCCAGGCTATGAAGATGCCGCCATAAGGTTAAAAAGGTTGGAAGCAAAAAGTGGTAATGATAATTGAATATTGCTTCAGTTTATGGGATTGATTGAAGTTACTAATATGAACTAGATGATTGATACAGCGTGGCACTTTTTAATTTTTAGGCGGTAACAAATCCATCTAGGGGGATTATCTTAACCATTCAGCTTCGAAATAATCATTTACTCTGACGGAATTATCATTCCGACAGTTTCTAATAAAAGGATGCCCTTACTTCGCTGCATAATTTCAAAAAGTCTAAAATTATGCTTAGAAAATATCCCATTCTTAAATGGAGCCTAATTGTTCTGACCTCATTGATTGTCCTTGTAGTTACTTTCGGTTGGTGGTTTATGAGTCTTCTACCCAAAAAAGACGAGATGGTTGACCCGACGACTGCTCAAGTAGGTGATTTACCCTACGTGACCCAAAATGTTCCCCCTTCCAGAGGTAAAATCTTGGCCGTGGTAACAAGTGCCAGAACCATGGGCGATACTGATAAGCAAACAGGCTACGAACTTACCGAACTCTCACGTGCTTATTACGTTTTTCAGGCCAATGGTTTTGAAGTTGATATTGCCAGCCCTCAAGGAGGAGAACCGCGCGTTGTGATCGATGATGAAGATATGGGCAAATTTGATTTTGCCTTTTTAAACGATAGCATTGCGCAGTATAAAACCAAACATACGATTCCCGTTAAAAACATTAGCGCCGAAGATTACGAGGCTGTATTCTTTGTAGGGGGTAAGGGTGCCATGTTCGATTTCCCCGAGAATCAAGCGATTCAATCCATAGTTCGCGAATTGTACCAAGCGGACAAAGTAGTTGGAGCTGTATGTCATGGTCCCGCGGCATTGGTCAATGTAACCTTGGATAATGGGCGGCATTTATTGGAAAATAAAAATGTCAGCGGATTTACCAATGATGAGGAACTGTTGCTTATTCCCGATGCTCCAACCATATTTCCATTTCTTTTGCAGGATAAACTGGTGGCACAGGGCGCGCGTTTTAATGAAGGGTCCATGTATTTGGAACAGATAAGTCATGACGGAAATTTAGTGACAGGTCAAAATCCTTGGTCAACCTGGAAGTTGGCCGAAACCATGGTCAAACAATTGGGATACACTCCAAAATATAGGGAAATAACTGCGGAGGAAAATGCGGTGGAAGTCCTTAAGAAATACGATTTGGAAGGTGGAAAACAGGCGAAGGCACTAATACAGCATATGTACTTCGAAGAAAAGAAAGAAGTTGATAGAATTCTCATTGCAAAACATAGCGTAATTGCAGCTATGAAAGGTGATATTGGTCGATTTTTTGGTCTGGTCGGTTTAACCTCCTACACCAAAAGAATGTCCAAAGACCTGTAGTTTTATAAAACAATATTAATAGCTGGGGCATTGATCGGAAAGGGTCAATGCCTTTTGATGTGCAAATATTCCTAACTTTCGCAAAAGTGGACTTTTGAAGTTTTCAGATATCATATTGGTGCTACTTAGTAGTGCAGGTCTCTTGCATGGCGTCCTTTTTGCATTTTACCTGATGGTATTCAAAAAGAAAAAGGGTCTGGCCAATCTGCTCTTGGGGATGATACTGATTTTTATGGCTTTTAGAATCGGTAAATCCGTCATGCTAAATTTTGGGGAGGATTTGGAGCCAATTTTTATATTCATTGGGTTGGCCTTCCTTTTATTAATTGGACCGCTTTTGAGATGGTATCTATTAAGCATGACCCGACCAAACTTTAAACTGCCCAAACACTTTTTGTTGGAGTTTCTTCCGTTTATCGTCTTTTTTGGCGGGAGTCTTTTTGTCACCAAAGAATGGTTCGAAAACAGTAAATGGGTTATTATCGTTTTCTCGACCGGACTTATTTTTATATACCTCCATTTGGCATTTTACATAGTGTTGGGATGGAATGTTTTCAGAGCAACAAAAAGAAAGCATGCCCCAGAACTTCGAACAAAATCCCAAAAGGCCACCTTGAATTGGTTGTTTTCTTTGCTCATTGGTTTTGTTCTCATTTGGGTGTCCTACGTACTTAACATCCTCGATGAAACTGTTCCCTATATTGTCGGCCCCATTGTATATTCAGTGGTAATATATTTTTTAAGCTATAAGGCATTTCGATTAAAGGCCACTGATTTGGATGGCCGCATATTCGACAGTAATGGCAACAATCTATTGTTCAATGAGATTTCAAAATTGATTGTGGGGGACAGCCTATACCGGGAACCGGATATATCACTTCCCAAGCTTAGCAAGATGTGGGGAAAGAGTACACAGCAAATATCTACAGCCATTAATGAGTGTGCCAAACGGAACTTCAATGATTTTATAAATCACTATCGCATTCAAGACGCTAAAAAATTGCTTTCGACCGCTGAAAGTGAAAAGTATACCATTTCTTCCATCGCCTTCGATGTTGGCTTTAGCAGTTTATCATCCTTTAATGGTGCCTTTAAAAAATTTGAGGGTACCACACCATCTTCCTTTAGGAAAAGTTCATTGGAACTCTGAGAACCAAGCTGTTTAAGAAATAAGTTATTCGTTTTCTGCTCCCGGGATTGGGGAATATCAAACTTTGTGCAATTCAACCACAGATAACGATGATTCAGCAAAAAGACCTTCCGTAGACTGGGTTGAAAATTGATTTTTGGTCTGTATTAACCGTAAAACCAAACATCAATGACAACAGCAACAGTTTTTTCGATAGCCAATACCATGGCGATGCCCATGTGGCTTTTAATGATTGTACTTCCCAAATGGAAGGTCACCCGTTTTTTGATCGATTACAAGATCATACCCATTCTTTTGTCCCTTTTTTACGTGTGCTACATAATTTTGCACATTCAGAGCGGTGCAGGTCTGGACTTTGGGAGTTTGTCCTCTGTAATGTCTCTGTTCACACTTGAAAATGCTGTAATGGCAGGTTGGGTTCATTATTTGGCATTCGACCTATTAATTGGGATGTGGATGCTGAACCAAAACCAAAATTTAGGTGTTCATCAGCTATTAATGGCACCTTGCCTTTTTGCCACATTCATGCTGGGACCCGTTGGCTTTTTGCTTTTCATGATTATTCGAACCATTAAACTTCGCACATCATGAAAAATCTGAAAGAAGTACTTCGTACCATAAAAAGGGAAAGCCCAATTTTATATTTTATCGGCGTGTTCCATTTTGTCCTGGCCACCATTTGCGTTATTGGCTTAATGGTTGATGACCGTATGTTGGTTGGCATCAATGTATGGATCAAACCCTTAAAATTCTCAATTTCTGGAGGAATCTATGTGCTCACTTCTGGGTTTTTAGCGACCCTTTATCCTTTTTCGAAAAGAAAGCGGAACATCATAAACAATTTGATTTCTTGGCCATTGGCGATAGAAATAATCATTGTAGTCCTACAAGCCTCCCGTGGGGTGCAATCACATTACAACCAATCCAATTTGTTTGATGGCATTCTTTTCGGAATTATGGGTCTATTGATAAGCATTGTTGTACTAACGATGGTCTTTTACATAGTGGAAACCATACGATTAAAGATGAACGTTCCTAGACCTGTGCAATGGGGTATTTTATTAGGCTGGATTGTGGTTTTGTTTGGTAGTTGGGTAGGGGGGCAGATGATTGGCCAGATGGCACACAATGTTGGGGTGGCCGATGGAGGTGAAGGCCTGCCTTTGCTCAATTGGAGTACCATAGCCGGCGATTTGCGTGTTGCCCATTTTTTTGGATTGCATGGCATTCAAATTATCCCTTTATTCGCATTGGTGCTTACCAGAAAGTGGAAGACTTCCAAGGTGGCCCAAAATCTGGTGGTCATTCTTTTTGGGATTTTATATGCATCGTGGATTGCTTTTACCTTTTATCAAGCAAAACAGGGCATGCCTTTAGTAGGGCTTTAAACCAATGAAATTATGGGACTTTTCAATAAGGAAAAACGCATAAAATACTTGGCTTTCAACGATATCTGGTTTATGATAGCGGGTATTGTTTTGCTGAGCTTTGTGACCGATTTCCTGTTTTCCAGTGGTTCGTTCACGCGTCTGCCCTTTATTGAGGCAACTATCAATTGGAGCGTTTCCCTAATGTTTGCAACGGTCAACTGGCTGATCATGCGCACCATTTTGATCGCATTGCGAAAAAGATATCCCGGTTTAAAGGATAACAAAAAGCGTATCCCATTGTTTTTCCTTTCCATTGTGGTCACTGTAATGACGGTGGATTATATGGGCAACATGACCCTGGGCTATATTTTTGGAAGCAGTTATAACCATCCATTGCGATCAAAGCTTATTGTACCCATTATTCTGATCAGTACCATGACGATGGCAATTTACGAGGCCATATACTATTATATTCACTTGAAGCAGTCTATACGGCAAGAGGAGCAGGCAAAGCGTGCCATTGTTCAAGCACAATTGGATACCCTACGTAATCAGGCGCAGCCCCACTTTTTTTTCAATACGCTGAATACACTGCGAGATATTATTGATCAAAACACTAGGGAAGAGGCCAAGGAATTTGTCAATCGTTTATCCGAAGTATATCGTTTTATCCTAGAATCGGGTAATGCGAATCTTATTGCGCTGCGGGAAGAATTGAAATTTGCCCAAGCCTATATCCACATACAAAAAGAACGATTTGGTGATAACCTCACGGTACATTGGAATGTATTGGAAAAGGATAAGGACCGGTTGATCATTCCCATGAGCCTGCAACTCCTGTTGGAGAATGCGGTGAAACACAATGTGATTTCCAAAGCAAAGCCTTTGTTGGTGAGTGTGGGCATTGAAAACGATCAGCTCGTGGTCAGCAACAAAATACAGCCCAAAACGACCCAATTGCCCACCACAAAGCTGGGACTCAAAAATATTGAACGGCGATACGCTCTGATTTCGGATAAGCAAGTGGTGATTACTTCGGACAATGCCCATTTTAGGGTAAAACTACCCTTATTGACTCCAGCCGACCAAAAACATTCGTATGCAAGTACTCATCATTGAAGACGAAGCCCGGGCGGCCAATCAATTGCAGAAGCTATTGCAAACCTTAGGATTTGATTACGGGCTATTGGGTATTATCGACACCGTGGAGGAAAGCGTGGAGTGGTTCCAAAACAACAAAAACCCGGATCTGGTGTTTATGGACATTCAATTGGCGGATGGGCTGAGCTTTGAAATATTCCAAAAAGTGCAGTTGCAATGCCCGATCATATTTACCACGGCTTTTGACCAATATGCCATTCGTGCCTTTAAGGTGAACAGTGTGGACTACCTCTTAAAGCCCATTCAAAAAGAGGATTTGCAACAAGCACTGGACAAGTTTACACGTTCCAAGCAACAGTTAACTCTCAATACTGAAACGCTCCAAAGCTTTTTGGCCGAAATGCAGACCACAGCACGACGTGAAGGGATTTTGGTAAAAGAGGGGGATGGTTTTATGCAACTTCGTATTTCGGATTTGTTGTATGTGTACTCAGAGGACAGTGTCACCTTTGGGGTTACGGAGAACAAACGGGTCATTATCGATGAAACCCTGGACCAGTTGTACCCATCACTGAACCCGAACCAATTCTTTCGCATTAACAGGGGACAGGTGGTGGCCAAATTGGCAATCCTAAAAATTGGGAAATACTTTAACCACCGTTTGAAATTGACCGTGACCCAAGCTAGGGAACAAGAGTTTATTGTTAGCCGACAAAAAACCAACGATTTTAAAAGTTGGTTGAATCGTTAAAACCGCTCTTTAAAAGCAAGTTCTACCGGATAAACCAATTCTATCGGAAACCTATTTTCAATTGGTTCTTATTCAGTTCGTAAACTCTTTACAGGGTTTGCTAGGGCCGCTTTGATGGCCTGAAAACTTACCGTGATCAGTGCCAGGGCTATTGATAGAACTCCTGCCCAAATGAAGACCTCGGCCGAAATATGAATGCGATATTCAAAATCTTGAAGCCATCGATCCACCGCATACCAAGATATTGGGATGGCAATGGCAAAAGCAATAAGAACCAACTTCAGGAAATCTTTGGATAATAGTGCGTTCACGTTGGTTACCGAAGCCCCCAACACTTTTCGCACCCCGATCTCCTTAATCCGATTTTCCGCCATAAAGCTGGACAAGCCAAAAAGTCCCAAACATGAAATGAAAATAGTCAATATGGTAAACAATGAAGCTAAGGATTCGGTACGTTTTTCTTCGGCAAATTTGCGCCCGTATTCCGCATCGACAAATTTATAATTGAATGGATATTCTGGATTGTATTTTTTAAAAATGGACTCAATCTGTACCAAGTTTTCTGCTATCGGGCGGTTCGCGTTGAGTTGAATGTTCAAACAATTGTTGCCAATTCCATTGTGCATGATCATGGGGTTGATTTCTTGAAATGGCGAGCTCACCACAAAATCCTTTACTACACCAACAACATGCCATGATTTACCCATATCCTTTATGATTTGTCCAATAGGTTCTTCAAATCCCATATGGTTGACCGCGGCCTCGTTGATTATCATCGCAGTGGAATCCGTAGGGAACTTTTTAAGGTCAAAATCACGGCCTTCCACCAGTTCAAGCCCAAAGGTTTTTACAACATCTTCATCGGCACTGAATCTAAAAATCAATCTGGTGTCTTCAGGGTCTTTCCCGGCCCAGTCCATTCCCCAGGAATTGCTCCAATTTTCCGTGATAGGCGATAGGGTTTTTGTCACCGAGGTAGCTACGCCAGAAGAAATCAGTTCCCTTTTGATGAGTTGGTAATTTTTGAGGATGTCCCCTTCCACTAAGGAATAAATGAGATGATTCTTCTGATATCCCGTCTGTCTGTTTTGGGCATGGACCAATTGCCGTTTTACAAATATAGTGGCTGTAATAAGGACGATCGCTACTGCGAATTGAGTTACAACCAATACTTTCCTGGGGGCAATGAGAGTGTTGATCTTTCTAAAGGTTCCCCTTAGAATGGATGCCGGTCTGAAAGAGGAAAGATAGAGTGCGGGATAGCTTCCCGCCAATATACCGGTGACCACAATAATGCAAAAAGTTCCCAACCAAAGGAAGGGGTCGGTAAAGTCGATGGTCAAATGCCTATTTATCAACTGATTGAACTGTGGGAGCACCAATATCACAATAAAAAATGCCAGTACAGCACTTAGAAGGGCAATTAATATGGACTCACCGATAAACTGACCGATAAGCCCTTTTTTTTGAGCTCCGATGACCTTACGTATGCCCACCTCCTTGGCTCTTTTTTCACTTCGCGCCGTGCTGAGATTCATAAAATTGACACAGGCTATAAAAAGTACAATTACTCCAATAATACCAAACAATCGAACGATTGTTATGTATCCACCCTTTTCAACCCCCTCAACAAAATTACCATGCAAATACTCCCGCACATAGGGATAGAGATAGGTAACTGTATCAGAATTGCCCTTGTCATAGGTTTTTCTCAAGGTTTTTATTTTTTTGGAAAAAGCAGTGTAATCGGCACCCTTTTGAAGTAGGATAAAAGTACCAATGGAATTATTTCCCCATTCCTCATCAATGCCATTTTTTTGCTCCAAATATTTCCAGGGTAATAGAAATTTAAAGTCAAATTGACTGTTTTTGGGCAGGTCTTCCAGTACTCCCGTAACCGTAAAAAGATCACGATTATCCAATTTCAAAACTTGCCCCATGGGTTCTTCATCCCCAAACAGCTCTTGGGCAAACGACTCGGTAACCACAATTGAATTAACACCTTCCAAAGCGGATTCAGGAGCTCCTTTTAGCAAAGGAAAACTGAAGATATATAGGAAATCGGGGTCAACGGTTGTACCAGTGGCCTTCAGTCTTTTATCACCAATGGAGAACAAATGGGTGTCGTCATAGTTATACCGAGATATGCGTTCTACCTCAGGAAAATCTTTCTTTATGGTCGGAGCCATAATCTGGGGAGTGGAGTTCCATGTCCATAGCTCCCCGTCAACAGGGTATTGGTTATATACTTGATAGATACGGTCTTTGTTTTCATGGAATTGTTCCACACTTAGTTCAAAACTTATCCATAAAGCAATAAGTCCGGTTACGGCCAAACCTATGGAAAGTCCCACAATGTTCAAGATGGAAAAGGACCTATTTCGCAGTAGATTACGCCAAGCAATTTTTATAAAGTTCCTAAACATGGTTGTAGCTATTCGTTACTAATGGATCAAATTTCTCAAATTGATTTCAGCACTTTCTTAAGTACCTTCAATTTTTTTGTATCCATACATGTGCCGAAAATTCATTTAATTGATTATCAGCATAATACAATTCAAAATATTATCTTTAATCAGTCTTCTGTGTAAAGTAATTTTACAGTACTTGTAAAAAGAATTTACATTAATACAACTATCTTCTTGCTAGAAAATTAATAAGCCATTTGTATCATAATGTTTTGCATTATGTCTCTTTGCATTAGAAAAGCATGTGTTGCTTCACCCTAATTTCCTGAAAAAGTCTTAATAAAAGCCTCTTTAAAAAGGTAATGAAATCCTTTAGGGTTCACGGGCACCCATTTATTAAATAGAAATGAAGCGAGAAAATACTTATTTGCCGAACCGGAAGCCGTTCAAAATTGTCATGCTGAGCCTGTCGAAGCATGGCTGAGGGTAAAAGGTATAGAATTGCGGAAAACCCCCAGAATTTTTAAGGTTTTCCTGCAATTTGTTTTCAAGGTTAATTTCTAACTTGAAGTACTCCAAAGAATTGACCTACTAAGACTTGCTTCCCCCATTAAGAATCAGAAAATACCTATTTATAGGTACTCCTTTACAATATTTAATTGGATAGGTTAGGTATTAATTAAAAACAAATTGGAATGACCGGAAGTGTAGCTTTAGATGTAGTGATAGGGCTGGTATTTATCTACTTGTTGTACAGCCTTTTTGCAACAGTTATCATGGAAATCGTTAACACATTATGTGGTTTACGTGCACGGAATTTGCGATATGCCCTTCGTCGTATGCTCAAGGATGAAAAGCACACCAAATGGTATCTTGAAAGAGTCCTCTATAAAGTGGCCAATTTCCTCGCAAAGCAGATTGGGTTTGCTAGCAACCTAAAAAACGATGGGTTATTTAAGGCATTTTATGACCAACCTTCCATCAAGTATCTCAGTGCTGGTGGTTTCGCCAATAAACCTTCCTACATCGCACCCCAGAATTTTTCTAAAACGATCATAGACGCTATTAAAGAAAACTACTATAATAATGTTATTCTAAATAACTTGGATGATCTCCCGGAGATTTTGGATGAGGCCTTTAAAAGTGAAACTGGCGTCCTGCGATTAAAAGAGAAATTTGAGAAAAGGAAAAATAAAAATCAAAGTTTAGCCGATTGGTTTAACGGATTAGAGGTTGCAGATAAAATTCAGGGTATTACCGAAGTGGTCCAGGTAAATCAAGGTTTAAAAAAACAATTTCAAGAGTTAAAGGATTCTGCCAAAGAGGGGTCCTTACTTGAAAAAATTAAGGGAGGGATTGCTTCGCTTCCTGAGAATTCGGATACCAAAAAACATTTGGAATCACTCTTGGTTGATGCCCAAAATGATCTTGAAAAATTCACTTTTTTTCTTGAACAATGGTTTGATGACACGATGGAACGTGCTCGCGGTTGGTTCAAACGTCGGGTGCAGTATTTTCTGTTTATAATCGGATTTTTTCTTGCGGTAAGTTTTAACGCCAATACCGTTGATATTATTAAAAAGTTATCGGCAGATCCCGAAGCAAGGGAACAATTGGTGCAACTTGCTATCGAATATTCTCAGGAGTTAAATGAGCAGGGTCAAGTTGAAAACAAAGATTCCTCACAGGACGAAGCAACAAAAAGCGATGAAATTGAACGTATTCAGAAGACCATAGATTCCTTACAAAAGGAAGCACCAGAGAGCGATGAAATTAAACGTCTTCAGAAGATCAGAGACTCATTACAAAAAGTGGCAGCCGAGAGCGATCAAATTGAACGTTTTCAAAAGACCAAAGACTCACTTCAAAAGGTAGCAAAAAAGCTTGAAGGGGATATCGAAAATGCCCAGAATATAATAGCCACAAACTGGCATATTCCGGATGATGTTGCTTTTTATACCGATTCATTAATGGCCACCAAAAAAAATAAGTTGAAATCCAATAACATAGATTCTGTAATTATTCAAATGGACTTAAAAATCAATCATAAGATTAAAGGCAGGGACACCGCATTTCTTATGGATAAAGCAGGAAAAATCATTTCAATAACAAAACAAAATTATAAGAGGAAAAACTTAGTTAATAATGGAAATGGCAAAAAAGAGACGTTGGTCGACTCTATAATAATGCCGAATAAAGATACGATGTGGTTTGGGCCGGATACCATTTTAAAACGCTGGAATAAAATTATTCTACAGGGTTCTAAGAAGGGATATTTTAAGATTCATAAATCATTGGATACCGTACTTTTCAAGAAGTGCGTCCCTAGTGTGGATGTTAAAACATATAACGCTGGTTTACTTCGTGTTAAAAAAGGGAAATACAAAAGAAGTCATGCCTTTGATCTCAATAATTTTTGGGGCTACTTTTTAACGGCTTTGGCCATTTCCCTAGGTTCTCCCTTCTGGTTTGACCTACTGAACAAACTCATCGTATTACGGAATTCCATTAGACCACGAAAGTCGGAAGCCCGTGAAAAGGGTACTAGTGGTAATACAAATAATGGTGTTTCCATAAAAGATCGTGTAGGATAATGAAAGTTACGGTCTCAAAATACTTAAATGTAAGGGTAGGGGCGCCCAATATTAATGCTGACTGCCACTACTACCTGACCCCAGGATCTGTAATAGAAGTGGAGGACAAGCTATATGAAGGAGCTGATTTTAGAGGGAACACGAAATGGTTTAAGGATAAGAACAGCGATAATTTTTATTGGAGTGGGGGGGTTAAGCTTGCAAACGTTCCAACGTTTAAAGAAGTAAACCACAAAAAGAAAATTGAACATTCAAAACTACAATGGTGGCAAGTCGATTATGGTCTAGATAAGGTTTGGAGAAAATATGGTTTAGGAAAAGGGGCTAAAGTAATTGTTCTTGATACTGGTTATTCCTTTGATCATCCTTATTCCAGACAAGATGTTGTTGGATGGAATTATGTTAATGACAATGGAGATTTTAAAGATGAAAATGGTCATGGCACAAGAGTTACCAGTGTAATTAATGGTTCCGTAAAGGATTTATATGGTATTGCTCCTGAGTCATCCATTTTCGCAGGAATAATAAAAAAAGGAAAGAATGATATAAATGTTCTGATTGATGCATTGAATAAATGTGCCGCTTCTGACGCAGATATTATTTCAATTAGTTATTTCTTGAAGAAGAAGACGGATGAGGCTATGGAAAAATTGGAAAAAGCCATCATGGCAAATAAAAATAAAATAATTATTTGCGCAGTAGGTAACACCATTAACAAGAAAAGGATTGAAGAACACTATCCTGCTTTTTACAAATCAACATTGGCAGTGGGTTCGGTTACTGACCAAAGGAAAATTGCAGATAGATCTTCTAAAACATTAAGAACCGATTTGGTTGCTCCCGGGCAATCCTTAAGGTTGATAGATTTAACCTCCAGTGGTCTGAGATCTTATAATGGAACAAGTTACGCCACTCCATATGTTGCTGGCATAGCGGCATTGATGATTTCCTATGCAAGAAAAATAAAACCATCTATCCCAATTCAAACTTGGAATATTCCAAAGATAATTTTGGATACCTGTGACTTCGAGGATTCCATGGACAAAAACTTATTTGGTAACGGAATAATTAACCCCGAAAGGGCCTTTAATAAACTAGAAAAATCACTATCGTCATGAAAAATATAGTCTCAGTCTTTCTTATCGTCTCAACATTTTCATTTGTGCATTCACAACAAAATGAAATTGAATCGATAAACCCATATTATGACGCCCTGTTGCTCAGACTATATATTGATTCCTCAACAAAAAAATTTAAAGTTGAAACTAAGGATTCAATATCGATTCAAGATTACTTAACCGTATTTCAGGCTTACTTTCCGGAGTCGATGGCAGATCTACAAAATTTTGTTACCGAAGTTCAAGACACGATCCAAACAGAAAATTACAATCCGTTTATTTCAGAATTGTTTGACGCTGATGTTGTAGAAGGACTTGCCGATGAATTTGTTTCAGGTTCTGAAGTTTCTCAAAAAACACTGAATCCAGTATCGGGTTTTAACACTACAACCCTTATAGATGGTCTAGCCAAATTTTTGGTAGAGCGTACCAAACAAGAGTTGACCATTACTTTTTTTAAAAAATTCAAGGAAGATCTGGAACATTTCCAAGAACTCAAACTATTGTTTCCCAATACCTATACACTGCTCCTTTCCATAGGAGACGAGATATATAACTTTTCTGGCTACATCAACATGCTCCGGGAAACCTTTCAAGAAGACCTAAAGACTATCATTCCCAATCTACGTACCTACATCAATTCAGATTTGTTAAAAGACTACTTCGCCCAAAAACCCTTGATAAAGGATATTTTGGACAATGCGTTATTGGTTGCGCAAGAATTACAAAACGGAAAGCATCCAGGAGATGTGCTGACTACTCTAAAGGAACATAATCGCAATAACACGACCATCAATAACTTTGGCCCCAGCCTTGAGGTGTTGGATTTGATTTCCCAATCTTTACGTTCAACCTCGGAAGACAGGTATTGGATAACTTCTGATCAAATCAAGGAACTTTTCAAAGGGGATGATAATGTTACCCTGAACATTTACTTAGGACTCTTATATCAACAAGCTAAGGGTATTGCCTTTGAGGGGGCTGATCCGCAAAAAACATTCCAGGAGGTTCTACAAGAACTTAAATCAAGCACACAATTATATTCCGATAATATTGCCTCAATAAAGGTGTTCTTAAAGGCACTTATTGCCAATGCGCAACGGGTAGACCGGAGTTTAAAGGCCATCGAAGAATTGAATATTGGTGATAAGCAAAAATCTACCTATAACGAACATTATGAATTCTATACCGCGAGTATCGATTTATTGGAGCATAGTCTTTCCTTAGCTGATATTCCTATCCTTAGTCAATATATCAACCTAAACAAAGTGGATTTTGAAAAGTATTTTGACTTAGCGCATGTGGCAGGCGATCTCTATTTAGATATACGGGAAAAACAATACTTCGGGGCCATCCTCAACTTACAAAGTGCTTTGGAAAAATCAGTCTTTGAAGAAACACAACTTAAGGAATTCTACTCCGACAACTTAACCACAATCAAACAGGATATTCAAACACTCTTGCCCAAAGTGAAATTAGTAAATAGCAATGTGTTATCTGATGTGGGTACTTTCCTTGGTAGACATACATTTTTTGAGCAACAAAAAACCTATGTCGCATTAAAGGACTACTGGAACAAGTTAGAACAGGACAATCTGGATAAGGAAAAAATAAATGGCTTGGTCAAGAATTTAAATGCCATCATCAAGGAAATCACTGAAAACAGCGATTCAATACTCAATGAGTTTGTACGAAAATACAAGGGTGTATTACCAAAATTGTTAAAGTATGGAAATCTGGCCGCCGGCATAGCTCAGGCCGAAAATTCAGAAGAGGTTAAAAAGATTATTGAGTCAATAGCTTTGCCCGCTGGCAGCGCATCCATAAAGAAAAAATCAAAATCCAATGTAGCACTAAATGCTTATGTAGGCCTTTCCCCAGGTATGGAACGGAATGGGGATACTGGCGATTTGGGCTTTACTTTTGGGGTAAACGCTCCTATTGGAGTTGCCCTGAGTAGGGGGTGGTATAGAGCAGGTAAAGATGGTGCCTTTACCGAAAAGGGTTCTGGAACCTGGTTTCTTTCACTTTTGGATATAGGTGCTGTAACCAGTTTTCGATTTGGTGATAACAAAACTGAGGAATTGCCAGAATTTAAGTTTGAAAATATTTTTGCCCCAGGAATCTACTATGTTGCAGGTTTGGCCAAATGGCCCATTTCAATTGGTTTAGGCGGGCAGTTGGGGCCTCAGCTTCGTAG
Source organism: Allomuricauda sp. (assembly GCA_028284725.1). Classification (GTDB taxonomy): domain Bacteria; phylum Bacteroidota; class Bacteroidia; order Flavobacteriales; family Flavobacteriaceae; genus Flagellimonas. The sequence goes on along the minus strand of JANQRD010000050.1, from coordinate 9,060 downwards.
CGTTACGGCAAGTGCCACAAATGTGGATTCAGATTTGGCCTTAACTGTAAAGGCCTTTATTGCTGTGGACATCCCCCTTTTGAATTTTTATACCAGGTCACGAGAATAGAATCTTACCGGAACGCGGTAATCAAGTTAACCAATGACAATAAACTAAGAAGAAATGAATACAACATTACGGGTCTGTTTGGCCATGGGCGGGGGTGTTTCCCTAGGGTCCTTTTCGGGTTCGGCGCTGACTGAGGCATTAAAACTGTTGCTCATCTATGGAAAGGATGAGCAGGGCAACCCCTATAAAAATGTAGTGGTCGATGGAATGAGCGGTGCCAGCGCCGGTGCCATAGCGCTGACCATTTTACTCCGTTGTCTTGTCGATTACAAATCCATGTTGTTAAAAGGCATGCCGGTGGAAGATGCGGAAAAGGGAAAAGCAATGGAAGATTTGACTTCAGACCGCGAAATGCTGTTGGAAAAGGAGCTGGCAGACATTTATTTTAAAGGGAGTTTAGAAAACTTCAACAAACTGGGTACTACAAAAACAGAATCGTTAAAAGCGCTTCAACTTTCCCAGAAAATACAGGAAATCTTATGGGTTGATAGTGTGGATGCCGAACAACTTTATGGGTCACGAATAAAGAAGGATTACCAACATCGTTTGGACGACTCCTTTGGACTGTTGGAGCGTAGGCATATGGAAAAGCTTATTGCTGAATACTTGCTTGATGGCACACCGAATATCGAAAACCTTGAAGTACTCGATAAAGACCGCGTGTTGTTTGCCTGTTCCCTCACCAACATTTTACCCATGCCCATAAACCCCAATGAAGATAAGCTCAACGACCTCCGGAAGAATGTATTGAATTCCACGGGGGTGTTCAACCATGCCGAGGTACGGGTAATCGACTATGTGTTCAATGAGACTATATGTGAAAACAAACCTTCAGATAATCGATGGCTGAAATTTTCAGCACATCCCAACCAAGAAGACAAAAGACGAACACACTTCGATGTAACCAAGGATGAGGCCTGGGCCATCATTTCGGCCTCGGCATTGGCCTGTGGTGCATTTCCAATAGCATTTCCTCCAGTATTATTGAAACGATACCAAGAAGAATATGACGTGGGTGAACAGAAAACTGGAGCTGGAAAACGGCTTACTGATGCCAGTATCATGCGGACCAGTTTTAAAGTCAAACAAGGAGCGGAGCAATTAATCACGGAATGGCCCAATGCGTTTTTAGAAGTGCAGCGCGATATCAAGGACATCGAAGAGGAAAGGCGGAACAGCTTTTTTAATGACAGTAGTGGTACACGAATGGATTATAAGTCGTTCAACTTCCCCTATGTTGATGGTGGTACCTTTAACAATGAACCGATAAAAGAAGCCTATAGAATTGCAAGTTTTCAAGATTATAAGAGGAGGGACGTGGAGACCACCGAGCGTTTGGTACTTTTTGTGGATCCCATTGTGCGCAAAGAACAGTTCCCCAACTTTAATGTTTCTTCCTTCAGTCCCATATTAGGTAATGGAGACCCCAAGGAGAGTAGCGAAATCTCCAAATTAAGTGGTGCTGTCGGTTCACTTATCGGTCTGTTGAAGGATCAGGGCAGGATCAAGGAAGGGGATAGAATACGTGATATCAGTGAAAACTTAGCTCTAAAAGAAGTGTTGTTTCAGTACTTGGGCGAGAATGAGGATATCATGCTGTCCACTGAAGTCTGCCTTAAAGCCTTTGATAAGATTCTTAGCAATTTGAATGAGAACATCATTTCTATAGGAACCCGACAACCTATTGAATACTTTATTGAACAGTTACGTACCGAAAATGGCGAGAAATGGGAAGGCAAAGACCTTGATCAGCTAGAACAGGAGGCCGAAAGTATTGCTGAAGATTTGTTTGAAGCAACCAAAAGTCCCACCCTTGATGAGATATTCACAGTCTTTGGTATAAAAGGGAAACGGAAATCCATCAACATATTTGCTGCAACCGTATTTAAGGTAATGGCTGATGTTTCCCTCGATACGGCGGGTAAAAATCCGAAGGCTATCAATGCGGCCATATTGCCCATTAATGAAAAAAAACAGATTATCCACCTGCCGGGCACAGAAATCGAGGCTTTTGCCGGATTCGCGTCAAAACCCTCAAAAAAGTATGCCTTTGAGTATGGAAGGTTCGCCACCTTGAAAGCGCTCGGCGAAATTGATGGTTTTCGGGATCCTGGTAAAGGAGGCGCCTACCTACAGAACGTCCCAAATGGTTCGGTTCCCTTGGTAGATCTGAATGAGTACTTCAAGCAAAGCATCCGTGATTCCAATTTCTATAGTGAGACGAACGATTACGAATTGAATTTAATCAAAGACCTATTTGAACCGACCCTGAGTCGTATTAAAAGTTTGTTACCAAAAGCGCTCCAAAAAGTTTGGAAGGTCCCAGGAATTTTTACGATACCCTTGGGTGGTGTTTTGGCTACAATAGGAGGGGTGTTTGTTGGTGTTGGGGCTATCTTCAAAGGTAAAAGCTTGAGCATACGTTCATTGTTGGTCGGTGTCGCTAGTAAATCTGCAGATTCAGTGAATTATATATCACATGCCCCAATTACGATTAGCTTGATCGGTGAAAACTTCAGCAAGCCGTTCTATCGCTGGCATACAAAAAAACGTCGTATCAAGGTTACTGTGGGATTTGATAAGGGTGATTCTGAAGAAATCACTGCTATTCGATCAAAAGACAAAAACCGTATTTGGTTCCGGCTTTACCTACTGAAACACACTACCAAAGGGGAATTTCACATGACCAAACAACATCAAGCTGTTATGCCAAGCGGTTCAAAGGGGGATCCTATTATACGTATGGTGGCTGATTATCAAACCATGTTGCCCAATACTAAAAAACCGAACATGCATTTGGACCCGAACCTGGATTTCGATGCTTGGGCAAAAGCGTTGCGGAATTCCTTTCCGAAGGAAGTGTCCTGGATTAAGGTGGAGGGGTTAAAACGAACTATAGGGTTGCCTTCCAACAAACTTAATAGCAAAAAAAGATCGCTCTACCATTCACTAAAGAACCATAATTTTCACGTTAATCCCATGTTGGAGTTTGACACGCGCAAACCGTACGATGAGTGGTATTTTAAGGAAAACACACAGTCTTTCGATGATGAGCTGTTGCAAAATGTTCAACTAGGGCTGTACAATAAATGAATCGGTCAACTATAAAACAATCTTATGAAAAAGTATGTATGTATCTTGATGTTAGGACTATTCTCGGTCTTCACCCTTGCCCAGGATGAGAAGGAACAGGCCGTAAGGGAGCTTATGGATTTAATGGGCGTCAGAAATCAATATGTCTCTTTTGCAAAAAATTATATCGAATTGATAAAATCGCAGTATGGACATCTTGATGACGAGTTTTTTGATTCCATTGAAGAAGTATTCATTGAAGAAGTTGAAGTCGCTTACGAAATGATTTTGCCCATTTATATGAAACACTTGGAATTGGAGACAATCAAAGGAGTCAATGAATTTTATAGAAGCCAGGCGGGAGAAAAGCTTCTTGAAGTACAACCTACTATCATGCAAGAATCGATGCAAGCTGGTGCTGAATGGGGTGAGAGCCTACAGGAAAAATTTCTTGAAAAGATCAGAGCACTAGAAAAGGATGAGTGAGTCGAAGGAAGATTTAGAAAAGCAAAAGCTCCGACAGGAGATAGCAGAGCTAAAAAGGCCCAGTTGGAAAAAACCGGCATTTCTTAGCGTAATGGTGGCCGTTATCGTTCCGTTGATCGCAGCGGTGATTTCTTATTTTGCGACCCGAGATTCTGAAAGAGACGCAGAAATCAAGAAGCTAGAGCAACTGAACGAAGCGTTGGTACAGAAAACTTTCGAGTTGAACAACCTATTGCTTGCCGTAGAGCGGGACTCTCTGGAATCGGAAAAGATAAGAATAGCAGATAGTATTGAAAAGATCAATGCAAAAGCGGATCAACTCCAACAAAGACTTCGAGTTCTAAACACAGAATACGTAAGGGCAAGAAGGATTTTGGATGAGAAGGAGAGCGAAGTTCTGAAATTGCAAATAGAGAATTTTTACTCCTTGATTGTAGAATATATGCGGGGAATAGGGGGCGGGAATTATCTGTTGACAAAGGACTTTGAAAATGCAAATAAGTTGGTGATTGATAGTAAACGAAGCCAAGACTATCAGAAATTCTATCAGTTTTTGATTGATACCATTGCAAATGGAAAAAGTTTGGGTGTACAAATAAGGGCGACTTCGATCTTGTACCTTAACAACGATTCGGCAGCATTGGAAAATGGAATTGATGAACTGGTTAAATCAGCTTCCGTTTCGTCAGTGGATACCGTACTGGCAGATTTAAGACATTTGGCCGATAAGCAGGATTTGGTGCTCCCAAGATACTATGAAACCGTAATTCAAAAATTTAGGGTGGCCAATCAACCCTATGATACTATAAACTTCTTAAAAATGCTTGGTGAAGTCGATATAGTGTCCTGCAATGATTTTAAATCGGCGGCAAATTATTTTTATATGTTGCAATCTGCCCATTCTGGTTTGGGCCGAGTATCTACCACCGAGGCTTACAGACATAGCGTAGTGGCGTTGCGAAATTTTGCCCCAATGACCTTTTTGTGCCATGTGGCCGATAGAGTGATTCAGTATGAGCAAGAACATGGACTTCATAGCTTTAACAATGCATTCCTTCGTCGTCAATATGTAACCTCTAAAGCTCAAAATAAAGGGATAAATCATCCCAAATCAATAACCAATTGGGAAAGTTGGGCCATCTGGAAAGAAGAACATGCCACGGAATATCAACGTTGGAAAGGTCCGGACTTTGAGCTGTTACAAATGGATTGCAAGTAATACACATCATGCACTGTCTTATTCAATTAGCATATTTGTATCATAATGTTCTTACGTTAGAGTTTCGTTGTTTGGGAAAAACAAAGACTACTTTCCCGAGCTTCCTGAAAAGTTGAACTAGAACCTTCTTCTTTTAAGTAAATCTCCATAACCAACCCCTTCAATTCCATTAAAACATGACAACAATTTTGTCTTTCCAAATCTGAAAAAGTGTCCATTGGTAGAAAGTGGAACATAAAAATGGTGTAAACAAGAAATCAATGCCCTGTGAAGTAGCCAAACATTTGATATGCGAACAAAGCTATCCCTGCCAGTACCAGGTACCAATTCACTGCTTTGTAAAAAGCTGGAAACTGTGTATGCTTTCTCGAAAACGTAATTATAAATACGATGGGAATCAATGCCAACACTTGTCCAACTTCCACACCTAGATTAAAGCACAGGATTTTTGCCAAAATTTGCTCCTTACCCATGTCAAAGGACTGTAAGCGTGTGGAAAGTCCAAAGCCGTGAATCAATCCAAAAAGACCGACCATGAGCAGTAAATTAGGCGATTTTATCTTTAATTTTTCAAAACCACCCAAATTCTCAAACCCTTTGTACAAAACACTTAAGGCGATAACCGCATCTACCAAGTGTTCATCTGCTGCAATTCCTGCATAGGTTGCACCTATTAAGGTAATACAATGTCCTACAGTAAATATGGTGATAAACTTTAAGATATCGATAAAGCTGTTCAAGTAGAATATAACACCAGTCAGAAAAAGTAGGTGGTCATAACCTGTGAGCATGTGTGTTGCGCCTACCTGAATATAGGCCCACAAACCCCCGTTACGCAAAATCTCCTGATCGGCAGTTGTAACATCATGGGCAAATCCTAAAAGCGGAACGAACAACAACACTAGCGACAATACTCGCCTCAAACTTACATGCATCGTCAGTTCTTTTTTCTAAAGAGTAGGAATAACAATCCTATGATTAGTAAACTGCCCAATATAAAGACCCAAGTAGGAATATCATGCTCATGATTGTGATCATGCGTGTGTGTACCAGGACCATGCTTGTGGCCCACCTCAAAAGTAAGCGTCGCCCATTTAGATCGATGGGTCAGTTCATCACTATCCGTAGCTCTGGTCATGTGAATGGTCCGTAGATAATAGATGCCGTCTTCAGGTAGATCAACTACAACCATACCTTGGTCATCGGTACGTAATTGCTGACCGCTGGTATGAGTATGTGATTCCTCTTTTTTCGATTTGTGGGAATGGCTGTGCTTACCATCAAAGTGAGCATAATCATGAGAATGTTTTTTCCCGTCGTGCTCATGTTCGTGGTTGTCCTTGTTGTGTTTATGAGGGTGAGCCCCTTTCAGAAAATCAGCATAAACCAATTGGTTGGATAAGGGTTTGCCATCCAGCAACAACTGTACTTCCAACTTTTCACCGCTATATTTTTCATAAGGGTTTGCTTGTGGGACAAACTCAATGGGATAGCCTAACACCATACTCCAGTCGTTTGTTTTGATTTCACCTACTTGGTAGATGGCTTTCACATGTTTTTCATAACTTTCTACTGCATCTTCATCTAATAAGCTATCCCTCTTACGTTGTTCCAGCATATCCAAAACACCATCGTGTTCCAGATAGCTGTTAAATTTTTCAGCGGAGAGTTCTATATTTCTTGCTTTGGTTGAGACCCCTGCTACATAAGTTCCCGCTTCACCCGTAGTAAAAGTTAATTGTGTAACGGTACTGTCTTGGTCTTTCCATTGTTCTGGATTGATGGCCATTCTTTGACCCTGAGCGATAACCGAAGCGTCCAGCATGCGATCTCGGGTGATAATATTTTCACTCTTTTCAAAAGTCCCGTTGTAGAGACTCAAGGTTGCTTCTTGATTGGGCTGCAAGAAATAGTTTCCCATTTTTATATAGAGATCGTGACTGCATAATAAAACAACGAGTAGTAGGTAAACGAGTCTGCGCATAATTAGAAACTTTGACTTCAAATATACGAGCTAACAGGCAAGCTAAACTAATTGCCCTTTTGATTGCTTAAATAAAATGTTATTATCGCCTCATATCTTTTCTGCATCCTAATCCAATACTTTATTTTAGTAAACAACGTTACATATAATGTAACGTGGATGTACTCCGTGTATATGGTCATGTTTGGGGTGAACATGAATATATAGCAACACGGACTGGTAAACGCGCTTCACTAATTTAATATGGAAAAATATGGCCCCGACCACCTCAAATCCGTTTGCTGAGATAACTTTCAAATTAAAGGACAGGTATAAATGGTTGAAAACAACAACGATATTTGCGTCATTGTTTTGTTTGTCCATACTGTTAAGCTGTAACAGTTCGACGGATCCCGAGTCGCCCGAAGAGGAAGTAATTGATCCGGTCGATGATCCAGTTGAATCGGTAGGAGCTGCACTCAACTATCGAAATCACTGTGGGGGCTGCCATGGACAAAACATGAGTTCATTTGTAGAACGCGAATGGACCTATGGCAATTCTTCAGAAGAGGTGGTGCAATCCATAACCAATGGATATACTGACAATGGCATGCCAGCCTACGGGGCTACCTTTAGTGAACAAGAGATCCAGGAATTGACCGATTATATCCTTACCGAAATTGAGGGAAAAACATTGGCCATGCTGGAGGAGGAAAACCCGGATTTGTCTGGGTTGATTTCATCTGATGATCTTTCGTTTCGATTGGAGACCCTAACGGATGAGATTCCCGGTGTTCCTTGGGGGCTGGAACAATTGCCCAATGGTGATATTTTGGTGACGGAGCGTGGCGGAAGATTGTTTTTGGTGCAAAATAATGGAGTACTGGTAGAGGTGACCAATCTCCCCGATATTGTTTCAGAAGGGCAGGGGGGACTCTTGGATGTGATCATACACCCTGATTTTGAAAACAACTCGTTGGTGTATCTGTCCTATTCCAGGGCTAATCCCAATAATGGATCACAACTGGCCACCGCTGTGGCACGAGGTATACTCAGCGGCAACAGCCTGAGCCAAGTGGAGATTATCTTTACGGCGCTTCCCTATGTGGATAGCGGCGCACACTTTGGCTCCAGATTGGTGTTCGACAATAACGGATACCTGTACGTTTCCGTGGGTGACCGTGGACGAAGGGACACCTACCCGCAGGCATTGGACAACGCTATCGGGAAAATACACCGGATCCATGACGATGGTCAAATACCAACCGACAACCCATTTTATAACACCTCGGGAGCGGTCAATTCCATTTTCACCTATGGAACACGTAACCCGCAGGGCATGAGTATACATCCGGAAACCGGAGCGGTTTGGGAAGGCGAACATGGACCCCAGGGCGGTGATGAAATCAACCTTTTGGAAGCGGGGGACAACAATGGATGGCCCGTCATATCATACGGAATCAATTATGACGGAACCACCTTTACCGATTTAACGGAATTGGATGGTATGGAGCAGCCTGTACACTACTGGACCCCGTCCATTGCGCCTTGTGGAATGACCTTTGTCTCTGGCGATTTTTATGGAAATTGGAGAAATGATCTGTTCGTTGGCTCGCTCAAATTTGAATACCTCCATCGTTTAAAAATGAACGGTAACGAGGTCGTTGGCCATGAAGAGTTGTTGGACGGTATAGGCAGGGTACGTGACGCACAAATGGGTAGGGACGGTTATCTGTACCTAGTGGTAGAGGGTCCAGGCAGACTTATACGCCTTGTGCCTGAGCAATAGCGACGTACTTTATTTGAGGTCAGATCAGGCTTATCTGACATAAAACCGAGCCAGAAAACCAACAAACCATTTGTACTATAATGTACCGCGCCCGCCTGAATGAATACTTTCATTCGGGCAGGTTATGCACACTTTGCTTTGGTACGGCCGGATGAAAAAGGTCTAGAAGACCTTTTGAAGTAGGAGCGAGATTGAACGCTGGCTAAGTTTGTACCGCACTTTCCGAAAAATTTCTTTTCAAAATCTTCTTTAAATGTAATGGAACACTTTTTACACGACCCGACGAGCTTGTCCTGAGCGAAGTCGAAGGATAGGAGGGGAGGGTAATGTGTGTGAAGTGGCTAGTTTTTTAAGACATTTGAAATAAATCACTGAATATCCAATAATTAGCCCCACCTTTGCATCTTAATATTTAAATACAT
>JANQRD010000032.1 GCA_028284725.1 Allomuricauda sp. | reverse complement strand
CCACCCTTGTCTTTACCAAAAGTGGCGACAAACTGGCCGCTTCAGCTCGATCCGTAAAAGGATTTGATGTCTACAATGCTTTGGAAGGATGTTCCGATTGTTTGGAACAGTTCGGTGGGCACAAATATGCAGCTGGACTTACCCTTTTTGAAGACCAGTATGAAGCTTTCAAAACACAATTTGAGAAGGTGGTTTCCCAAACCATAGATCAATCGCTATTGGAACCAGAGCTTTTGATCGACGCCCCAATCAGTTTGGATAAAGTCAGTTCAAGACTAATGCGAATCCTAAAACAATTTGCACCTTTTGGCCCAGGAAATATGACCCCAATCTTTATGGCGGAAAAGGTTTATGATACGGGATACGCAAGAGGTGTGGGAGAGGGAGAAAAACATCTTAAGGTGTCGATTTTTCAGAATGGATCAAAGCCCATTGGTGGCATAGGGTTTAATTTGGGAGGAAAATTGGACAAAATCAAAAACAAGAATACCTTTGACGCTGTTTTTTCCCTTGATGAAAACGAATGGAACGGCACCGTTAGCCTACAGTTAAAGTTGAGGGACATTCGTTAAACATGTATGGATCCCTACGCAGCACTGCGCTTTAAAGAGTTCAATATTTTTTTGGTGGTTCGTTTTGCCATGGTCTTTGCGTGGTCCATGCAATTTATTGTGATCGAATGGCAGGTGTATTCATTGACCAAGGATCCCTTGTCGTTGGGCATTATTGGGTTGATGGAAATCATTCCAGCTGTGGGCATTGCCCTTTTTGCGGGTCACGTTGTGGATCAAACCGAAAAGCGGAACCTGCTCATCAAATGTATTTTAGGATTTTCTGTCATAAGTCTGGGACTGTTTTTTATAAGTGACCCAGATTTGGAAGCGTCTATTGCACCGCGGAACATCTTATATGGCATCTATTTTTTGGTCTTTTTGGGAGGACTGGTTAGGGCGTTTATAGGCCCAACTGTTTTCTCATTGATCGCCTTGATTGTTCCAAAACAAATTTATCCGAATGCAGCAACTTGGAGTAGTTCTACTTGGCAACTGGCATCCGTTTTGGGTCCTGCCTTGGCGGGATTCTCCATTGGTTGGATTGGAGTGCATTGGTCCATGTGTGTGATTTTTGCTTTTTCACTGATAGCACTAATTTTCCTTCTAAAAATCTCCAGAAAACCCATTTTAAACCCAAAAATAGGGGAACCAATTTTTCAAAGTTTAAAGGATGGGCTGCGATTTGTTTTTAACAGCAAGGCCATTTTTGGGGCTTTGACCTTGGACATGGTAGCCGTACTTTTCGGGGGCGCTGTTGCACTCTTACCGATTTATGCGCAGGATATTCTTAAGGTGGGATCAGAGGGATTTGGCATACTACGTGCAGCTCCAGCCATCGGAGCATCAATTACCATGTTGGGTTCTACTCGGTTTCCCCTGCACCGAAACGCTGGGAAAAAACTATTGTGGGCGGTATTTGCCTTTGGGATATGCATCTTGGTTTTTGGGATTTCAGAGTTATTTTGGCTTTCGGTTGTGGCACTGTTTTTAAGCGGCGCCGTTGACGGGGTTTCCATGATTATCCGGCAGACTATTTTACAATTAAAGACTCCGGACAACATGAGAGGAAGGGTGGCTTCTGTGAATTCTATTTTTGTGGGCTCCTCCAACGAATTGGGAGCCTTTGAAAGTGGACTGGCGGCAAAAATCTTGGGTACTGTTCCTGCAGTAATTTTTGGAGGTTGCATGACATTGCTGACAGTAGGGACTACTGCCATTGCATCACCAAGCTTTAGAAAGTTGGATCTGTCCAAGGACATTGAGGAACATGAAAAAGACTAACCTTCCAGCTTTTCGAGTGTCAATTTTTCCCCATCGAAGACGGCATAGGTGAAATAAGAAATCCAGTCTCCTAAATTGGTATAGGTAGATTTATCATTTAGTTTGATTTCCATGGGAAGGTGTCGATGTCCAAAAATGAAATGATCGTAGTGTTGCTTCTCCAATTTACGTTTGGCATAAAGTACCAACCACTCCTTATCCTCTCCTAGAAATTTGGCATCCTCCTCTCCTGAGATAATACGATTATTCACTGAAAGATGTCTCCCCAAACGAACACCTAAATCGGGGTGTAACCATCGGAACAACCACTTCGCAAAGCGATTGGTGAACACCTTTTTCATACGTTTGAAACCTTTATCATCCGGTCCCAATCCATCCCCATGACCGATAAAAAAAGACGTGTCATTAATTCTGAATTGTTGTGGCTTATGGTATACTGGAATATTGAGTTCTTCTTCAAAATAGCCATTCATCCAGAGATCATGATTTCCCACAAAATATGTGATATGAATACCCATATCGGTCAGCTCGGCCAACTTGCCCAGAGTTCGTGTAAAACCTTTGGGCACAACGGTCTTGTATTCAAACCAAAAATCGAAAAGATCCCCCATTAAAAAGATAGCAGCGGCATCGTGCTTAATGGAATCGAGCCAGGCGACAAACTTTTTCTCCCGGGGCAGGCTTGCTTTTGTGGTAGGAGCCCCCAAATGATTGTCACTTGCGAAATAGACTTTTTTACCTTCTGGAAGATTGAAATCCTTCATTATCGGTCAAAGATAAGTAAAGTTAAAAACGCCAAACCAAGCAGCTATCGTTTGAATCGTCTTCGATTCCGTACACGCGTAACGATGTAAATGATGATGACCAACAAGGCCGTCAGAGGGAAAACGATGTCACTATTTAAAAAGGAAAGAATATCCATAAGCTACTTCTTAAACATATCTAAGGCATTTTTAGTATTTGGAGACAGGGAAAGCTTGCCTGAAGCTTCTGCTCTTTTCAGCAACAACGTGTCCCAATGCTCCGTTCCTTCCCAAAGAACGCGTTTCATTTCTGCCAAGGCTTCGGGATTGTATGAAGCCAGTTTTTGGGTATGAAAGTCCAGTTCTTTGTCCATTTCTGAAATGGAATCAAAAACCTTGGAGAACAAGCCCTTTTCCTTGGCCCAGTAAGCATTTTTCCATTCTGTAGGAGCCAGAGAAAGTTCAGCCAAACCACTTTTACCAATTTTTCGTTCAACTGCTGGAGCGATAACCAAGGGTGCAATTCCGATGGAAATTTCGGAAAGTTTTATAGAAGCTGCTTCCGAAGCATAAACGTAATCGCAAGCAGATGCAAGTCCAACCCCTCCACCTACAGCTTTTCCTTGAACGCGTCCGATAATTGGTTTGCTGCAGACGCGCATGGCATTGATAACGTTGGCAAAACCACTAAAAAATGCTTTTCCTTCCTCTAAATTGGAAATGGCCACAAGCTCATCGAAGGAAGCACCGGCACAAAAAGCCCTATCGCCTTCCGATTTCAGAATAATAATCGAAACCTCAGCATCCTTTGATAGTTTATCAAATTCATTGGCCAGGCGCTCCAACAATTCTGAAACAAAGGAATTGCTCGCGGGATGTCCAAATTCGACGGTAGCGATTCGGTTTTCAATTTTGGTATATAGACTTCCGTTGCTTCTGTCTGTGAGCATTGATTTTTGATTTGAATGGCTACTAAATTAAGGGTTTTGCACCAACGGCCTGAACTTTCTCCTGAATTTCCAAACCAAGGCCAGACCTCGAATCAACATCCAGACGATAAAGGCAATCCAAATGGCGTAAAATCCCCAGCCCAAATATTTCCCCAGGTAAAGTGCAGGGATGAAGCCCAAAAAAGTAGCGGAGAGCAGTACGTTTCTTAGGTATTTCATCTCACCCAGTCCTTTGAAGAGTCCGTCAAACACAAATGCCAAGGTGTTCATGGGGAGGCCCAGAATCACGATGTACCAAATACCATAAAAAGTATCCAGAACAACGGTTTCGTTGGAAAAGAGGCGTCCAATTGGTTTGTAAAAGACAAATCCGAAGAGCATAAGCACCAGACTCACTATCATGCCGTAACCAATTGTTTTCTTTGCAAGCCTCCAAAGGTTTTTGTAGTCTTTTGCACCCAATAGTCTTCCTCCCATGCTATTGCCCGCAGCCCCGTATCCATCAATAAAAAAGGCCGCAAACAACCAGAGGTTGATGGCAATGGTGTGCGCCCCAATATAGCGATCACCCAAGGCCGTCGCCTCCCGAACTGCAATGATCAGGGCAGCATTAAGGGCCAAAGCCCGAACAAAAAGGTTGAGGCTCATAAAAATCAATCGCCTTAGCTCCTTGTTCAAAGGAAAAACGAGCTTGAGGCTGATATCTGTCTTTTTAAGCAACAAGATGAACACTAAAACGGCCATTACACCCTGTGAAATTAGACTTGCCCAAGCGGCACCTTCCAGATACATAGCAGGAAGAATACCTTCGATGCCGTAGACCAATGTAAAATCCAATATTATGTTTAATACAGCGCCGATCAGAGCAATCACCATCGGATAAAAAGTGTTTTGTAAACCTCTAAAAATACCGAAGATGGCAAAAGTGAACAGCGTCAAGGGAAATCCCCAAACCCTGATGGAGTAGTATGAAATGCAGTATTGCAATATTTTTCCGGAGGCCTCGAAAAGGGAGAAAATCTCCTCAATAATAAATACAGTGGACAGTAGAATGACGATACTCAACAGAATATTGAAAAAGATGGCCTGGGCCGGCAGGTTTTTGACTTCTTCCAGTTTTCCCGCGCCTAAATACTGCGAGATGATGGCCGAGATTGAACTCCGGGTCTGCCCCAGCACCCAAATGAGCATCGATAAAAATGAACCTACAATCCCTCCTGCTGCCAAGGATTCTAACCCGTCAACCGGAATGTTACCCACAATGGCGGTATCTGTGATGGAAAGAATGGGCTCCGCAATACCTGAAATGGTCGCGGGAACGGCAAGTTGATTGATGGATTTAAAGTTGACCGCTGTGTTCAAAGTCAGTGCAAGTTACAGCACTAATTCGTAACAATGAAATGGGTGTTCGCTTTGTTTTGGAAAAAAGATATCCCCCAACTTTTGATAGCCCCGTTGTTCATAAAAACGTTGGTTTCTTTTGTTTTGGGAAAAGGTGTCCAAACGCACGGAGATGAAACCATTTTTTCTGGAATGATCCTCGGCAAAATCCATAAGCTCTTGGGCATAACCCTTCCCTTGATGGTCGGGATGAATGCATACCCGGTGGATGTAGGTGCTTTTTCCATTCGGCGTGAGCCATTGTATGGGAATATATTCGTCATCCATATATGTGGAAATCACTATAGCGCCAATAACCTTACCTTTTTCTACCCTTACATAGAGTTCATTTCTTTTAACGTCGTTTACAAAAGCTTCTTTGGTGGGGTAATGTTCGTTCCATTGGAAAATTCCGTTCTCGATCATTTTGGCGGCACAAGCTTTGGTAATGGTAAGTATATCCTCGATTTCGGATATCTTTGCATGTCTTATCATGGATTCGTTTCAATTAAATTGTAAATTTAAGCTATAATCATAACCACCACCATACAATGAATAATATACTGGTACCCATAGGAACTTCTCCGGATTCTTCCAGCACCTTGCAATACGCTATCGATTTTGCTGCAAACTTTGGCGCCAAGGTTTTTGTGATGGATGTATTTTCGGTCTCCTCCGCAGCAGGAAGCTTGGCCAACGTTGAAGAAAAAGTGGCCAAAAGTAGTAAGGAGCATATTAAAGAAGTCATCGATACGGTCAGCACCAATAATGTAGAGTTAAAAATAGCTACGTATAATGGGGACATTATTGATGGTCTGAATGACATACATCATGAACTAGGTATTGATTTGATTATTATCGCTCCGCGAAGCAATGATATTCAGGAAGAGCTCTATTTAGGGAACACTTCAGGTCGAATAGTAAAACAAACCGACATCCCTACCATGATCGTACCCAAGGGGACAACGTTTAAGCCAATCAAGAACATTATGACCGCGTTTGGTTCTGGAGTATTGAAGCGAAGCCGGGCATTGAATCCGTTAGTGGCGATAAAAGATAAATTTAGAGCCCAGATCAACCTTCTTTTGGTAAAAAGACCAGGTTATTCGGAGGAAGATCTTCAAGTAAATACAGCACTTTTGGATTTGAGCAAACAGCTTACCATTACGGAACAGGCCAATACCTATTTAGGTGTTTTGGAACATTATCAAAATCAACACCCCGATATGTTGTGCGTTTTTCGAAGAAAACGGGGATTTTTCAAAAAACTATGGGAAAAAAACACCGTTCCCAAGTCTGAATTTTTTGTCCCGATACCAGTATTGATTTTGAGCACAAAAAAGTAAAGAGTAGCGCTTTACAATTTTGAAACTATCCTAAAATGTATTTCCTTTGCGCTCGCTTTGGAATAGTTCATCAAGAGGAATTTGAAACTAGAATCCAAGCTAGAGAGAGGGAATTGTATTTGAAATCTGCCGCAGGCAGAAAATGGAGGAAGAAAAGTATAAATTTGGGGGATTAGCTCAGTTGGCTAGAGCGCTTGCCTGGCAGGCAAGAGGCCACCGGTTCGAATCCGGTATTCTCCACTAAAACCATCCGCGACGGGGTGGTTTTTGTTTTTATTGATGTATCACATAAAAGCCAGCATCATGAATTTGAAAGGAAAAGTTGCATATATCACGGGAGGAACAAAAGGAATAGGATATGGGGTTGCCCTAAGTCTATTGCAGCAAGAAATGAAAGTTGCTATAAGCGGAAGAAGCCAAGAAGGAGTTGATAACGCGGTACAGGCTCTTGGGGATGAATCGAATGTTTTGGGAGTTGTATCCGATGTTTCAAAGCTATCCGATGAGGTTAAAGCTGTAGAAGTGATTCTGGAAAAATGGGGTCAGTTGGATTTGGTTTTGGCGAATGCCGGGGTTGGACATTTTGCTCCCATCGACGAAATGGAAGAAACCCAGTGGCATCAGATGATTAATACTAACCTGAACGGGGTTTTCCATACACTGAAGGCATCTGTGGATGCATTGAAGGCGTCTGAAGGATATTACATGACCTTGGCGAGTTTGGCAGGAACCAATTTTTTCCCACAGGGAGCAGGCTACAATGCAACCAAGTTCGGGGTGGTGGGCTTTACCCAAGCGGCCATGTTGGATTTGAGGAAATACAACGTTAAGGTGACCACTATTATGCCCGGTTCAGTAGCTTCCCATTTCAACAATAATGAGCCCTCCGAGAAGGATACCTGGAAAATTCAGGCGGAGGATATCGGCAAGCTTGTGGTGGATTTGATGCAGATGCACCCGCGGACATTGCCCAGCAAGATCGAGGTTCGTCCCACGCGCCCGGATTTAAAGTAGGTCATACTTCTTTTTCGGTCAAAGGAATCGCCTCGGAGCAGATTTCTAAAATTAGTTTTTGTAGATAACCTTTGAAGGTGTCCAAGGTATCTTGTGAAATCAAGTCTTCGGAAGATGTGAACGACATTAACCCTTTCTCCAAGTTTTTGATGGAAAAAATACCTGCTTGTAGCGCTGTAATGGGTTTTTGCTTTGCATAGAGATAGGCATAGCAAAGCAGTTGAAAGGCCTTGCTTTTGTCGTAATTTGAAATCAGTTCGTCCCAGTCCGTGATTTTTACATTTTTAGGCTCTACTTTTCCTGTTTTGTAATCTATAATTCGGAGGACACCATCCAACTCGTCTACACGATCCAAAGTTCCTTTCAGCTTCACTGGAAAATCCAATTCGGGGACGTTGAGCATGGCCTCATATTTTTCTTCAAGTGCCACCAGCTTGATTTGATGTTTCTTGGACGCTTCCATTTCAAGTTGAACAAACTTTTGTAGGTACTTTGCAATCACATTATACACCAAGAGAAACCTGCCTTTGGTGATATCGATTCCTGGAAGGCTTTTTCGGAACTGTTGTTTAACCTCTTTCTGAATTTCCGGCAGAACGTAGGACAGGTTTTCCTCAGTCAGTAGTTTTCCAACAAGCGGTTGGTACAACGCCTCCAAACTATTGTGAACTATGGTGCCAAAAGTGTTTGCCGCAATGTTGTCTTCCACCTCTTCAGCGTCATGTATTTTAAGGATGCTACTTTTGTAAAAATCGATGGGATTACGAATGTAATTGGTAAGTGACGTGGGTGAAAAACCATTTTGTGCAAAAGCTTTGATGTCTTCGTACAGTGAGTGGTTTTTTTCAATTTGTATTGGAGGGATGGTAGGCACTTTAACCTCGGGCGAAACAATGGTATGCGTGATGTATTTGGAAACATTTTCATCGGTAAGCAACTGGGAAATCAATCTACTTTTTTCTCCACCTTCCAAAACGTCCGGTTCCGTGTTGTAAATGAGGTATACCTTTTTCGCTCGTTGTATAAGTCGGTAAAAATGATAGGTATAAATGGCATCCTTTTCTTTATAGGTGGGAAGGCCGTATTCCCTTTTTACATCAAAAGGAATGAAGGAAGAATTTGATTTACCGGCGGGGAGGATACCCTCGTTGACCGATGTAATGATTACGGTTTCAAAGTCCAGATTACGACTTTCGAGCATGCCCATGATCTGTAGGCCAGAAAGAGGTTCTCCTATAAAATCCAGGGTTTCCGAAGATGCCAATTGTTTGAAAAAGCTTTTCACCGATTTTAGATGTGTCAAGACATCTGTGGAGGTAAGATGTTGTTTTAATTGGTTGAACAAGGCATAGAATCGGTATAGGTGTTCCAATTCCCATGTGTTTTCCTGTACTTCGAAGATGGCCTTTAAGTTTTGGATAAGCGATAAACAATTATCGATCCATAACTGAGGGGTGATTGAAAAGGATGGGAATAGGAGGGATAGGATTTTTTCTTGTTGGGGATACTTTGAAAGAAATTGGGCATTGAGATAGATTAGATTATTTTTTTTGATGTCTTGCGAAAGTTTTCTGGTAAAGTCTGTTGCCCCTGAAGTAAAAAGGGAGTTACAATATGGATTTGAGATAAGCTCCAAGACACCTTTATGAAACCAACCTTTTTCTGTTTTCCCCATATAAAGCTCCAAAAGCGACAAAAAGAAGGAATAGAGCACCGTTTTATTGAGGGGCAACCCCATGGTGATGTTAGCTGTTTTTACATTGGAGGGAATTGCTTTGAGTATAGGATTCAGTAAGGTCTCATCTGCAAGAACCAATGCGGTGTTTTCGAGCCCATTCTTGGTGTCATCACCCATTTCTTGAAGCAGTTTCCCAACATATTTTGCTTGGGAGATACTTTTGGGAACCCCAACTACAGAAATTGATTTTGGCGATGAGAAGGAGTTGTGCAGTCCGCTAAGTTCTTTGGTCTGGTAATAAGGCCAATCACGTTTATAATTTCGGATAAAAAGCCCGGCATCGTGGATGGGATCATTAAGAAAATCAGAGTCGATGTCCCAGTACATATAGCAGTTCCCTTGCGAAAGAAAATGTTGAATGATAGTCGATTCTGCAGTGTTGAGCGCGTTGAAGCCAATGAAAACTATCTGTTCGGAGCCCTTGTCGAGGGTGTAACTTTGCAGTTTTCCAACTGCCGTTCTGTACATCAGTCCTTGATAGCCGGAGTTTTGTGCTAAAAGACGGGAGGTGAAAGTATTATAGATGTATTCCAAGTTGTTCCAAAGGGCGAGATAGTTTTTTACCAGCTCCGTTTTATCCTTTTTTAAGGACCAGTGATTAAGCTCTTTAATAGCGGACAGGTAGTTAAGGATATCATTGGATGGGATAAGATACCTGTCAATTTCATTGAAATCCTGCAAAATGGTTTGCCCCCATTTCAAAAAGGTATGGAAATCGTCCTTAGTTTCGAGAGGGGAGCTTTTGTAGGCTTCATATAGTGCTAAAAGAAGATCAATATTCGTGGAAAGTGTAAGTCCTGAGATATCACCGATAAATTCCTCAATGGATAAAACGGATGGGCTGAAGATGTTTTTGGAAAGTGTATTTCCGATATATTTTTTCAAAAAGGTTCCAGACCGTTTGCTTGGAAGTATAAAGGTGCATTGATCCACAGTGATATTCTTTTCCTGTAAATCTACCAGTACATGTTCAAGAAAGCTTTTGCCCATGGATTAAAAATAAAAAAGGCGCTGCATTCGCAGCGCCTTTCTTTTAAAGAAACTTTAAAGTCTCTTCTTATTTTATCAAGTTGATTTCAACTCTTCTGTTCTGTGTTCTACCAGCTCTTGTATTGTTGGTAGCGATTGGCTTGTCTTCACCATATCCGATAGCTGTCAATCGATCAGCACCAATTCCTTTGTCAATCAAGAAATCACGTACAGCATTCGCTCTCTTCTCAGAAAGTGATTGATTCAATTTAGCGCTACCTACACTATCAGTGTGACCTTCAACGGTAAACTTAGCGTTAGGATACTCGTTCAAGATTTGGATGATATCAACCATTACTGTAGTAGACTCAGCTTTGATTGAAGATCTTCCTGTGTCGAACAAGATAGTTCTAGCGTAGTCGTTCAATTGCTTCTGAACTTCCTCGGTTACTTCAGGACAACCGTTGTTAGCAACTGTACCAGCTACTTGAGGACACTGATCGTCTTTGTCAAGAACACTGTCACCATCGCTATCTGGCCAAGGGCACCCATTGTTCTCAGCAGGACCTGCCTCGTTTGGACATTGATCGTCTTTGTCAGCAACACCGTCACCGTCAGCATCAGGACAACCAGCCAAAGCAGCCACACCAGCTTCATTTGGACAAGCATCATCCTTATCAGCGATTCCATCACCGTCAGCATCAGGACAACCGTTCATTTCTTTGGATCCAGCTTCGTTAGGGCAGCTATCTTTGCTGTCTTCGATTCCGTCACCATCAGCATCAGGACAACCATTGAAAGCTTCCAAACCAGCAACTTCTGGACAAGCATCATCTTTGTCATAGATGCCATCACCGTCTGTATCAGTACCACCAAACTTGATGTTAATACCAGCCAAGTGTTGGAAATGCTTTGCCAAGTAATCTTCGAAAGCGTGCTTGTATTGTGTTTGTAGTGTTAGACCAACGTTTTCAGAAAACCAGACGTTTACACCAATACCACCATTAACGGTACCTGCACCGATTTCATCAACCCAAGTATAACCACCACCTATCTCAGCAAAGGGATCGATAGTTGTATTCTTTAGGAAATTGTACTTAATGGTACCATCAACAGCATAAAGTGATAGATCATCAACAGCTTGGTCACCATTATTTTCGATTCTGTTCAAAGAACCTCTTACACCTACAGAAAAACCATCTCCCACATATTTAGAAACCGATACATAAGAAACGGAAGGCAAGATGTTCCAGTGGTCAGACACATTAAAGTACTCATCGAACAACGTAGTACTTGAGAACGGGTTGTTCTCATCATTGGTAGGATAAAGGTCAATAGCATTTACCCCAAAGCTCACCTGCCATGGATTATTCTCGTCTTGCGCTTGTATGTTGTTAACGCCTAGAAAGACTAAGGCAACAACCAATAATTTGCTAAGATGTTTCATGCTCAAAATTTTAAGTTTAAGTGTTTATCAGCAGCAAATGTAAGTTGTTAAGACTTATTAACAAAATCAAATTTTCTTTTTTTTTAGCGCATTACATAGAAGATTTATTGCATTTCAACGATTTTTAGTGCTTTACCAACTTTTATAAATGCATTAATGGCATGATCTAGGTGGTGTTTTTCGTGTGCTGCCGATAACTGTACCCGAATTCTTGCTTTTCCTTTCGGAACCACAGGATAAAAGAACCCAATAACATATATTCCTTCCTCCAAGAGCATATCTGCCATTTTTTGGGATAGCTTGGCATCGTACAACATTACGGGGACGATTGCCGAGTCCCCATCAATTATATCAAACCCCGCTTCTTTCATCCCTTGTTTGAAGTATTCCGTGTTATTTTGAAGCTTATCCCTAAGTGAAGTGTCCTGGGCAAGCATATCGAATACCTTAGTGGATGCACCTACAATGGTCGGTGCCAAGGAATTGGAAAACAGATACGGCCGTGAACGCTGTCGGAGCATTTCTATGATTTCTTTTTTGCCCGTGGTATACCCACCCATGGCTCCGCCGAGAGCTTTACCCAATGTTCCTGTAATGATGTCAATTCTTTCCATAACACCTTTTTCCTCGAGCGTACCTCTTCCCGTTTCCCCAATAAATCCAGTCGCGTGACACTCGTCTATCATGACTAGGGTGTCATGCTTTTCGGCCAAATCACAAATCTTGTCCAAGGGAGCTAACAGTCCGTCCATCGAAAAGACACCATCGGTGACGATGATTTTAAATCGAGCCCCGTCCTTTTTGCTTTGTTCCAATTGCTTTTCCAAATCTGCCATATCGCTATTGGCATATCGGTATCGTTTCGCCTTGCACAAACGTACCCCGTCAATAATGGAGGCATGGTTAAGCGAATCGGAGATAATGGCATCCTCCGCGGTGAGCAAAGGTTCGAACACCCCTCCGTTTGCATCGAAGGCCGCGGCATATAAAATGGTATCCTCTGTGCCATAAAACTGAGCTATTTTCTGCTCCAATTCTTTGTGGATATCTTGGGTGCCACAGATAAATCGGACTGAGGACATACCAAATCCGTGGGAATCCAAAGTATCTTTCGCCGCCTGGATCACATCGGGATGTGATGACAGCCCCAGATAATTGTTTGCACAAAAATTGATGACTTCTTCCCCGGTCGAAATCTTAATGACCGCATCTTGGGGCGAAGTAATAATCCTTTCCTTTTTAAACAGCCCTGCATCTTTTATGCTCTGAAGCTCTTGTGTGAGGTGCTCTTTTATTTTTCCGTACATAATAGTTTCTTTTTAGAGGAATACAGGTTTTATTTCGTGATCAATATATACAATAATAGTATGTTTAATTTCAAAGTCCATCGCTTTTAGTTCATCCGCGTATTGTGCGAGCTGTTCCTTATGTGACGGTGATGGCTTGCCCGTTTTATAATCGATGATGGTGACCTCATTACCGGAGATAGCGAGTCGATCTGGGCGGAGGGAAGTACCATCCACCGTGAGTATTTCACGCTCATTCAAAATTTGATAGCTATCGGAATAGTAGTCTTTTAACTGGGGATGGTTTACCACCGCGTTGATTTTTTGACGTATTCCAGGCGCTTGTTCCTCATTAAAATGACCTTGTGCCTGCAGATTTTCTAAAACAGGGGCTACATCATCTGCAGTGAAAACATAACTCAATGCGAAATGTATCAAGTTCCCCATCTCGATAGCGGCTTGTTGTTTTTCATCCCACAAACGAACCGACCGGGTTGAAATGGTAAAGCCAGCATCATTTTTTTGGCGGGTGATATATGGGATGTACTGGCTTTCTTGCGTAGGCTGATTCACGGGCAACTGGTTTTCAGACAGTTCGCCAAAAGTATAATGGCCTTTCTCATTGATGGGAAACCCTTTCTCATTTAAAAAATATTGGAATAAATGGGCATAAGATGAAGCTTGCTCGAGTGTACCAATTTCTTTAGCCTTCTCCGAAATAACGAACAAACCCTTTTTTGCTCGGGTGAGCGCTACATATAAAACATTGAATGCATCCAATTCAGTTTTTTTGATTTCATCAAGATAGGCCTCCGCGGAAGTTTCGTTGTACTGTAACATTTCCTGTTTGGTGCTAATGAGGAACGTTTCAAGTCCCAAATCCATATCTTCCTCTGAAGCTTTCACCCATGATTTTTTCTTTTTGCGCTGGTCATTGATGACGGCATTCGCAAATGGAAACAGCACAATGGGAAATTCCAGTCCTTTGGCCTTGTGGATGGTCATTATTTTTACTGCATTGATGGAATCCGGAGCGGCAATGGAGAGATTGTCCTTTTTTTGTTCCCAATATCTTAAAAAGGAATGGATGCCCGGGCCTTCCCTTTTTTCCACAACCAATACTTCATCCATTAAAAAAGTAAGAAAGGCAGGTGCTTTGGGGGCCAATTCAAATTGCACAATGGCTGTTTCAATGATATTGAAAACCGGCAATTCTTTTAAGCGGTTGCTATGGAATCCATAATCGGTAGATAGCAATTGCCAGATGGAATCCATATTTTTTGAAATGAAATCATGTTTGTCCTCTGCTTCCGTGCCCAAAAACAACAAAACTTCATAGGCAGCTTCGTGATCATTGGGGTTTTCCATCAACCTTAACAAGGAAATCAAAAAAGAAACTTCCGAGCTGTTTTTTAGCAACAAGGACTCTGATGAAATGATGGGAATCCCATTCTCAGAAAGAAAATTGGCCAACAATAGGCCATACTCATTTTTCCTGACCAGAATGCAGATATCTTCGTATCGGTATTTTTTGGAAGTAACCTCATGGATTGTTTTTAGCACCTCATTGCAATGGGCTTCTTCCTTGTTTTCCTTGTCCGCTTCCAAAAAAGTAAGCTGTACAAAACCACCATTTTTATAATGCGCTTTTTGGTGGGCGCCATCCAAAAAGAGTTTTTGGTAATCTTCATCCTGTAAATAGGGTGCAACGGAGGTAAAAAAGGTGTTGTTAAAGTCAACAATGTTTTTCTGGCTTCGCCAATTCGTATCCAGATTCTGAATGTCAGGTTCAATGACAAAAGGGTGGGATCGGCCATTTATTAAATTCAAGAATTGCTCTGCTTTGCCACCACGCCAGCGGTAGATGGCCTGCTTTACATCCCCGACCAAGAACAGTGAACCGGTTTCTTTTTTTTCAGACTCTCCTTCGAGTGCATTTCCGATCAGGGGAATCAAATTTTCCCATTGCATTCGGGAGGTGTCCTGAAACTCATCGATGAAGTAATGGCGGTATTTTTCACCCATTCGCTCATAAATAAATGGAATAGGCTGATCTTTGATTTCCTTGGACAATAAGGTATTCAGCGAAGAAATGGGAATAATATCCTTTTCAATTTCAATGTTCTTGATTTCTTTGGCAATCTCATTCAGTACGGTCAACGGTACCATGTTGCCGTATATATTTTTCAGGTAGCTCCGTTGAAACAGCTTCTTTTTGATGGAGAGAAAGCTTGTTAGTACCATGTTTGTCAACTGCGCCGGATTCCTGTTGTCACTCGACTTCAGCACCTTATTTTCCAGCAAGTTTTGCTCAAGTCTGTTGTTGTAAAGGGATTTGGTATTGAATTCCCCAGCAACGATTTTTTTAAAATGGTTTGGGAGGGTCTGTCTTGGGAAATCGGTGTGAGCGAACCCCAAATCGTCAATCGATTTTAAAACACGTTCCGCTTCATGGGTAACTCTGCCTTCTATACTTTTTATTACGGTAACAATCTTATTTTGAATGGCCGTAAAATCTTTGATTGATTTTGAACTGAGCTTTTCAATGGGGACAAAATGATTTTCCTGAAAAAGCAGTTTTCCTATTTCCATAAGATCATACACAATATCCCAACTTTTATTGTCGTCTATTTTTTCTAGGGAAAATGCGATAAGTACCTTGGTAAGTTCAGCATCGTTTCCTGCCCGTTCCAGCAATTGTCCGATGGCTTCTTCCAAGAGCAGTTCGGTCTCCAGTTCCACCTCAAAGTTCTGTGCTAGTTGAAGATCTTGGGCAAAGGTTTTAATGAGCTTATGGTTGAATTTATCTATCGTAGAAACCTCAAAGAATGAATAATTGTGAAGGATTCGCTTAAGTATAAGCTTGGCTCGTTGGCGAAGTTGCTCCGAGCTTAGGGAAAGATCTTCGCAGAGTTCTGTGAAAAGGGAACTTTGACTTTCCTCATCTTTCAAAGTGTCAAAGTCGTACAGATTTTCAAGAATTCGGGACTTCATTTCCCCCACCGCTTTGTTGGTAAATGTAATGGCGAGCAGCTGTCTAAATCGGGATGGGGAGCCATCGGAAAGCAACAATTTAAGATAGGCCTTGGTCAGGCTATAGGTCTTTCCCGAACCGGCTGATGCACTGTAAATTTTAAAGTTGGAAGCGCCCAAAAAATTTTTCCTGCAAATTACGGATTAGTGACCTGAACTTAATACTGAATTGCATGAAAATGTGCCTTAAAACCCGTATTTTTACAGGAATCATTAATAACTTAAAAACGAAATAATTATGGCATTTGAATTACCAAAATTACCTTATGCATATGATGCCTTGGAGCCACATATAGATGCGAGAACGATGGAGATCCATCATACAAAGCACCACAATGGCTATACTACCAAATTAAATGGCGCTATTGCCGGAACTGACCTGGAAGGGAAGGACATTATGGACATTTTGTCCAATTTGGACATGTCCAACGGAGCGGTACGGAACAACGGAGGCGGGTTTTATAACCACTCCCTGTTTTGGGAAGTGATGTCGCCCGATGGGGGAGGTACCCCAAGTGGTGATTTGGCAGCTGCCATCGATGAGGCTTTCGGTTCTTTCGATGGGTTCAAGGAGCAATTTAGCGCTGCGGCCGCTACTCGATTTGGATCAGGTTGGGCTTGGCTATGCGTGCACAAAGGAGGTAAACTGGAAGTTTGCTCCACTGCCAACCAAGACAATCCTATTATGCCCGATATAGACTGTGAGGGTCATCCCATTTTAGGATTGGATGTTTGGGAGCATGCGTATTACCTTAATTACCAAAACAGAAGACCGGATTACATCGCAGCATTTTTCAATGTGATCGATTGGAACAAGGTCTCTGAAAACTATGCCGTCAGCAAGTAGGAAACGATACATAGTAGGTTAAAAAAAGGCCGGGCACTTTAAAATGTCCGGCCTTTTCTTTTATGTAAATATTGGAAATAGAAAAGGGCGAGGAAGCCCCCACCCTTTTCGTCCCAAATCTTACCATAAACTTAACCTACTTATGCTATGGCAAAACTAAATTACTGGTATTGTGAGAAATAACAAAGGTTTTTGAGGAATTTTTTGATTTGGCCAAAAAAAATGAGATGGACTTTTTGGGGAGAAATTTGTTAATTCCTTGGGATTCAAACATAAAGAAGGCGGAGTTTACTCCGCCTTCTTTCCCCAAATCTTACCATGAACTTAACCTACTTATGCTATGGTTCTCCAAATGTAAGCCAAGGGGGTGCTAATCGAAAAAGCTTTTAGACGAAACCCCAGTTATTTGGTTGAATGACCAAGCTTGTAGTGAGAGAGTACTATAACCAAGGAAAAGGATTACGCGAAGCGATGGTAGGACTACCGGAAAATAAAAAAGGTGGAATAGCTTCCACCTTTTTTGCCCCAAATCTTACCATGAACTTAACCTACTTATGCTATGGCAATACTAAAGTAGGTTTGACAGTTACCCAGTTTGCAAAAACCCGGTAATCTGCACGTTTCATCGATGAAATGCACACATTAACTTTAAATTATAGAAGGGTGAATCAATAGGCTCTTTGGTTTTTCCCTTCATAGAAATTGATGAATGCCCTGTTCACTACCCTGTTACCTCCGGGGGTCGGATAATCGCCGGTAAAATACCAATCCCCAAGATTTTTTGGACATGCCTCGTGTAGACTTACAATGGTTTGATAAATGATTTGAACTTCCGCTTTTATGTCATCAGGACTTAGGATTTCGGCTATTTTTTTGGATATCTGATCAGCACTGAAAGGTTTATAGAACTCCTTTACGTAGTTCACCACTTCGCAATCCTGAAGATTGGTTTGGTTTACACATTTTTCGTAAATCTCCTTGATTTTGTGAGCTGTGCCGTTCTCCTCATGTAGTGCTTGGGCCGCCTTAAAGGCAACGAAGTCCTCTAGTTTGGCCATGTCGATTCCATAGCAATCGGGATAGCGTATTTGTGGTGCGGAGGATACCACAATAATTTTCTTCGGAGATAGTCTGTCCAAGATCTTTAGGATACTCTTCTTTAAAGTGGTCCCCCGTACAATACTGTCATCGATAATGACAAGGTTGTCACCTTTCTTTACAGATCCATAAGAGATATCATATACGTGGGTCACCAGATCGTCCCGGCTACTATCTTGGGTGATAAAGGTGCGCAACTTAGCGTCCTTGATGGCCACTTTCTCAATACGGGGCCTTACATCCAGTATTTTGTGAAGCTCCTCTGAAGTCATTTTAGACCCTATGGCCAAAATCTGTTCTTCCTTCTTTTTATTAAGGTAGTTCTGCGCCTCTTTTACCATTCCAAAAAATGAAGTCTCCGCAGTATTTGGAATGTAAGAAAAGACCGTGTTGGCCAAATCCTCATTTATGGCTTCCAAAATTTGTGGGAATACGAGTTTCCCCAACATTTTTCGCTCTTGATAAATTTCTTTATCACTACCGCGGGAAAAATAGATACGCTCAAAAGAACATGCCTTTCGTTCTGTGGGCTCCTGTATCTCCTCAACACTAGCCCCCCCCTTTTTCTTGATGATCAACGCATGTCCTGGATCAAGTTCGGTAACCTCTTCATACGGAACGTTGAAAACGGTTTGAATGGCCGGTCTTTCCGAAGCAACCACTACAATTTCATCATCTTTATAATAATAGGCAGGCCGTATTCCGGCAGGGTCGCGAATCACAAAGGCATCACCATGCCCCAGCAAGCCACCTATGGTATACCCACCGTCCCAGTTTTTAGAAGCTTTGGTAAGGAGCTTGGCTACATCGAGGCGCTCAGCAATCAAGGGCGATGCTTCCCTTTTATTATAGCCCTCTTTTTTGATTTGTTTGTAGAGTTTGGCGACGGCATCATCCAAAAAATGACCAATTTTTTCCATTACGGTAACGGTGTCGGCCATTTCCTTGGGATGCTGTCCCAATTCCACCAAATTGCCAAAGAGCTCATTTACATTGGTCATGTTGAAATTCCCGGAAACAATCAAATTCCGGTGCATCCAGTTGTTCTGCCGTAGAAAAGGATGAACACTTTCAATACTGTTCTTTCCAAAAGTACCATACCGCACGTGTCCCATTAGCAGCTCTCCGATATAGGGGATGTTCCTTTTTTGAAGCGCTACATCGTTCTCAAATTCTGGGTTTTGCTCTATTGCAGTATTGATTCTTTGGTTGATCTGGGCAAAGATGTCCTGAATCGGTTGTTGCTGCGCGGACCGTACACGGCTCATGTAGCGCTCCCCAGGGTTCATGTCCAGTTTTATGCTTGCAAATCCAGCACCGTCCTGGCCTCTGTTATGCTGTTTTTCCATCATTAGGTACATCTTGTTTACACCGTAAAAAGCCGTACCGTATTTTTCTTTGTAGTATTCCAGTGGTTTAAGCAAACGGATCATTGATATTCCGCATTCGTGCTTAATCGCATCACTCATAACAAACTAAAATAAAAAAGCCCCGAAATGTGTCAGGGCAGGTATTTATGTTAATTCAATATTGAATTGTGTCAATTCCTTAAACTGTAGGAGTCGTTTGCCCACCTCATGTCTCTGAAGATTCAGCATCCGCTCCGTTCCAAACTTTTCTACGCAAAAAGATGCCAAATTAGATCCATGGATGATGGCATTCTTCATGCTTTCAAACGAAATATTTTTGGTCTCGGCCAAATATCCGGCAAATCCGCCGGCAAAGGTGTCCCCAGCTCCAGTAGGATCAAAAACCTCCTTTAAAGGCAGTGCCGGTGCAAAGAAAACATGCTCCTTGTGGAACAACAATGCCCCATGTTCACCCTTTTTAATGACCACGTATTTGGGACCCATATCCTGAATTTTGTCGGCCGCTTTCACCAAGGAATACTCTCCTGTCATTTGTCTGGCCTCCTCATCGTTGATAGTAATTACATCGATATGCTTAATAACCTGTACCAATTCATCCCAAGTGTTGTTCATCCAAAAGTTCATGGTGTCTAAAATGATGAGCCTTGGTCGTTCTTCCATTTGGTTGATTACACCCATCTGGATATTGGGGTGGAGATTTCCCAACATTACCACATCTGCATCCTTGTAATTCTCTGGAACAATGGGATCAAAATCGGCCAGCGTGTTGAGTTCCGTGACCAAAGTGTCCCTTGAATTCAGGTCGTTGTGATATTTTCCTTTCCAGTAGAAAGTCTTCCCACCTTTTACGATTTCAATTCCTGAAATATCAATCTCACGGTCGGTCAACAAATCCAAATAACTTTGGGGAAAGTCATCGCCCACCACCGATACAATGGCCGAATCTACTCTAAACTGAGTGGCCGCCAAGCCAATAAATACACCTGCTCCTCCAAGAATTTTGCCTGTTTTCCCAAATGGGGTTTCAATGGCGTCAAAAGCAACGCTCCCTACAATCAGCAATTTGCCCATTCACAAAATTTGCTGCAAATATACACTTTCGTATCTCCATAAATGACTTGTTGGGGAGTTTTTAAGAAATGCAGTGGGGATGGAAGTTTTTTCAGGCTATTTTCTGCCAAAATCAGCTGGAATTTCACCCCAGGCCTTGGTCTCCCATTTTACGATTGGGGTGTTGTATCTGTTTTTCTTCAACCATTCCTCGGCACGGGCTATCAGCTCAAACATGGGTGCATTTTTGGCACTTTTTTTCAATTTGGTACCGCACTTTTTCTTTTGTACCCAACCTATGGCAATTCTGGAATCGGAATAAATGATGCGGTCACTTTTATTGTTTTTCAAAAAAGCCAGTCCATGTACCAGAGCCAAAAACTCACCAATATTATTGGTGCCCTCTTGGTAAGGCCCCTGCTTAAAAAGCACCCTTTTCGTTTTGGTGTCTACTCCCTGGTATTCCATTTTTCCAGGATTCCCGCTTGATGCCGCATCCACGGAGATGGAATTATAGTTGGGCTCCCCAATTTTCAGCAACGCTTCTGCGGACAACTCTTTTTTTCCTTTTGAAGTGCCTTTATATTCCAAATAGTTGCTGTTGTAAGCCTTTTTTGCCTCCTTAAACGTAGAAAATGACTTGTATTGAGCACCTTTAAAACCCTCGATTTGAGCCTTGCAATCGTCCCAACTTTCGTAGATGCCGGGCCGTTTGCCTTTCCAGACCACGTAGAACTTTTTCTTGGTTGCCATTTAACTTAGCAGTTTTTCAATCACTTTTGGAAAGTGTTCGTATTCCAGCTTGTGTACTTTTTGGGCAATGGTTTCGGCAGTATCAGATGAAGATAGTGCAGTATTTGCTTGAAAGATGATTCCACCTTCATCGTAGTTTTCATTTACATAATGGATGGTAATCCCAGTTTCCGTTTCCGAATTGTCCTTTACCGCCTGATGTACTCTTTCACCATACATACCTTTGCCCCCGTATTTTGGAAGTAGAGCAGGATGGATATTGATTATTTTTTTGGGAAATGATGCAATCAAGTTCGGCGGAATTTTCCAAAGAAAGCCAGCTAGTACGATTAAATCAGGATTTAGCCCTTTAAGCATTTGTATTACCGAATCGGTACTTGAAAAAGCCGATTTGTTGAAGTAAAAAGCAGGGATACCCAATCGATCACACCGTTCCAAAACCAGGGCTGATTTCTTATTGGTGAGTACCGCAATTACCTCTACCGAGTCCCTTTCACGAAAATAGGTGATGATGTTCTCGGCGTTGGAGCCACTACCCGAAGCAAAAATTACAATTCGTTTCATTAACCGGGGCAAAGTACAATATTGAATTCCAATTCGGAGGCTAAAGTAATGTACTGGGCTGTAAGATGCTTAATTCGAGGCACATTTTATCGACAAATGGTGTATTTAATC
>JANQRD010000014.1 GCA_028284725.1 Allomuricauda sp. | reverse complement strand
TTTCTTCTTTTATTTACCAGAAGGAACCTACAATTATTGCGGTAACAATCAATAGGATGATTGCCAAATATCTGTAATTTTTATACCAAGGCAGACTTTTGAGTTCTTCTGTCTCATCGGTGAACAAAGATTTCTTATAGGTATACTCTGCTACCTTTTCGGCGGGAGAAGGTGCCGTTGCAAGGCTAACCACTACATGAATGATAACGCAAATTACAAAGAGCCAAGATGCCTTTGCCAAGAAGTGAATCTCGTTAATGGGTTCAATCCAACCAAAAATTTGTGAAAGAATGGTAAAAATGGCCAATCCAAAACCAATCAGTAAGCTTACAATGGATCCTGTTCCGTTAGCCCTTTTCCAAAAGAGTCCAAGAAGGAACGTAGATACTGCAGGTGGACAAGTATAAGCAATTACCGTTTGTAAATACTCCCAGAGGGAATCGCTCACTGTTTCAATAAATGGAACCCAGAGAATGGCCAACACCACAAGAATCAACGTGGTTATTTGACCTGATCGTACCAACTGCTTACTGGTCAACTGTGGACGTAACTGTTTCACAAAATCCATAGTGACCAATGTGGAGGCCGAGTTAAAGGTAGCCGACACCGAGGACATCATGGCGGCCATCAATCCGGCAACCACCAACCCCAGTACTCCGGTCGGCAGCAGCTTGAACAGCAACACCGGATAGGTGAGGTTTGGACAATCGGATAAGTCATCACAAATACTTCCGTCCGTTAATTCATAATTTAAACTGGAAATATCGAGTGTATTGAACAAGATCAAAGCCAAGACACCTGGAACTACCATAATAAAGATTACTGGAAGTTTGAGCAATCCTGCGAACAACGCGCCCCAACGACCATGATTGAGATCTTTAGCTCCCAAAACACGTTGTACCATAAACTGGTTATTGGCCCAAAAATAGAATCCAAGCAACGGAATACCCGTTAATAAAGACCAACCAGGAATCTTATCATTGGCCGGCCTAAAAAGACTGAACACATCATCCGAAGTTTCAGGAATGTATTGGCCGGCCTCAATTTTTTTGTCAAAGTTCACATCACCATTGGCCAACATGGCATCCAAGTTTTCCATCATGGCGGACCAACCCCCTCCCAACTTATCAAAGGCAAAATACGTCAGCAAACAGGAACCTATGATCAGCAGTACCGCTTGAATCACCTCAGTTTGAATCACCGAATTCAATCCTCCTGGAATGGTATATGCAGCTGCAGCCACGGCCAGCAGTACCAAAATCAATGTGGAATCCAACTGCGGGAACAAAAGGGTAAGCACGATCTTACCCACATAAAGTCCTGCCGCGGTATCCACCAAAACATTCCCGACCACGGTTATGAATGAGAAATAATATCTAGATCGACTGTCATAGCGTCTTTCCAAAAATTCGGGCATGGTATATACCCCGGATTTTAAATAAAATGGTAGGAAAAAAATGGAAAAGAAAATCAAAATGATGACCGCATACCACTCATAGTTGTACACACTCACATCGGTTTGGAACGCATCTGACGCCAATCCCACCAACGTGGAACTTGAAATGTTGGCAGAGAAAAGAGCGATACCCACTATGGGCCAGGTCATGGTTCGACCTCCCAAAAAATAATCCTCTGAGCTACTGCGTTTTGATTTTGAAATTCCGTAAATGATGATTCCGACCAGGTAAACCAGAATTACCAACAAGTCTAAGGTCTGCAATTCACCCATAATAGTATTGATTTAGTTAGTTAGTTATTTCGCGAAGGAATTCCCAATTTCAGGGTTCCTAAAAAAAAGGCCCTAAAATTGCATTTTCAGCAGTACGACCCGGAAACTAATATAAGATTTTTAGCTTTTCCTTAAAAAAAACTTAACATGAAATGCCCTAACAGTATCAGCGAAATCGTTGTAGTTGGTTTTCAGGATTTTAAAAAATTGATGTTCCGCTGCAATCCTGAAAATTTCGTGCGTTTTACTGCTGATTTTTTAAACACTTTTTTGAAGACTTCCTCTGTAATTTCTTCCCAATCCTTTTTGGTCATGGAAAGCAATTCGGGATATGGGTTGAACAGTGGTTCTTTATGTGGTTTCGAAAAGCGGTTCCATGGGCAAACATCCTGGCATACATCGCAACCGAACATCCAATCATCAAATTTTCCTTGAACCGCGGAAGGGATTTCATTTTTCAGCTCAATTGTAAAATAAGAAATGCACTTACTTCCATCCACAACATAAGGTTCCACTATGGCCTCGGTGGGACAAGCATCAATACAGGCAGTGCAGGTGCCACAATGATCGGTAACCGGGGTATCATACTCCAATTCCAAATCCACAATCAACTCGGCGATAAAGTAAAATGACCCCACCTGCTGGGTAAGCAAATTACTGTGCTTGCCCATCCACCCGAGTCCGCTGCGAGCCGCCCAGGCTTTATCCAGTACCGGGGCAGAGTCTACAAAAGCCCTGCCGTGTACCTCACCAATCTCCTGCTGGATAAACTGCAAAAGTTGTTTGAGCTTGTCCTTTATCACGAAGTGATAATCGGTGCCATAGGCATATTTGGATATTTTGTATGCATCGGGATTCTGTTGCTGGGATGGGTAGTAGTTCAACAACAATGAAATCACCGACTTTGAGCCTTCCACCAATTTAGTGGGATCCAAACGCTTGTCGAAATGGTTTTCCATATACGACATCTCACCGTGCATATTTTGGTTGAGCCACTTTTCAAGTCGAGGTGCTTCCTCTTCCAAAAATTCTGCTCTGGAAATACCACAAGACAAAAAACCGAGGCGCTTGGCTTCGGTTTTGATACGGTTCGTATAGGTATTTTTTACATTCAACCGGTTACTTTTCACCGATACTAAAATACCATAATTTGGAAAATGGATGGCGAGTCCAGATGCTTTTGCCTATTGTTCTTCAGTTGCGGTACTGGGATCTATTTTGGCAGAAAGTTCTTGTATGGAATTTACCGGGAATCCCCCTTTCTCTGCATGTTGCTCTATTAAGGTTTTGTTTGCGGCTTTGTAAACACAATAGACCTTATTGTCCGTCACATAACTATGCATCCATGCTATTTCAGCATTCATTTCCTTTAGGACTTCACAAGATTTTTGTGAGATTCCCTTAAGTTCCTCTTGGGTAAATTTTCCTGCTTCTGGAATTTCCCTTTCAATCAAATAAGTTTTCATTGTTTTCCCATTCTTATTTTCTTGGCTCCTTGCCTCAGCCATGCCGACAATCATCAGTATTAACATGCTTACGATAATTTTTAGTGTTTTCATGATATTTTATGTTTGATTACTGATTCAAAGCTAGAGTACCCTTGGGCGAAACGCTTGAAGGAATTGACCAAAGAATGTCAGAAACGGTTCAGGTTTATGCGGTCTTTTGATAAACAAGTGGTGAAAGTCCAAAGCTTTCCTGGAAACATTTTGTAAAATAGGAAGGGCTTCCGAAACCACAATCGAAAGCCGTTTGAGCAATATTACGGTCAGTTTTCAATAGGGACAGGGCAACTTTAAGGCGATGTTTGCGAAGCAGTTCGTTTGGGGAAAGTCCAAAAAGTGACATACACTTCCGATACAATTTCGATTTGCTCATGGCAGTTTTCTTGCAGAAATCCTGCACCCCGAATTTTGGATTTTGATAGTTTTCACTTAAAGCATCCATCAACAGTTGCAAGATATTCTCATCTACAGGCTTGATGGATTTCAAAGCGGTTTTGTCCATCGAATTTTGCCCATCATCCTTGTAGATCTCTTTGATGATGCATGCCATCACGGTCTGATTCGGCGCCCCGGTAAGACAAAGATATTCTGCCATCCGGATGGTGTCGCCAAAAATGCTTTTATCCTTCTCGACAGGCATTCCGGCATTCAGGCCAATCCTTAGACCAATCAACTCCCCGGCCACATGAAGTCCCTTTTGCACCCCTGCTGCGCAGGCCACCGCTTGGGTTACTGAAACAAAGGAAGCAATGAATCTTTCACCCTTGAGCTCAACCTCCCTGCCCTGGTTTTCTTGTAGCTGTTCACGCATAATTTCGTGATATAGAGACAGTAATTTTTCAGCCTTTTGTTGCCCCAACTGCTCCTTAAGCAGTCTGGAATCCTGTGCCTGCGCCACCAAAATAATCCGAAAAGCTGGGTCGTTAAAAATCTTAAGTTTGGGATTTTCTGGGCCATAGTAACCTTCTGGATCTGTAATCCGCCCCAAAAAAGCCTCCACTACGTTGCTGTTCACTTGTACGATATCGTGCGGAATCAAGCCATGGGCTCGGTCATGCATTTTTTTTACTGCTTCCTCATTCGGGGCATCAATAAGACAAAAGGCACTACCCCTTTCTTCGTCCACCCAATAGGTCATACAACGACAGCCGTATTCATCTTGAATCAGTAAATCTTCACGATGGGCCTCAGCCGCATGTTTGGCCTCAATACCTGGAACAATATGTCGATCCATATATATGGGCATACCCAATGGTTTTGGAAAATGACATTTTTAGGTCATTTGCTTGTGACAAATTGCAAGAAAGGAAACTTTTACACTTGAAAATAAGAAAAATGGACCATTTTCTGGTAAAATTCATTCAACCTCACCGAAGATGGGGCTAAAAATCAAAAAGACTTGGATAGATGTGTTCGTTTTAAGGATTAAAACAATTCTTCCTGGGAACCATTTTTTAGTTTTCCCAAATGCTTATACGCAAGCTCGGTGACTTCCCGACCTCGGGGTGTTCGCATAATAAATCCTTGTTGGATCAAAAACGGTTCGTAGACCTCTTCAATGGTTTCTGCACTTTCTGATACCGCTGTGGCCAGGGTAGTGATTCCCACGGGGCCTCCTTTAAATTTATCGATGATAGTGCTCAGTATTTTGTTGTCCATTTCATCCAAGCCATGGGCATCCACATTCAAGGCCTTAAGCCCAAATTTTGAGATGTCCAAGTCGATGTTGCCATTGCCCTTGATCTGGGCGAAATCGCGCACCCTGCGCAGCAGTGCATTGCAAATTCTTGGTGTGCCCCGGCTGCGCCCTGCGATTTCAATCGCTGCCTCATTGGTGATGGGGACTTTCAAAATATCGGCACTTCGTTCCACAATGGTGGAAAGGAGTTCGGTGTTGTAATATTTTAACCGACTTTGGATTCCAAAACGTGCCCGCATGGGCGCGGTAAGCAATCCAGAACGTGTGGTAGCCCCAACCAAGGTAAATGGACTCAGATTGATTTGTACCGTTCGGGCATTGGGACCCGTTTCGATCATAATGTCAATTTTGTAATCCTCCATCGCGGAATACAGATACTCCTCAACAATGGGACTTAAGCGATGGATTTCATCAATGAACAGCACGTCCCTTTCCTCAAGATTGGTCAGCAAACCCGCCAAGTCTCCCGGCTTATCCAAAACGGGACCTGAAGTCACTTTAATCCCCACACCCAACTCATTGGCCAGAATATGGGCAAGGGTTGTTTTTCCCAAACCTGGTGGCCCATGAAATAAAGTATGATCCAACGCTTCTCCGCGCAGGTTGGCTGCCTGTACAAATACCTTTAAGTTCTCCAACACCTGTTCTTGACCTGTAAAATCATCAAAAGTGATGGGTCTTAAAGCTCTTTCGATATCAAGTTCTTCTTGGGAAAAATTATCGGATGTTGGATCGAGATGCTCATTCATGTCCCAACAAATATAGTTGAAAACGGATTGTAGGGGAAACCATTCTCGCTCAAATCGACGGTATCGTTTCTCTTCATGGACATTTTTAAAAATCTAAAGCGTAACTTTAGAAACAGTAAGAAGCAACACCATTTTTACAATTCTTAATCTATGATTGCCACTACATATTCGATAGGCACCCTTCAGTATATTCCCTTTTTTTATGTGATTTGGTCGGATGATTTGTTATCGGCTTCCGAAGTGTCCGTGATTCAAAAAACCATCACTGATGATCCGTCCTTGGATGCCGATGAAAAAACACAACTTTTAGGTTGGCTGAATCGAACAAATCCGCCCCAAGATGAAGAGATAAAACATTGGAAACAGACCATTTCGAATTCCAAAATAAAGCTTATTGAAAGTGATACATATCCACTTACTTCGTTCAGTCAGCGTTTGGGAAATTTCCATTGCGGAAGTTGTGATTTTAACGACCATCTAAAGCATATCGAAATCAACTTGGGGATTCAGCCGAATCACTATAACCACTTGTTCGATGTTGAGGTCATCCATGAAAAAACCTCCAACCGATACAATGCGAACGTTCTTGATTCCCTGCTGAAAGGATCTAATACCAATGCCGTCGATGAGTTTAGGGATTTTTTGGATCGTCCTATTTTTTCGTGGGACATCCATCGGGATAAGGAATCCTTTAGGGCAAAGGTATTGGAACAGGTTCAAGTTTTGGGCGAAAAAGGTTATGGCGCTATGGGCTATGAAGAAGCTTATGGTGGGACTGCCAACATGCCCGCTTATGCTGCCATTTTTGAACACTTGATGTTTATCGATGGTAGTTTGGCCGTAAAATTCGGGGTACAATTCGGGCTGTTCGGAGGAAGTATCCAAAAATTGGGAACCCAAAAACACCATAATCAATACCTGGGTGATGCTGGAAAGGCAAAATTGTTGGGCTGTTTCGCGATGACCGAGACAGGGCATGGTTCCAACGTTAGGGGCATCAAAACCACAGCCACGTACGACAAAGACTCCGATTCGCTTATCATCCACACGCCGGGTAAAAATGACAACAAAGAATACATCGGTAATGCGTTGCATTCCACAATGGCTTCGGTTTTTGCACAGCTCATTGTTGATGGAAAAAATGAAGGCGTACATGCCATTTTGGTTCCGCTGCGGGATAAAAATCACAATCCCCTGGAGGGAATCACCATTGAGGACAACGGTTACAAACTCGGCCTGAATGGGGTGGACAACGGAAAAATTTGGTTCAACCAAGTGAAAGTTCCCCGAGAAAACTTACTGAACAAGTATGGTGAAATTCGGGACGACGGCACTTATTTTTCATCCATCAAGAATCCAAACAAACGGTTTTTTACCATGTTGGGGACTTTGGTGGGCGGACGTATCTGTGTGGCAAAAGGCGCTTTGGCCGGAGCCAAAATGGCCTTGACCATTGCCGTAAAACATGCCCTGAACCGAAGACAGTTTAACGACAGCATCAAGATTCAGGAAGATTTGATCATGGACTATCCTACGCATCAGTTACGGCTTACCCCTGCGGTGGCATCAGCTTATGTGTACCATGTCACCTTGGAAGAACTTATGAAACGGTACAGCGATGATGCTTTGGGAGACAAACGAAAAATTGAAACCCAGGTTGCGGGACTTAAATCGGTCATTACCTGGTTTGCCAATACCACTATCCAAGAATGTCGCGAAGCTTGTGGCGGAAAAGGCTATTTAACGGAAAACAGAATCGCAGATCTTAAAGGGGATGTGGATATCTTCACCACCTTTGAAGGGGATAATAACGTATTGTTGCAATTGGCCGCCAAAGGAATTTTATCCGATTTTAAGGCAGAATTCAATAGTGCGGGGTTTACTTCGGTCCTAAAACTATTACGGACGCAGTTAACCGATCGATTGAGTACCATAAATCCCATTTATTCCAACAAAGTGGATTCGGAACATTTATACAATCCCAAGTTCCATAAACATGCCTTTACCTACCGAACACGAAGGCTGACCTACACCCTGGCGATGCGAATCCGGAATTATATCAAAAAAGGGATTCCCTCGTACCAAGCTTTTTTAAAGGTACAAACGCATTTATTGGCGTTGGGAAAAGCCTACAGCGTTGAACTGGCGTATGATATTTTTAGCGAATTCTGCGAAACAGTTGCTGATGAAGAGTACAGAGCCTTAATCCAAAAACTGGGAACGCTTTATGCACTGCACGAACTGCGCTCAGATGCTACATGGTTTCTGGAACAAGGGTATTTTGCGGGAGTGAAATCCAAGGCAATCCGGCAGCGTGTGGAACGCTTATCCACCGAATTAAGACCCCATATTGAAGTATTGGTCGATGGGTTTGGAATTCCGAAACATGCGCTTACCGCACCCATTGCGAAATAGGTCACTCTGTCTTTTTAATGAGCTGGGAAGTATCTAAAAATTCAAGAATGGTAATCTGCGGATCCCCATAGAGATAGGTCTTGGAATTTCCCTTGGAACTCAGTTCCAAATCGCGATAGGCATAGATTCGGGCATTGGCCGCATTTTCCAAACCGGCCTTCATACTACCGGCTTCCATACGTTCCGCTTTAAATTTTGAGTTTCCGGATAAGTTGGCTTGAACTCTGTCCGAGGTTCCTTCAAAGGTTAGGGATCCATTGCCTTCAACACCCACCAAACTGGTCTCGTTCACGGCATAGATATAGGCTTCCGCCCTATTCCTCAAACTGATGTTCAACGAATCAACATCCACATTAAAATCTCCTTTACTGGTATCTTCCATATTGATGTCCATCACCGCAGCACTGGCTTTAATTTCCAAGCGCGTGTTGGCGAAAGCATCCACAAAGAGTTCATCACTATTGACCACATCATCGGTGATAATTCGACCTTCTTTCACTGTTATGCTCTTGATCTCTGTGTAGTTGACTGTAATATCAAATTGCTTTTTGGAAGTAACATCATAGAATGAACTAATAACCAATGTGCTGTCCTCAACTTTGAACTTTAGAATGTCTATGAGGTTATCATCTGCGATGATTTTATAACCTGGACCAAACGATTTTTTAAGCACAATGTCCAAATCGTCATTAAGTTGAACAGCATTAAATGCCGGTAACTCTTCGTTTACTTCGGTGACAATACGGCTCCCCTTTATTTTGGGTTTTCGCTGAGCCATTAAAACTATGGGGCAAATTAGCAGGAGAAGTACTACGAGGTTTTTCACAAGTGTTTATTTAAGGGTTCTTAAAGATATTACAATTACCACTAACAATTGCTGTACCAAACTGTTCAAACAAAAAACCCATCCGAAGGATGGGCTTTGTAATTCTTTTACAGCGATTAATGATTGAGTTCTTCCTCATTTTCCTGAAGCGGAACCGTCTGCGGAACAAAATCCTGTCCTGGAATAATGTACTCTCCGTTTTCATAGGTCTTGCTATAGTCATAAGCCCAGCGATGTACGTGAGGAATTTCACCATGCCAGTTGCCGTGAAAATGCTCTTGTGGTGCCGTCCACTCTAAGGTAGTGGCATTCCATGGGTTCTGTGGCCCCCGTACTCCGTAGAAAATACTTCTTATAAAATTGAAGGCAAAAACCAGTTGCGCCGCCGCCGTAATCAACGCGAAGACCGTCATCAACACTTGTACGTTCGTTAATTCGTCGAACATTGGGAAAGCAGTGTTCTCGTAATAACGTCTCGGTACTCCTGCCATTCCCACAAAGTGCATCGGGAAGAAAATGCCATAAGATCCTATCGCTGTTATCCAGAAATGGACGTAGCCCATGTTCTTGTTCATCATTCTACCCTGGAACATTTTCGGGAACCAATGGTACACTCCAGCGAATAATCCGTACAATGCCGAGATACCCATTACCAGGTGGAAGTGTGCCACAACGAAGTACGTATCGTGTACATTAATATCCAGTGTACTGTCTCCCAAGATGATTCCAGTAAGACCTCCCGTGATGAAAGTCGATACCATTCCAATGGAAAAGAGCATCCCTGGATTTAACTGTAGATTTCCTTTCCACAGCGTCGTAATCCAGTTAAAAGCTTTTACTGCTGACGGAATCGCAATCAACAAGGTGGTAAATGTGAAGACCGATCCCAAGAATGGGTTCATTCCGGAAATGAACATATGGTGTCCCCATACGATGGTGGACAAAAATGCTATGGCCAAAATGGAGGCGATCATCGCTCTGTAGCCAAAAATCGGTTTACGTGCATTTACCGACATTACTTCAGATACAATACCCATCGCCGGTAGAATCACGATATATACTTCAGGGTGGCCCAAGAACCAAAACAAGTGCTCAAACAATACTGGAGATCCTCCTTGGTAATGCAACACCTCTCCTTGAATGAAAATATCGGATAAAAAGAACGATGTACCGAAGCTTCTATCCATAATCAACAATAGCGCTGCTGAAAGCAAAACTGGGAAGGATATTACACCGATAACAGCCGTGACGAAAAATGCCCAAATGGTCAATGGCAAACGGGTCATTGACATTCCCTTGGTTCTTAGATTCAATACCGTAACGATATAATTCAAAGAACCTAAAAGTGATGATGCGATAAATATTGCCATGGAAACCAACCATAAGGTCATCCCTGCACCAGATCCAGGTTGTGACATGGGCAAAGCACTTAAGGGCGGGTATACCGTCCATCCAGCTGCAGCAGGCCCTGCTTCAACAAAAAGTGAAATCACCATAACAACTGCTGACACAAAGAACATCCAAAAAGAAAGCATGTTCAGAAAGCCTGAGGCCATATCACGAGCCCCAATCTGCAATGGAATCAATAAGTTACTAAAGGTACCGCTCAATCCTGCTGTAAGCACAAAGAATACCATTATGGTTCCGTGCATGGTTACCAATCCCAAGTAAATGTCAGCATCCATAACACCGTCAGGAGCCCACTTGCCCAAAAACGCCTCAAAGACAGAAAAAGATTCTCCAGGCCATGCTAATTGCATTCTAAACAACAATGACATTGCAATTCCAATGAAGCCCATAATCAAAACACCGGTGATAAGATATTGCTTGGCAATCATCTTATGGTCTTGACTGAAGATGTATTTGGTTACAAAGGTTTCTTTATGATGATGTCCGTGATCTTCGTGTCCGTTTTCGTGTCCAGTAGCTGACATAATCTTTTAAAATTTTGTTTTAGTTTCTTTTTCTAGCAATATTATTCTGTTGGCGCAAGGGTTTCACTAAAGGTCACCTGTTCGGCCATCCATTTATTATATTCCTCCTCAGTCTCTACAATGATCTTCATCTGCATGTTGTAGTGCGATTTTCCACAAATCTTGTTACAAAGTAGAATATAGTCAAATTCCCATGGGTCTGAATTCGGCCTGCCCTCAGCTGCCCATTTGGCACGCAGCGCATTTGTCCTTTTTACTTTGTCAACAACATCAGGATTCAATCTTATTTCTTCGGTGGTAATTGTTGGAGTAAACGAAAACTGCGTAATCATTCCTGGCACACAGTTCATTTGTGCCCTGAAATGCGGCATGTACGCAGAGTGCAATACATCTTGTGAGCGCATCATGAAGTTCACTTTGCGACCTAC
Organism: Allomuricauda sp.; assembly: GCA_028284725.1. GTDB lineage: Bacteria > Bacteroidota > Bacteroidia > Flavobacteriales > Flavobacteriaceae > Flagellimonas. The sequence goes on along the minus strand of JANQRD010000014.1, from coordinate 36,839 downwards.
GGGAAGGTGTAATTCTTTTACAATAACATCATCTGCCGCATTGGGATCCGATTCGTCAAGACCCAACACGTTGGCGCGATCGATATCGATAAGTCGTACACTGGCATCTCCAAGAACATTGTCCTCTCCGCCGTATCGTGCCGTCCAATTGAATTGCTGGGCATACAGTTCCACGATCAAGGGGTCGTCCTCATCGTTCACATCCATGATATTGGTCCAAGTATACAAGCCCCAAAGAATCAAACCGGCCAAAACGATTACCGGGATAATGGTCCAAATGAACTCCAATCGATCGTTATCGGCAAAGAACAATGCTTTCTTTCCTTCTTTCCCACGATACTTGTAACCGTAATAGTGAAGCAGTGCTTGGGTAATGGTCTGTACGAAAAAGATAATAGCAAATGACACCCACATCAATTGGTCATATTCCCCGCCATGGGCTGATGATGCCTCAGGCAGAAGCACTTTATAATATTTGGCGAAACTGAATATGGTAATTCCGTAGATAAAAATCAGAAAGCCAAATAAAAGGTAACCGTTGTAGTTATTGTCGGAATCGTTTGCTACCTCGGCGCGGTCTGTCTTAACCTGGGACAATTCAAAAATCTTGGTCATCTGCCAGATTGCAATTGCTACCAGTACTAAAACAGTCAATGTTAATAATGCAGTCATTGTATATCTTTCTAAGACTTAAATCGTATTAATAATGAAATTGTCTACTTTCTTCAATAAATGGATTGCGTTTTGGCTGCAACGGTTGTTTGGTAAGGGTATTGAACACCCAGAAGACAAACAGTCCTCCAAAGAACAAAATACCCCCTATTTCGGGCAATCCTAAGTGCCATTGATCTCCTACCGTGGCAGGCATCACCATATTGAACACATCCAGATAATGGCCGAAAAGCAAGACAATACCGGTCATGATCACAAACCAGTTTACTCTTTTATAATCGCTATTCATCAACACCAAAAGTGGAAAGATGAAATTCAATGCCAACATGGTAAAGAAAGGCAATTTGTAATCCTCGAGCCTTGCGACAAAATACGTCACTTCCTCGGGGATGTTGGCATACCAAATCAACATGAACTGGGCAAACCACAGGTAGGTCCAGAAAATACTGATTCCGAACATAAACTTGGCCAAATCGTGGATATGGCTATCGTTCACTTGCTCCAAATACCCCTTGGATTTCAAATAGATGGCTATAATCGCAATCATAGTAATTCCTGAAACGAACATACTGGCAAACACATACCATCCAAATAATGTGCTGAACCAATGTGGATCCAAACTCATGATCCAGTCCCAAGACATCATGGATTCTGTTACAAGATAGAACACCAAGAATCCGGCAGACCATCTAAAATTCTTTACAAAGTTGGTATTGTCATCAGATTCATCCTGAGCCAAGGAAAGTTTTCTTGAGTATTCCCTGTAGAAAATCCATCCACCTAAAAAGATAGCGGCACGAACCAAAAAGAAAGTTGGGTTCAAATAACCTGCCTTTCCTTGCAATAATTTATCATGGGCAACCACATCGGCATCCATCCAAACAAACATATGGTTCATGTGCATTACGGAAAGCACCAAAATGACGAATACAATGATGCCCCCTGGCACCATGTAAGCTGTAATTCCTTCCATGACGCGGAACAACAAGGGTGACCAGCCTGCTTGTGAAGCACGTTGCACGGCATAAAAGGCCAATACCCCCAGTGCAATCATAAAGAAAAAGAATGCGGCAACATACAAAGCGGCCCAAGGTCTGTTCTGCAATTGGTGCAATAAATGTTCATCGTGCGAAGCATCGTGTCCTTCCCCATGAGCGGCTTCTTCACCGTGGGAATCTTTTTCGGCATGGGCAGCATCCGAGGAGCTATGGTGTGTAGCTTCCTCTCCATGTCCACCACCGTGACCATCATCGTGGGCGGCTGCGACAATTGCTTTAGCTTCTTCCACAGTGCTCGGGGCGGAGATGAAACCGATAGCTAAAAATATCAGTCCCAGTCCCATTGCAATGAAAGATCCTATTTTAAGTCTGTTTGAAAACGTGTACATAGTATACTGATCCAATTATTTTGTTAGGTCTTCCTTTAACTTCATTACGTATTCGGACACCTGCCACATTTCTTCTTCATTGGCCATTTGAGCGGCATAGGAGCCCATGGAGTTCAAGCCGTAATAGACGGTGTGATAGGTACTGCCCACTGTAATGTTACGGGCCACATCATCGTAACTGGGAACTCCCAATATTTTTTCGCGTTTTACCAAAGTGCCCTGTCCTTTTCCTTTTGGTCCGTGACAAATGGCACAGTAGATATCGTACAACTCTTTTCCCTTAGCCAAATTTTCCTCTCTTTGAAGGGAATCCAAAGGGCTTGGTTCCAATCTCGCCAATTCTTTGTCCTCAAGTGTATTTTCGAATTTGTAGGGCATATATCCCCTGGGAATGGTATTATCTGCAGGAAGCATGGCCTCGGTTCCGTTTGGGAACAACCCATTATCGACTGCCTCATAGGTTTCGTAGCCTACGGATTCATACATGTTCGGCATGTACTGGTAGTTAGGACTATTCTTATCGAAACATCCAGTCAATGACAGCACTAAAACCAAAACAATGCTTATTTTACCTAACTGCTTCATATTTTTAAGACTCCTTTTCTGTAACATTAACTTCAACGGCACCGGTTTCCCATAACAATGCGGAAAGCTCATCTTCATTACCGTGTACACCAACTTCCATCAAAAAATGGTCGTCCGTAGTTCGAACATCCGGGTTTTCCGCTTTTTTAAACGGCCACATTCTACTTCGAAGATAGAAGGTGATTACCATAAGGTGAGCGGCAAAAAAAACGGTCAACTCAAACATGATCGGCACAAATGCAGGCATGTTCTCCAAATAACTAAAGCTTGGCTTGCCTCCAATGTCCTGTGGCCAATCATCGATCATGATATAGTTCATCATTATAATGGAAACTGCAAGTCCCAAACAACCATACATAAAGGAAGTAATCGCTATTCTCGTATCTTCAAGCCCCATCGCCTTGTCCAAACCGTGTACCGGGAAAGGGGTATACACTTCTTCAATGTGATGATGCTCGGCCCTAACCTTTTTTACGGCGTGCATCAACACATCGTCATCGGTATAAATTGCCTGTACAACTTTTGAAGCCATAACTACTTTTTATCGTTTAATTTTTTAGCCTGTCCCGCCCAATCATCGCGTTGCGCCCTTCCAGGGAACGAACCTGTGATGGAATCCAACAAATCATATTCTTTTTCGGTCATTTTACTTACTTGCGCGAACGTAAAAATCCCGATTTGGTTCAAGCTCTGTTCCATTTGCGGACCAATGCCTTTCACTTTTTTCAGGTCATCGGCAGTATCTTTCTCTGCATCAAAAGTTCCGATGGCATCCAACAAGGAAGATACCTGGGCCTCATCGGCTTCCGCTTTTTCCGCTACGGGAGCAGTCTCTTTCTTTACGGAGCCTCCTTTGGAGGGCATCTCATATAAAGGCTTTCCTGCTTCTCTTAATTTTTTATAGCGCTCTCCTGACGATTTCAAGATTGATTTAACCTCTGCTTGTGCTATCACAGGGAATGTTCTCGAATACAATAAGAAGAGTACAAAGAAGAAACCAATGGTTCCGATAAAGATTCCAATATCCACAAATGTTGGGGAGAACATCGTCCACGAAGATGGCAAATAGTCTCTATGCAATGAGGTGACAATAATCACAAAACGCTCGAACCACATTCCAATGTTTACCACAATGGAAATGAAGAAGGAGAACATGATGCTGGTACGCAATTTCTTGAACCACATGAACTGCGGCGAGAACACATTACAGGTCATCATGGACCAATAAGCCCACCAGTAAGGTCCGGTAGCCCTATTCAAGAAGGCATATTGTTCGTATTCAACACCAGAATACCACGCGATGAACAACTCTGTGATATAGGCACATCCTACGATGGAACCCGTAATCATAATCACGATGTTCATCAATTCAATATGTTGTACTGTAATGTAGGCTTCCAGATTACAAACCTTTCTCATGATAATGAGAAGTGTCTGTACCATAGCAAATCCTGAGAAAATTGCACCCGCAACGAAATACGGTGGGAAGATGGTGGTGTGCCATCCTGGTATCACCGATGTGGCAAAGTCGAAGGATACAATGGTGTGTACGGAAAGTACCAGCGGTGTCGCCAAACCTGCCAAGACCAAAGAAACTTCTTCAAAACGTTGCCAGTCTTTGGCTCTTCCTGTCCATCCAAAGCTCAACAGGCTGTAAATTTTCTTTTGGAACGGCTTGATCGCTCGATCTCGAATCATCGCGAAATCGGGTAAAAGACCCGTCCACCAGAATACTAAGGAAACGGAAAGGTAGGTCGAGATCGCAAATACGTCCCAAAGCAATGGAGAGTTGAAGTTCACCCAAAGCGACCCAAATTGGTTGGGAATGGGAAGTACCCAATAAGCCAACCAAGGACGTCCCATGTGGATGATCGGAAACAGTCCCGCCTGAATCACCGAGAAAATCGTCATCGCCTCCGCGGAACGGTTGATCGCCATTCTCCACTTTTGTCGGAACAACAACAATACTGCAGAGATCAGCGTACCCGCGTGACCAATACCCACCCACCATACAAAGTTGGTGATGTCCCAGGCCCAGTTTACGGTTCGGTTAAGACCCCAAACCCCAATACCTGTGGAAATGGTATAAATGATACATCCTATACCCCAAAGGAATGCAACCAATGCGATGGTGAACACTATCCACCATTGTTTGTTGGCCTTTCCCTCTACCGGACGCGCGATATCCACGGTTACATCATGGTATCCTTTGTCTCCCAGTACTAAGGGCTTTCGAATAGGTGCTTCGTAATGCGACGCCATAATTTATAGTATAGTTACTTCTTATTTATTGATTAAGCCTCGTTGGTGTTTCTTACTTTAACATGGTAGAACACATTGGGTTTAGTCCCTACGTGTTCCAACAGGTGGTACATTCTATCATCTTCCTTCAACTCGGCAACCTTGCTTTCTTTATCGTTGATGTCACCAAAGACGATGGCTCCACTACTACAGGCTGATGAACATGCAGTCTGGAACTCTCCGTCCTCGATAGCACGTCTTTCACGCTTCGCATCCAAAATGGTCTTTTGCGTCATTTGAATACATAGCGAACATTTTTCCATCACCCCTCTTGAACGTACATTAACATCAGGGTTAATGACCATCTTACCAAGGTCGTTGTTCATATTGAAATCAAACTCGTCGTTGTCGTGGTATAGGAACCAGTTGAATCGACGCACTTTGTACGGACAGTTGTTCGCACAATAACGGGTACCGACACAACGGTTGTACGCCATATGGTTCTGTCCTTGTCTACTGTGTGAAGTAGCGGCAACTGGACAAACGGTTTCACAAGGTGCGTGGTTACAATGCTGGCACATCACAGGCTGGAAAGCCACCTGAGGATTGGTCGATGGGTCTTCCATTTGGCGGAATCCACCCAAAGAACCCTTATCGCCCCAAAGTCCGTCCATCCCATCCTTCTTCTCGTTATCCAACTCAAAAGTATCCTCGGAAGAGTAGTATCTATCAATACGCAACCAGTGCATATCCCTGGAGCGACGAATTTCTTGTTTCCCGACGACAGGAACATTATTTTCTGCGTGACATGCAATCACACAGGCACCACATCCGGTACACGCGTTTAGGTCGATGGACATATTGAAATGATGCCCTATGGAACGATCAAACTCATCCCAAAGATCTGCGTTGGGAGAAGTGACCGGAATTTCTTCATGGTTATAGGAAACCACAGGAACCGCGTTCCATTCATGATGGTCTTTGGTGTTGAAAATTTCCAAAGTGGTCTCCTTAATGATATCGCCCCTACCCATCAATGTTTTGTGCAATTGCACACAAGCGAACTCATGGTTGCCCGATGCCTTTTCAATCGATACGGATTGTACATTAGAGAAACCTTTATATAAGGTATAGGCATTTACACCGGTTGCCATTTCTGATTTCATTCCGGCTTGCTTACCATAACCGAAGGAAAGACCAATCGTATTTTTTGCTTGTCCAGGTTGGATGATTACAGGCACATTTTCCAAAACAGTACCTTCAACGGTAAGATTGGCATAGCTACCATCCAAACCACCATTGGCCACATTGTAGTTTTCAAGCTCCAATGCTTCCGCATCAGCCTTGGAAATGGTAACATAATTGTCCCATGTAACCCTTGAAATAGGATCAGGGAACTCTTGCAACCACGGGTTATTGGCCTGGCGCCCATCTCCCATACCAACTTTGGAATAGAGCATCAACTCCATTCCCGAACTGGTCGTATTCACCAAGGAACGTACAGCAGCCGCAATCGGTGTGATACTTGTATCAACTTCCTCCTCTGCCGTTTCCGCTGCCTGTTCTGTGGAGGCAGCTTCATCAGCAGCTACGGTTGGGACGAAAACGCCGTCTTGCAATGCTTTGTTCCATTCCCCACCTTGCAGAATATCAGTGCTCCAATTTTCTTTTATGTACTCGTAATAGGTTTTCTCACTGCCCATCCAAGCCAACAGAGCTGACTGGAATTGACGTGTATCGAACAACTCGCGGATAGCGGGTTGCATCAAACTATAATGTCCTTTCTTGAATTGGGCATCTCCCCATGATTCCAAATAATGCGAAGCGGCCGCAACATATTTTGAAACCTGCGCGGTTTCATCATTGTTGAATGCAAAGCTCACGGAAACATCCACTTTATCCAAACCGGAAATAAACTCCTCGGCATTGGGAAGCGAGTATGCAGGATTGACACCATCCATAATCAAAACACCTACCCGACCTGCGTTCATATCGGCAATAAGCTTGGATACTTTTGCGGTATCCCCTTGTCTTACATATTTTGGATTGGCAGTGTCAAAAGCCTCGCTGGCCAAAAGTTTGTTGATGGCCAATACGACGGTCTGGGCATTGATGTCGTTCAGTCCAGTGACCACAACAGCTTTGCTACCAGCTTTTTTGATCTGGGTAGCCACACTTTCAACAGCTTCATCAACATCGGATGTTCCTCCTCCCACATTGCTACCGTTCAATTTCCCATACAACTTGGCCAAAGCAATTTTTTGCTGCGTTGGCGTCATGGGATAACGCTTATCCGCGTTGGCACCGGTCAAGGACATATTGGATTCCAACTGAATGTGCTTGGACATTTTTCCATGCTTGGGAACCCTTCCTTTGGCATAGCCACTATCGTAACCCCCACCTTGCCAATCTCCCAGGAAATCCGCTCCGAAGGAGACAATCACATCAGCCTTCTCAAAATCGTAATCGGCTAATGCTCTTTCACCATAAGCCGCATTAAAGGCATTAAGGGCAGCATCCTCCGAAATGGCATCGTAAACCACATGGTTTACATTATCGCCATATTCCGCTTTAAAATCAGCGATCAATTTATCAGTGGACGGGCTTGCATGGGTTTGAGTCAACAGTGCAATCTGCCTGCTGGAACCCTTAAGGCTTCCCAATTTGGCTCTCACTGTTGCATCCAAAACTTTCCACTCAATGGGCTCACCATTGGCAGTGGGTCCTTGTACCCTTTTGCTGTCGTATAATGTAAGCACGGAGGCTTGTACCCTAGCATTGGCACTACCCCCTACTTTAGCATCCGTATTGTTTTCTATTTTGATGGGCCTACCCTCTCGGGTCTTGACCAAAATACTGGCAAAATCAAATCCATCGGCAATTGTAGTCGCGTAATAATTGGCCACACCGGGGACAATTCGGTCGGGTTGCACCACATAAGGAATCGACTTATGCACAGGACCCTCACATGCCGCCACCGTAGCAGCTGCCGTACTGAATCCCACATACTTTAGGAAATCCCTTCTGCTTGTCGCAGTGGCCGATAGATTTTCTTTATCTCCAAGAAAGTCATCAACCGGAATCTCTTCGGTGAACTCGTTGTTTTTTAGCGCCTCAACAATGGAATCGTTCAGATTTAACTCCGCTTCGCTTTTCCAATATTTTTTGTTTGATGCCATACGATATATCTGAGATTATCTTCTTTTAATTTTAATAGTGACATTTACCACATTCCAAACCACCCATCATGGCGGCTGTCAGCTCTTCAACTCCATACTTTTTGGAAAGTTCAGCATGGATGGCTTGGTAGTAATCGTTGCCCGCTACTTGTACATTGGTCTCCCTGTGGCAATTGATACACCATCCCATGGTCAACGGAGCAAATTGGTACATGATTTCCATTTCCTCAACGGGACCGTGACAGGTCTGACATTCAATTCCAGCCACAGAAACGTGCTGCGAGTGGTTGAAATAAGCAAAATCGGGAAGGTTGTGAATCCTTACCCATTCCACAGGTTGCGTTTCACCTGTGTACTGCTGATTTTCCTCATCCCATCCAACAGCTTTGTATAATTTCTTGATTTCTCCCGTGTAGAATTCGTTGGTATAGCCATTTGCCAAATCCTCCGCACTTGGCCCTTCTGGATTTCCAGTGTATTCATAGATGGATTTGTGGCAGTTCATACAAACGTTCAGGGAAGGTATTCCCGAGTGTTTTGAAACTCTTGCCGAAGAGTGGCAGTACTTACACTCAATTTTGTTGTCGCCAGCGTGTATTTTGTGTGAATAGTGTATCGGCTGTACTGGAGCATATCCTTGGTCTATGCCTACCTGCATCATCCATCCATAGGCAAAGTAACCACTTGCCAACAATAAGAAAATTGCGGTGACCAATACCAAAAACTGATTCTGTATAAAGGCTTTCCAAATTGGTGTTCGAGTCTCCGCTTTTGCTTTTTCCAAAACCACCCCGTTGGCCTCTGCAATGCGACGTAGTGTATTGTTGACCAAAATCAACATGATGACCAAAAGACCAAAGACCAATGCAAGTGCTCCCAAAATAATCTCGTTGGATATTCCACCTGTACCAGAGGTCTCACCTCCTTCGGCTGAAGCAGTTGTTGCTGTGGCAGCTGGAGCTGGCGGTGGAGCGGCTGTATATGCTAAGATATCATCAATATCGGCGTTGCTCAAAGTGGGAAAAGCGGTCATGGCCGCCTGATTGTATTCCGCGTAAATCTTGTTGGCGTAGGCATCGCCAGAGGCAATCATTCCTGCGCTGTTCTTAATCCAAGCATACAACCACTCTTTATCCAAACCTTCATCTTCAGCCAGACGTGTCTCCACATTGGCCAAAGCCGGACCCGTCATCTTCCGATTCAGGGCGTGGCAGGCAGCACAGTTTTGGTTGAACAGTTGCTTCCCTTTAGCAGGGTCTCCACCTGTAGCAGCAGACTCTTCCGCAGCAACCTCGGTTGAAGCAGTTTCTTCTTGTGCATAAAATGAAGTAGAAAAAAGTAGGAGAGATAAGCCTAAAACTTGAGCAAAAAGATGGCGGTTAAAAACCTTTTTCATATTGACGAAATTTCTATCGAAATCTTTGGCATGATTGTTACTATTGATACTGAGAACAGTAGCTTTTTAGTATGCCAAAATCGGTCACAAAAGTACGACATAGCCACATTTTTTAAAATGTTAAGGTATTTATAATAACTAATTTATAAAGATTCTAAATAACCCTGGTTTCAGCTGTTTAAGCTATAAAAAATTACATTTGTATTCAAATGATGAAGAAAAAAGTCCCAACATCATGAAAACCCCAGTAATAACGGCAATTCTTGTCTTTTTTTCGCTTTTACTTTCAGCTCAGGAAGGTAGTATTACTATTGAACAAGATTCACGAATCGATCAACTCATGAAGCTCTATGCGCAGGTCAATTCAAAGGTCGATTTCTATCAAATCCAAGTAGGTTTTGGCAGCTATCAAAAAGCACAGAATCTAAAGACCAAAGTGGATATCGATTTCCCAGGATGGTACTCGAAAATTGAGTTTGAATCGCCAACGTACCGTGTCCGTTTGGGCAAGTTCAAAACAAAATTGGAAGCTGAGCGCAAATATCTGGAAGTCCGAAAAAAATACCCTCAGGCTATGCTCTTAAAGCCAGAAAATGGCACGAGATAGACAAAAAGATGCAAATACCGCATCAGGAGCCATCGAAATGATTTTTTAATCTGAGCTTTTTTGAGTTCTCGACTGCCCGTCCGAACGTGTTATCCAAGCGGACGCTCAAACTGACAATTCCAGCCACACTCCAATTGCTAGTTACTTTTGCAAACGAGACTGATATTTTGTCAGCTTTATTAAACAAAAAAATCCCGCAAAAGCGGGATTTATATTTTCTCGAAAGTCTGTTATAATTTCTTCTTAACGGCCACTTCCTGGAAGGCTTCAACAATATCGCCCTCCTTGATATCATTGTAATTTTTGATTTGCAATCCGCAATCGTAGCCTTTGGAAACCTCCTTTACATCGTCTTTAAAACGTTTTAGCGAAGCTAGTTCACCAGTGAAGATCACCACCCCATCACGAATCAAACGAATTTGGGAATTTCGGAATACTTTTCCACTGGTCACCATACAACCTGCAATGGTTCCAATCTTGGAAATCTTAAAGGTCTCCCTAATTTCAGCATTACCAGTAATTTCCTCCTTCATTTCAGGTGACAACATACCCTCCATCGCATCCTTCAAATCATTGATGGCATCGTAGATAATCGAGTACATTCGAATATCGATTTCCTCCTTATCGGCAACAGCACGTGCATTGCCCATCGGTCTTACATTAAACCCAATGATAATCGCATCAGAGGCACTCGCCAACAACACATCAGACTCTGTGATGGCACCAACACCTTTATGAATGATGTTGACCTGAATCTCATCCGTGGACAATTTCTGGAACGAATCGGTCAAAGCTTCCACGGAACCATCCACATCACCTTTAAGAATGATGTTCAACTCCTGGAAGTCGCCCAATGCGATCCTACGTCCGATTTCATCCAATGTGATATGACGCTGGGTACGAACGGATTGTTCGCGTTGCAACTGGGAACGCTTCGCTGCTATTTGCTTGGCTTCTCGCTCATCATCAAGTACATTGAACCGATCCCCTGCCTGTGGAGCTCCATCCAATCCCAAAATAGAGATTGGTGTGGCCGGACCAGCTTTTTCGATATTTTTTCCACGCTCGTCCTGCATGGCCTTAACCTTACCACTGCAGGTTCCCGCAAGCACATAGTCCCCTATCTCAAGAGTACCTTGCTGTACCAAAATTGTGGAAACATAACCTCGTCCTTTGTCCAAAAATGCTTCGACAACAGTTCCTGAGGCCAATCTATCCGGATTTGATTTCAACTCCAACAATTCCGCTTCCAGCAGCACTTTTTCCAATAACTCATTCACACCTTGGCCCGTTTTGGCGGATATGTCATGCGATTGGATTTTACCTCCCCAATCCTCTACCAAAAGGTTCATTCCGGCAAGGCCTTCTTTGATCTTATCCGGATTTGCCGTAGGCTTATCTATCTTATTAATGGCAAAAACGATAGGAACATTCGCCGCTTGCGCATGGCTGATGGCCTCCTTCGTCTGTGGCATGATATCATCATCCGCAGCTACCACAATAATAGCTATATCTGTTACCTGTGCACCTCTTGCCCGCATTGCGGTAAAGGCCTCATGACCAGGTGTATCGAGGAAGGTGATTTTTTGTCCATCTTCCAGGGTAACTCCATAAGCACCAATGTGCTGGGTGATACCCCCACTTTCACCGGCAATCACATTTTCTTCCCGTATGTAGTCCAGTAAGGAAGTCTTACCGTGGTCAACGTGACCCATTACAGTTACGATTGGGGCGCGAGGTTTCAAATCTTCCGGTGCATCCACTTCCTCCTCAATGGATTCTTCAATTTCGGCGGTAACAAACTCGACCTCATATCCAAATTCCTCCGCTACAATGGCCAGGGTTTCTGCATCAAGTCGCTGGTTCATGGTCACCATGATTCCGAGGGACATACAAGCCGATATTATTTGGGTAGTGGACACATTCATCATCGTGGCCACCTCATTTACGGTCACAAACTCGGTTACTTTTAGAATCTTGCTCTCGAGCTCTTGCAGCTCCAAATCTTTCTCGGTCTGTTGACGGTGAAGATCTCGTTTTTCCCTTCGATATTTGGCCCCTTTTCCTTTGCTGGATTTCCCCTGAAGTTTTTCCAAGGTCTCCCGTACCTGCTTTTGTACTTCTTCCTCCGTGGGCTCAACTTTAGGAACATTTGTTCGCTGGTTGCCCCTGCGTCCAGCACCATTCCTGCCGCTTTGTCGGTTTCCAGAATCAGTCTGTGCATTATTTTTGCTGATGATGCGCTTCCTACGTTTTCTTCGATCGGCACCACTATCAGCGGATTTTTCCGCAGGCTTTTTGGTTTCTTCCTTTTTCTTTTTGGGTTTGTCGAATTTGGAAAGATCAATTTTATCTCCTGTTATCTTTGGCCCACTGAGCTTTTTGTACTGGGTCTGAATGGCCTCAGGTTCCTTGGGCTCATCAACAACTTCTTCTTTGGCAGTCTCAACAGGCTTAGCAGCTTCCTTAGCCTCTACTTTAGGCTGGGCAACTGGTTTTTCCTCCACTTTTGGTTGTGCCTCTGCCGCAGGTTTTTCTTCTACTTTCGGAGCTTCCGGTTTTTTGTCCAAATCGATTTTACCCACCGTTTTGGGGCCTGAAAGCTCTGCCTTTGCCTTAATGACCTGTTCCGCATTTCTGCGCTCACGAGCCAATCGACGCTCCTCCTGCTCTTGCTCCATCTGGATGCGAAGGGCTTCCTTTTCCTTCCGTTTTTCTTCCCCTACCTCTTTGGAAGCGACCTTTTTGCTCTTATCCGTTTGGAATTCATCCAACAGTACCTGATACACCTCATCGGAAATTTTTGTAGTAGGCCTTGCTTCTATCTCATGCCCTACAGAGGAGAGATGGTCCACCGCCCTATCCAATGAAATGTTCAGTTCCCTAAGAACCTTATTAAGTCGTATTGTTGGGTTTCCTGCCATAAATTGTTTTTCCTATACCCTAAAATTCGCTGCTAATATATAGTTTAATCTTCAAACTCTTCTTTGAGAATGCGAACCACATCATGAACTGTTTCCTCTTCCAGATCAGTTCGTTTTATAAGATCCCCAACCTCCTGTTCCAATACACTACGTGCCGTATCCAATCCAATTTTTTTGAACTCGTCAATGACCCATGCTTCTATTTCATCCGAGAATTCGGTCAACTCCACATCTTCCTCAACACCTTCACGGAATACATCAATCTCATAACCAGTCAATTGCCCGGCCAAACGGATGTTATGTCCACCTCGACCAATGGCTTTGGAAACCTCCTCTGGTTTTAGGTAAACCTGAGCCGTCTTTTTCTCATCATTCAATTTAACGGACGATACTCTTGCCGGACTCAAGGCCCTGGTCACCATCAATTGGGAATTGTTTGTCCAATTGATCACATCGATATTTTCATTGCCCAATTCACGAACGATTCCGTGAATACGAGATCCCTTCATCCCAACACAGGCTCCCACAGGATCGATGCGGTCATCATAGGAATCCACAGCCACTTTTGCTTTTTCACCTGGAATCCGAACGGCTTTCTTGATAGTGATCAAACCATCGAATACTTCCGGGATTTCCTGGAAGAACAATTGTTCCAAGAAAATAGGCGAAGTCCTCGACATAATGATCGCTGGCTTGTTGCCCTTCAATTCCACACTTTCAATAATTCCACGTACGTTATCGCCCTTTCGGAAGAAATCGGATGGAATCTGTTTTTCCTTCGGAAGGATGATTTCGTTTCCTTCATCATCCAGCAAAATAATCGCCTTATGACGGATATGGTGCACCTCAGCAGTATAAATCTCGCCTTCAAGATCCTTGAACTGCTTGTAAATGGTTGTATTGTCGTGTTCGTGAATTTTGGAAATCAGGTTTTGGCGCAATGCCAAGATGGCCCTTCTTCCGAGATCCATCAATTTCACTTCTTCGGAAACGTCCTCGCCTACCTCAAAGTCGGGCTCAATTTTTCTGGCCTCGGTAAGGGAGATTTCCTCATTGGGTTCTTCCACTTCACCATCCTCGACCACTATTCGGTTTCTCCAGATTTCCAAATCCCCTTTGTCCGGGTTTATAATGATGTCAAAATTTTCGTCCGAACCGAACTTCTTTTTGAGCGCACTTCGGAATACTTCTTCCAAAATCGCCATTAGCGTTACCCTATCGATAAATTTATCGTCCTTAAATTCCGAAAAGGACTCGATGAGCGCCAGGTTTTCCATTTTTGAACTACAATTAAAATTTTAATACAACTTTTGCTTCTTCAATATCAGAAAATGCAATCTCTTGTTTTTTCTGAACTGTGACTTTTCCTTTACCCACGGGCTTGGGCTCACGGGCCTTCCACTCCAAGGTAATGCTATTGTCGGTGGTTTCGGTCAGGGTTCCTTCCACTGCTTCGTTGCCTGTCCGTACCTTTAATTTTCTTCCGATATTTTTTTTATACTGACGTGGCAACTGCAAGGGCGATGTGGCTCCAGCGGAGGTCACTTCCAATGAAAAATCGGCTTCCTCCCGATCCAAATTGTGTTCTATGGCCCTACTTACCTCCATACAATCCTGAAGACTTACGCCTTTGTCTCCATCAAGAACCACGCGGATAGTGTTGTCCCCTCCCACCGTAAAATCAATCAAGAACAAGGAAGGATGTTCCTCCAAAGCCTTGTCCAATAATGTCGTTACTTTCTCTTTCAACATAGGCTCTTTCAACACTTACCGTTGCACGGAATGGTTCAACTTAGCACCCCTTAATTTGCCAAAAGGCTCTTAAAAATTAAAGTTTAGCTAATAAAAGAGGGGACTCGAAGTCCCCTCATGAATACGTACCATATCCGTTCAGTGGTGCAAATATACAACAAATTGAACGGTTAATGCAAACCGTAGTGCTATAAAAATCAATTGCATGCAACGGGACGGAATGGATTTAACTATTCCTTGGGCGTATGGTTTAAAATGGTGAGGTACTTGGGCCACGGGCCTACCTCGTTTTTGTACTGTTTGGCCATTACGCGGGAAACTTGCGCGATATGCCCCAAATCGTGCACCACCCATGCGGATAGCAGTTGGGACAAGGTAACTTTACCGAGTTCGGGATGGATGCCCTTTCGCTCCAAATCCGTTTTGGTAAGGTTTTTTGCCCAAAGATTGTTGAGATTGTCCTTCCGGAGCAGTTCGAACTCAGTGAGCAATTCATCAAGGGTCTTGCCCTTGGAGTTTTTGAATTGGGCGAACCGATCATAGGGCTCAAAGGTTTTTGGTGGTCCATCCTGCAAAATAAGCTCGGTGCGTACCATCCAATCCGTTTTTTCACCATGTATCAAATGGCCGACCACATCAAAGGGGCTCCAAGTATCCCTACCTTCGTTTTCTTGGATCCATTCCACAGGTAACCCTTGCAGCAGATTGCGTAACACCGAAGGTGTCCGTTCCAAAACAGGGATGGCTTTGTTTAAATCGAATTTCATGTTCCTCAAAGTTAAGGCATATCAAACCTTATAGTCAACGATTTCCTATATACCGTGACCAGCTTTTGCAAGGAATGGCCATTGTGTCCAAAGTAGGTGCCAATACTCATTCATTAAACTGTATTGATTTCAAGGGAAATGTGTATTCAATTCTTTGATTGTCACTTATGTCCCAGGTTTCCATTTTAATTGTCGTATTATCTGGCTCCCAAAAAATGGTGATCAAACCAAAATGATTATCCATTACGGGTCCCTCAATTCTATTTTTGTTCGGTGTTGCAAACTTCCATGTAGAAGAAAGACCACTCGAAGTAAAATCGTAGATAGGATAAAAATCTGTTTCCAGTTTGGATAGCTCCGAATAGTGAACATCTCCCGAAATAAACAGAACGCCATTTGCCTTTGTCTTTTTTATTAAGTCAAGCATTCGTTTCCTTTCGTGCGGAAAGTTGGCCCATGCCTCATACCCGTTCCATTCTATTCCGAATTGGGTTCCAGAACCTATGATTCTTATGTCTGCGGGCACTTTCAATTCTTTTTCCAGCCAATTCCATTGTTCTTCCCCCAATAATGTTGGTGTTGATGTTGCATGAGGAGCATAGTCTTTATGATAGAAACTGAATCTTTCATCATGGTCAAATTCTCCTTCATAGGGTTTTAAATCATCCCTGAAAGTCCTACCGTCAAGCAATATTATTTGAAGTTTATTGCCCGAATACTCGTACATATAGGAATGATAGATCCCCTTATGCTGTCTTCTCGAAGAAGATTCGGGTTCCTCAAAGAAATCGAGGAATATCTCTTTTGATTCTTCTTTGTGCGGGTAGGATTTTCCAATATCATTCCATCCGTAATCATGGTCATCCCATGTGGCTATAATTGGAACCTGATTCTTTAATTTTATATAGGATTCTTTACTTCCCAATCGTTTGTACTTCGCTCTGAGGGTATCCATGTTCTCTGTATCACCATAAATATTATCCCCTAAAAAGATGAAGAGGTTGGGTCCATGTTGACGTATTTTATCAAATATTGGTAGTGGATGCCCCTCCCAACTACAGGAACCAAAGGCGATTTTAGTCGTTTCCAAACTTGTTTCAATTTCCTTCGATTTCATACATGATTGCAAAATCAGGATACACAACATGTAGGTTAAAATCAATCTTATTTTCATGAATTTTATTATTGGTGCCAACGTCCAGCTAAAATCCGTAGGCCAGTTGTTTGCTTATTTCTTCTAAAGTATCAGATTCTTACGCGGTTTGCAAAAGGTTAGGTAAAGCCTATGAATTTTTTAGCGATTGTTGTGCAACGGCTTTTTTTCAATTAACATCTAAAAGTTATTGTTCTTAGTCTAACCCACTTCATTTCTATTCGACTGCACCAGCGGTTGGAATCCTCCATAAACCATCCGACCAGCATCAAAAATCAATCGTTCAGGGTCGGTCAATGGAGCAACCAACGCTGCCATTCTTGGGTCGTTGGGAACTTGTTTGTTTGCTAATTCACGAGTCTCCTTTGAGGGAAACAGAACCCACCCAAATACAATTACTTCATCTTCTTTCAAATCCACTACTTCAATGAAAGAGCGTGTGCCTTCCAATTTTAAATCTTCTCCGACATACTCAAAGTATCCAAGTGCACCATATTCTTTCCAAATTTCCGCTACTTTTTCAGCCACCCTTTTGTATTCACCCAAGTGGATTCGTGGAACCGGAAGTACAAATCCATCTATGTAACCCATCATGTCATCAATTTTTATTGGTTTTTAAGCTGTTGCACAACGAAATCAGCTGTAGATCAATACTTTTATTCCCGCCCGTTCCGAACAATACGTTCAGGTGGGTTGGTATGGTACAAAACCACAATGAACTATAGCCATTTTTGTGGCAAGTTATTCAATTTACAAACTTCGATATTATAGCATTCAGGGAATCTATATCCTTTTGTTTTCTCAAATGGTTATCAATATCTATGTCTCCCATATTTTGAATTCGGTATTCGGGCAGTTTTTCTTTAAACATCAGATATACGAATGTATCTACTATTCTTTCTTTAAGACCGTGAGAAAGATTGTATTTCTGAACTATTGAATATTCCATTCCCATATGTGTTATTTCGTGAATTATTGTATTCGCAGGATTTTTATACTTTATAAATTCACCTGCCTTATTGGTCAACAAAGTTATGGTCCCTGCATCGGGGTCGTAGCTTCCTCCTGTTCCATATAAGGTGAATATAACTTTATACGTATCGAACATTTTGAAGTTCCAATCCCATTCACTTTTGGCAGAGTCTATTTCATAGATAAGGTTATTTATTAGTTTGAACTGATTTTTAACTTTTTGCATTGCTTGGTCATAACTCTTTCGATCAAAAGTTTTGGTTTCGACAAGTGTATAAATTGTAGGAAAGTCATCATTGCCAAAAGTTCCTCCTTTCGATTTCGCTATCAGTGAGTCGATTAACGAATCCTTTGGTAGGTTAATATTATATCCTTGTTTTTCAAGGAAATTTATGTCGTTGATTGTTCTCCAAATTGATGTTGCCTCTTGTTGAACGGTAGGTTGAACTATTTCAATTCGAGTAGTCAGCGTTTGCGATTTACAACCTAAGGTTGTTATTGAAAAAGAAATAACAATTAATAACTTGGATATCATTTCGTTTTAATTTGCCACAACTACTGGATATGCAGCATATATCCCATATCCCATTCCATTGGAGCTAAATTTAATACTTTTTGAACTGGAATTGAGGTACTTGGTACTATTTGGCGAATCCCTGTTTTTAGGACAAAAAGGGAGGTTATATGGTATTGCCTATTTTAACCTTCTATGCGCTTTTTTATGGAAAAAGCAGCCAATGCACGTAAAAAAGAAAAGACCCTTACAAATAATTGACTTTCAATTATATAAGGGCCTTTGTTGTTGGCCTACAAGGACTCGAACCTTGAACGACTGAACCAAAATCAGCTGTGTTACCAATTACACCATAGGCCAGTACCGTATTTGAGCGTGCAAATTTATAACAAACTTTGGTTTCAACAAATAATTTCACCACATTCCAGACTTATTTTAAAAGGAATGCCATGTTAAACCTTTTCCAAAATTAATCAGCCGTCTCTGCGATATTTACTAAATTCGCCCCAACTTGGTAAACACCACCTTTATGTTTGCAAAAGACTTCAAGAAATGGGATACCATCTTAGGATGGGTCTCTTTTTTCATTGCATTTACCGTCTACTGCTTAACCGTTGAACCCACAGGAAGCTTTTGGGATGCGGGTGAATACATTACCACCTCGGCAAAATTGCAGGTAGGTCACCCACCGGGAGCCCCCCTTTTACAAATGATCGGTGCATTTTTTGCCATGTTTGCCTTTGGCGATACCTCTAAAGTCGCTTTGATGGTCAACGCGGTTTCCATAGTCTCCAGTGCCTTTGCCGTGCTTTTCACTTTTTGGACCATTACCAACCTCACCCGAAAGATGATTTCCAAAAAGAAGCCTATCACCAACAGCAAGGCCATTGCCATTTTCGGAAGTGGTTTGGTAGGAGCCCTGGCCTTCACCTTTTCAGATAGTTTTTGGTTCAATGCAGTGGAAACCGAGGTATATGCCATGGCAAGTTTGATCATGGCGCTTTTGCTATGGCTGGGGCTAAAGTGGACCGATAACTTGGAAGAACCTAGGGGCAATCGCTGGTTATTGCTCATCTGTTTTTTGATCGGGCTTACCTTCGGAATCCAATTTATGGGCTTTTTGGCCATCCCTTCCATAGGACTGCTGTATTATTTTAAAAAGTATAAAAAGACTACGGCAAAGAACTTTTTACTGGCCAATTTGGTGGTCATTACCTTGTTGATGCTGGTCTATAAGTTTTCATTGACCTATGTACTCAAGCTTTTCGGATGGAGCGAAGTATTCTTCATCAACAGCATAGGCTTGCCCTTCAATTCCGGTACCATTATCATGGGACTGATTTTTATCTCGAGTTTCTATTTTGCATTGCGCTATACCCGAAAAAATAACTTTCATATGGGGAACACTATTGTTCTTTGTCTGATGTTTTTGATCCTTGGTTTTTCTTCCTGGTTGATGTTGCCCATTCGGGCAAATGCGAAAACCGTGGTGAACGAGAACGATCCTTCAGATGCACGTTCCCTTTTGGCTTACTACAACCGTGAGCAATACCCTGGCGTGGACAGTCCTTTTTATGGGGCCTATTATTCCGATACTTTCGCACCTGCCGGTGAGGATGTTGATGATCGTCCCAAATATGAGAAAGATGAAAAATTGGGCAAGTATGTCATTGTGAACAATTACAAAGATGCCATTCAAGGCCCAAATGCAAAACATGTGGGATTCCTTCCCAGATTATGGAGCGACCAACATGCAGAAAATTACATGCGCTATTTTGGGGTGTTGAATTTCAAAATTAAATCGGAATACATTTCCAATAACGACCTCCGTGAAGCTGTTGCACAATTTAAGAATGCATATGCACAGGGCGAGCTGGATGCCGAGCAATACATTCGTTTTTTACGGGAGTTCGGGGAATATATCGAAGTAGACCCTCCTACCTTGGGCCAAAATATCCGCTACCTGTTCGAGTTCCAATTCGGTTATATGTACATGCGCTACTTTATGTGGAATTTCGTGGGCAGACAGAACGATTTACAGGGAAAGTATGATGAAAATGGACATTGGTTGAGTGGCATCGGGTTTGTGGACAGCCTTCGGCTGGGGAGCCAAAATAACTTACCCAGTGACTGGACCAACAACAAAGGCCGAAACACTTATTTCTTCTTGCCACTCTTATTGGGCATTATTGGAATCGTTTTTCAGGTTTCCAAAAACCCAAAACACTTTTGGGTGCTTTTCGTGTTTTTCATGTTTACCGGATTGGCGATTCAATTCTATACCAATCCCTATATTTTCCAACCCAGGGAAAGGGATTATTCTTTAGTGGGCTCGTTTTATATTTTTTGTATTTGGATCGGTATTGGTGTGTATGGACTCTACGATGAGTTCCGCAAATTATTATCAGCTAAAATTGCAGCGCCTGCCATAACGGTGCTCTGTCTTTTGGCAGTTCCGTTTTTGATGGCTTTTCAAAATTGGGATGATCACGACCGCTCCAATCGTTACACCGCGCAATCGACGGCAAAGGCCTATTTGGATTCCTGTCAGGAAGACGTTGGGGCCATTTTGTTCACCATTGGGGACAATGATACGTTTCCGTTATGGTATGCCCAAGAAATTGAAGGTTATCGAACGGATGTCCGTATTGTAAATACAAGTCTCTTCGCAACCGACTGGTATATCGACCAAATGAAGCGTAAGGCCTACGAAAGTGACCCGGTTCCTTCGCAACTCACCCATGAGCAATATCGATATGGATCTAGGGATGCAGTCTATTACCAGGGAATTACGGATAGTCGATGGGACATTAAGGATTTTATTAATTGGATAGGAAGTGACAAACCCCAAACGAAGTTTAAGTATCTTTTGGAGAAACAGGGAGCCGATCTAAGCGCTTACTCTGAAAGCAACCTTGACATTATATATTATCCAACCAACAAAATCAGAATCCCGGTCAACAAAAAAAATGTATTGGAAAGCGGATTGGTCAAGGAAAAGGATTCAGCCTTAATTGTAGATTATATTGACATTGACCTCCCCAGAAGTGCACTGCCCAAAAATCGCATATTGATGCTGGACCTCCTTGCAAACAATGATTGGAAAAGACCGATTTACTTTTCTGGGGGGAGTTTCGACAATGCAGAATATATTTGGATGAAGGAATATCTGCAATTGGATGGCCTCACCTATAAATTGGTACCCATGAAGACCGAAAACCGAAGTTCTTTTGAAATGGGACGTATCGACAGTGACTTGATGTACGACATCGTAATGAAATGGGATTGGGGCAATTCAGGAAGTGATGCCATTTATCATGATCCACAGACACGTTCCCAGGGGCTTTCATTCCGAAGTAACCTCGCTCGATTGACCGAGACTTTGATTGCGGAAAACAAAATCGACAAGGCCAAGGACATTATAGATACTGCCATGACCAACATGCCTATGGAACATTTTGGTTTTTACGCTTTCGTGGAACCGTTTGTTGACGGCTATTATAAAGTAGGTGAAACGGAAAAAGCAAGGGAGCTTTTTGAAAAACTGAAAAAGATATATCAAGAACGACTGGAGTATTACGCTGGAATACCACTGGATGAACAATATGACAAGCTTGATGACATTCTTGCCGATATGCAGGCCTACCGGCGAAATATCGATATCCTGATAGAGAACGAAGACAGGGAAAAGGCAGAATCCGAAACCATTATCTTTAATGAGTATATCGACAAGTTTTCCCAATTTGCAGGTGACGAGGAAGAGATGTTCGAAGAAGAACTTCCGACACCAAATCCAGATCTTGAGGATTCCATTCCCTTGGATACCATCGAGTCCCTCGAAGATTCCATCGAGGTTCAGGAAGAACAATAAAAAAAAGCGAGGTTTTGACCTCGCTTTTCTAAATATATTCGTTTAAGATGCCTATCAGCGTATTCGCATCCTGTTCCCCGCTCTGTCGCCAGACCATTTCCCCTTTTTTGTAGATCATCAAGGTGGGTAGGCCTTTTATTCGAAGTGCCTGGGACAACTCCTTGTTTTTATCAACATCGATCTTAATCACCTTCCCCTTGTCCCCCAAAGCTGCGGCTACATCGCGCAATACAGGGTGCATGGAAGTTGATTGATCGTTCCATTCTGCATAAAAGTCCAACAGCACTGGTACTTTTACATCTATAAGTTCACCAAATTTAGACATGAATACTTATTCAGTTTACCAACCAAAAGTAAGAAAATTTGTTAAAAACAATGTTGGCACTTACACGATGGGGGAAAGATGTGCGTTAAATTCAAGTTAAACCTTTCTTTTTAAGGGTAATCACTGTGATTTCGGGCCAAATCCCTACCCTTCCCGGGTAACCGATAAAACCAAATCCCCGGTTTACATTGATGAACTGACCCAACTCCTCATAGATACCTGCCCAATACTTATAGCGCCATTTTACAGGACTCCATTTAACCCATCCTGGAATCTCAACACCAAACTGCATTCCATGCGTATGCCCACTTAAGGTGAGGTGAAAATGATAATCGTCTTGAATCACCACATCCTCCCAATGTGAGGGGTCATGACTCATCAAAATTTTAAAATCATCCTTGGAAATCCCAGCTTTTGCTTTCTCCAGGTCACCTGCTTTTTTGAATCCGCCACGACCCCAATTTTCCACACCCAATAGTGCAATTCGCTGTCCGTCCTTCTCCAAAAAACGATGGGTATCCAACAAAAGATCAAAACCGATGTCCTTTTGAAGTATTTTCAAGTCTACGAGGTTTTGGGCCTTGGCTTCCTTAGATTCCCAGCTCGTATAATCCCCGTAATCGTGGTTCCCCAGCACCGAAAACTTACCATCCTTGGCTTCCAATTGGGAAAACAGTTCTTTCCAGGGTTCCATTTCCGAAGTCTTATCGTTGACCAAGTCTCCGGTAAAAAGTATCACATCGCTTTTTTGTTTATTGATCAAGTCAATACCGTAAGCCACTTTCTTCCTATTGTCGAAACTGCCGCTGTGCACATCTGAGATTTGGGTTATTTGATAACCATCGAACGCCTCAGGTAAATCATCAAACTCCAATTCGTACTTTAATACTTTGTAGTTGTACTTTCCTCGATACATGCCATAAAGAAGTGCTCCAAAAGGTAAGGCTGCAATTCCCAGGGCAATACCACTGATAAACTTTCGCCTTGAAGGAAAAAATTGGGTCTGCTGTTCGGTAAGTCCCGCCACTTTGTTATATCCAAATACAAAAACCCGCACGATGTCCTCGAGCAACAAAAAGATTCCAAGCACCAATCCCAACATCAAAAAAGAAAAGAAAATACCCCCTGCAACTGCAATTTGACCGCGAACACCATCTCCTGGCGTGTAGTTCAAAACCCTGATGATCAGGTTGGCCCATGCGGCCACAAACAACAGACCATATAGGATTTGTGCCCACATACTTTTAAACACGGTTTTAAAGCCCTGCAAGCCATATATGGCCAAAACGATATAAATAATGGAAAGGATGATCAAAAATCGGGTCATGCAAAATTTTTTGTAAAGATATTTTTTTAGTCGTGGAACATTTTGATTTGACGATTATTTAACGCTCCGCACTATTTGACGAACAGTATCGGGGTTTGTTACAGCAACCTTGTGCTCCACGAAGTGGGATGGTGCGTTCATGGAAATCTTATCCCTAATCACTATAGGATTTTGGAAGGAAGTCCCTGAAAGGTGGATGGCCTCCAATCCAGCATTTTTGAACTTTTCACAGTTTTCGATGCCAATACCTCCCCCAGCCATTATAGTACAGTTTTTTGAATTGGCATTTAGTTCTTTCAGCAAATCCAATCCCGCTTCGGCAGTGCTTTGTTGGCCTGAAGTCAAAACGTAATCCACTCCCAATGCATCCAATGCCCTCAATGTTTCCTTTGGATGCTCCACCCAATCAAAAGCACGGTGAAAAACAAACTTCAATGGTCTTGATGCCTCGACCAGTGTCTTTGTACGTTCAACATCTAACGTAAAATCCGATTGCAAAACTCCAGAAACAATTCCATCAACCCCAATTGCTTTGCAGAATTCGATATCCCTCTTCATCACTTCAAACTCTGAATCTGAATACGTGAAATGTCCACTTCGTGGACGAATCAGCACATGTACCGGAATGTGCAATTGCTGTTTTACCAAAGCAATCAATCCATAGGATGGTGTAATGCCGCCTACGGCCAGTTCGGAACACAACTCAATCCGATCTGCCCCTGCCTCTTGGGCATTTAAAGCCGACTCCAAAGCGTTGGCACAAACTTCTACAAGCATTTTGGTATATTTAGTTTCCTAAATTAATAACCTTATATGAAACGAAGAACCTTCCTTAAAAATTCCACCTCAGGAACTGCAGCTTTGGTAGCCGCCCCAACACTAATAGCATGTAAAGAAGCGAGCGAAAAACCTATTGTGGGTGAGGAATCTTCAGAACCAATTCGGCCTATCGCTGTTTGTACATGGAATTTTCAAAATGCGACCGCCAAGGCATGGGAAGTTTTAAGCTCCGATGGCTCTGCATTGGATGCTGTAGAGCAAGGAGTAATGGTCGAGGAGGCCGATGTAACCAATGAAACCGTTGGAAAAGGAGGGCGACCCGATCGCGACGGAAACGTGACCCTTGACGCTTGCATCATGGACAAAGATGGTAATTGTGGATCCGTGGTCTATCTTAAAAATATTGTGCATCCTGTCTCCGTCGCACGTAAGGTGATGGAAGAAACCCCTCATATTATTTTAGCCGGAAAAGGGGCTGAACAATTCGCCTACGAACAAGGCTTCAAAAAGGAAGAACTGCTAACCGAGAGTACCCGAAAGCAATACGAGGAGTGGAAGAAAACTTCCAAATACGAAACCGTAATCAATATTGAGAACCATGATACCATAGGCATGCTCACCATCGATAAAAATGGGGATATTGCAGGGGCATGTACCACAAGTGGCATGGCCTACAAAGTTGCCGGACGTGTGGGAGATTCACCCATTATCGGTGCAGGACTTTATGTGGACAACGAAGTTGGCGGAGCAACAGCAACAGGGGTTGGAGAAGAAGTCATCCGTACGGTGGGCAGTTTTTTGATTGTCGAACTGAT
This sequence comes from Allomuricauda sp., assembly GCA_028284725.1. GTDB lineage: Bacteria > Bacteroidota > Bacteroidia > Flavobacteriales > Flavobacteriaceae > Flagellimonas. The sequence goes on along the minus strand of JANQRD010000014.1, from coordinate 11,572 downwards.
GCGCCAGGGAAAAAGCCCCCAGGAAGCCTGTGAAGAAGGTGTAAAGCGCATCATGAAAAAGAATGAGGGTCGCAAGGATTTTCAAATCGGATTTTTGGCCATCAATAAAAAAGGGGAAACCGGAGGCTATTGTGTCCATCCAGGGTTCACTTATCGGGAGTACACCGAAAACGGACATGAAAACAAAACGGTGCAAAGTTTTTATCAAAAAGAATAAAGCCCCCAAATCTTAACTCTTGGTTCCTATTTCTTGACGCTTTTTTTCTACTTTTAAAGACTGTCAATTTTTTACTTTTACCTGACAATCAAAAACAACATGTCTGACCAAAAACGACTTTTTTTACTAGATGCCTACGCCTTGATTTTTCGTGGCTATTACGCCTTGATCAAAAACCCGCGAATCAATTCCAAGGGAATGGATACCTCAGCGATTATGGGCTTTATGAATTCTCTTTTTGATGTGATCAAAAGGGAAAATCCGGACCATTTGGCTGTGGCTTTCGATAAAGGCGGCAGTGTGGAGCGTACCGAACTCTTTGAGGATTACAAGGCAAACCGGGATGAAACTCCGGATGCGATTCGTATTGCGGTACCTTACATTCAAGATATTTTGAAAGCCATGAAGATTCCAGTGGTAGAACTGGAGGGTTATGAGGCGGATGACCTCATCGGTACCTTGGCCAAACAGGCCGAAAAAGAGGATTATAAAGTCTTTATGGTCACTCCGGACAAGGACTTTGGTCAATTGGTTTCCGAAAATATCTTTATGTACCGTCCGGCACGCATGGGGAACGGTATCGAAATCTGGGGCATTCCTGAGGTACAAAAACGGTTTGGTGTAGAAAGACCAGAGCAGGTGATCGATTATTTGGGGATGATGGGAGACGCCAGCGATAATATTCCAGGACTTCCCGGAGTTGGAGACAAAACTGCCAAAAAATTCCTCGCAGATTTTGGTTCGATGGAAGGGTTGTTGGCCAATACGGACAAGTTGAAGGGCAAAATGAAGGAGAAGGTGGAAGAAAATGCCGAGTTGGGTCGTCTTTCTAGAAAATTGGCCGAGATAAAAACGGATTGCGAGGTTACCTTCAAGGCCGACGATTATGAAATGTGCCCTCCCGATGGGGAAAAGGTGCAAGAGATTTTTGAGGAATTGGAATTCCGCAGACTCAAAGAGCAGTTTATCAAAATATTTTCCGGCGAAGCCCAACCCACAGGTCAAGTGACCAGTACCGAAACAGCAAAGCAAGAAGCCAAAGCAGCCGGTAGCGGTCAATTTACGCTATTCGGTGGAGACCCCGCAGATGCTCCCGCGACCATTAAGGATGTAAATAGCCGGAATACCGTTTCGGAGATATCTCATTTTTATCAGAGCATTACTCCAGGGCTAGGGCTACAACTTTTTATAGAGAAGTTGATGCAACAAACTTCCGTTTGTTTCGATACGGAGACCACCTCTATCAACCCGTTGGAAGCTGAACTGGTGGGAATTGCCTTTAGCTGGGAGGCCAAAAAGGGCTTTTATATCCCAATTCCTGAAGGCAGGGAAGCGGCTCTGGAAATATTGGAACAGGTTCGCCCCTTTTTCGAGGCCGAGACCATTGAAAAAGTAGGCCAAAACCTAAAGTACGACATCAAGGTGATGAAAAACTATGGCGTCGAGGTCAAAGGAAAGCTGTTCGACACCATGTTGGCCCATTACCTTATCAATCCGGATATGCGCCATAATATGGATGTATTGGCTGAAACCTACCTGAACTACACCCCTATTTCCATTACCGAACTCATTGGCAAAAAAGGAAAAAACCAGCTGAGCATGCGTCAAGTACCGCTTGATAAGCAAACGGAATACGCTGTAGAAGATGCTGACATTACCTTGCAATTAGCATATCAATTTAGGCCTGAGCTGGCCGAGGCCAAAACAGAAAAACTGTTTGAGGAAATCGAGGTTCCTTTGTTGCGCGTGCTGGCCGATATGGAGACCGAAGGCATCAATTTGGATGAATCCTTTTTGAAAGATCTTTCCACCGAACTCGACACGGACATCAAAAATCTCGAGCAAAAAATATACACGGCCGCCGGAGAGGAATTTAACATTGCTTCCCCAAAACAATTGGGCGAAATCCTGTTTGACAAACTCAAATTGGTAGACAAACCCAAAAAGACCAAAACTGGACAGTACTCCACAGCGGAAGATGTACTTTCCTATTTGGCCAAAGATCACGGAATCATTCAGGATGTCCTGGACTATCGAGGTTTAACCAAGTTAAAAAGCACCTACGTGGATGCCCTTCCCAACGAGGTGCAACAACACAGCGGAAGGGTACACACGGATTACATGCAAACTGTGGCAGCCACAGGGCGATTGAGCAGCAACAATCCTAATCTACAAAATATCCCCATCCGGACGGAACGGGGAAGACAGGTTCGTAAGGCGTTTATTCCCCGGGATGAAAACTACATCTTGCTTGCTGCTGATTACTCTCAAATTGAACTTCGCATTATTGCCGCCCTCAGTGAAGAAACCACGATGATCGAAGCTTTTAAAAATGGAGAGGACATCCATGCTTCCACAGCATCCAAAGTTTTCAATGTACCGATTGAAGAAGTTACCCGTGAACAGCGTGGCAATGCCAAAACGGTAAATTTCGGAATCATTTATGGGGTTTCAGCCTTTGGATTGAGCAACCAAACGGACCTAAGTCGAACAGAGGCCAAGGAATTGATTGAAACCTATTACAAGACCTATCCCAAACTGCGGAACTATATGGGTGAACAAGTGGATTTTGCCCGGGATAATGGCTATGTGCAAACTGTTTTAGGTCGACGCAGGTATTTAAAAGACATCAATGCTGGCAACCAAGTGGTGCGAGGTGCTGCAGAACGAAACGCCGTGAATGCCCCGATCCAGGGAAGTGCTGCGGATATCATCAAAATTGCCATGATCAATATCCATAAAAAGCTCACCGAAGGTGGGTACAAGACCAAAATGTTGTTGCAGGTGCATGATGAATTGGTGTTTGATGCCTATAAACCAGAATTGGAAGAGGTTAAGACATTGATTAAGAGCGAAATGGAGAATGCCTATAAATTAGCCGTACCTTTGGACGTTGAAGTGGGTCTCGGCGAAAATTGGTTGGAGGCGCATTGACATTCATCATCTAACATAAATATTCAATCAAAAAATGAAGAAAATTGAACTTGGCAGTTCGGGCATCCAAGTGTCCGAGATGTGCCTGGGTACGATGTACTTTGGCACAAAGACCGATCAAAAACAATCCGAATCTATTTTAAACACTTTTTTGGAGCATGGAGGGAATTTTGTGGATACGTCCAACAACTATGCCTTCTGGATGGAAAATGGCGTTGGCGACGAAAGTGAAAATACCATCGGGAACTGGATAGCATCCCAACAGCGGGACAAAATAATTCTTGCCACCAAATGCGGAGCCAGACCTGAATCCTTTGATGGAAATTTAGATTCCGTACAACTGGAAGGACTGGCCCATGATACCATCATAAAGGCAGTGGAAGATAGCTTGAAACGGCTAAAAACAGACTACATCGATGTGCTTTACGGCCACATCGATTTTCAGGAATATCCAATCGAAGAGCGCTTGAACGCATTTCAAAAATTAAAAGAACAGGGTAAAATTAGAGCGATTGGAACCAGTAATACCTGGACTTGGCGGATTGAGGAAAGTAATGTGCTGAGCAAGGAGAAGGGATTGATTTCCTATAGCTGCGTGCAGCAAAAGTATTCCTATTTAAGACCAAAATACAATGCTGATTTTTGGGTACAGCGTCTGATTGACCCCGAAATGATGGATTACATCAAAAATAGAAAAGGATTAACACTTTTGGCCTATTCCACCTTGCTATCCGGAGTGTATTCTGATAATAAAAAAGTCTCAATTCCAGACGAGTACGATACCAAAGACAATGAAATACGCATGGCCACTTTGGACAAGGTCGCCAAAGCCATAGGCTGCACTAAAAATCAATTGGTCTTGGCTTGGATGATGCAGCAGGATACCAAAATCATCCCTCTGATTTCCGGAAGTAGACCCAGTCAAATTGAAGAAAGTGTCAAGGCTGCCGATATCGCTTTGAGCGAAGAACAATTGAACGAGTTAAACGGTGCTGGGGACTAATACCCTTTTTGGCTTATTGGAATTTAAAATTATAGGTCAACGAAAATAGTGGACTGTTCAGAACCAGAAGTTCATAAGATCCCAACGGACTGGTCCCAAAAATATCGAAGTTTTCCTTGAAGTTGTTCCGCTGTGAGTAATAGTTGTTGATGGGATTTTTTCGGCCGTAGAGATTATATACCGTAAAAGTCCAATCGTTTTGCCATCTTTTGTTCTTTTTGCTCTTGCTAAAATGGATATTCCATGAAAAATCCAGTCGGTGGTACACGGGCAGTCGGGCGTTATTGCGTTCCAAAAAGATTGGGGCCTCAATCTCATCAACGGACACCACTCCATTGGCAATCGTGTAGGGACGTCCTGTTTGGCAGGTGAAATTGAGGCTCACCGTGTTGTACTTGTTTTTTTCAAAATTGATGGTACCATTAAAAACATGGGGGCGATCAAAATCCGAAGCGAACCACTGGTTGTTATTGATCCTATCACCAACTTTCTCATTAACTGAGCGTAAAAAACTTCTTGACCATGTGTAATTAAACCACCCATTTACGTTGCCGTTGGATTTGCTAAAACTCAACTCCACACCGTAGGCCCTCCCCTGACCCTGAACAACATCCTGTTCCAAAAACTCCTCAAGAAAAAAATCCGCTCCGGGTTTGTAGGTCAATACATTTTCGGTAGCCCTATAATAACCCTCCAGCGCCATTTCAACGGAATTGTCATCAAAGTTTTTATAGATCCCAAAACCATAGGAATTACCTATCTGCGGTTTTATGTTGGGATCAGCAGATTTCCAACGGGATGTGGGCAAGGGCGTAGTGGTATTGTAAATATTTTGTAGATACTGGTTGAGTCTGGCATAACTGGCTTTTAAAGAAGTATTTTCGGTCAACTTTATGGAAACTCCAGCCCGGGGCTCCAACCCATTATATGTAGCAACCTTGTCACCTTTATTAAAAAGCTCAGTATCGATAACCGTACCTTCCACCTCATCAAAAGTGGCTTTCGTATACGGTCCCACCAACAAGAAATGATTATAACGAAGTCCTCCCGAAACTGAAAATAAGTTGTTCAGCGACCAATTTAAATTGGCATAAGTAGCTAGTTCATAATTGGTCTCCTTGGTCAATGAAACGGGTGTAATACTTGCGGCGTTTCCAGGATCCAAACTTCCGGGACTAATGTTATACTGATTGGCCTGAACACCTAAATAATAATCCAATTTGTCGTTCACTTTTTTGTTGAACTCCGATATGAAGCCTAAGTAACGTATCCCAGACTCATATTCAATCTCATTGGAACTCCCCATTTCCGGAAAGATAATCTTGGGAGTATAGGTGCTACCAACCACCAAAGTCTTTAGGCTGGTATTTTTAGTAAGCGAGTGTAGCCATTTCAATGTTCCATTTAAAATGGAAAAATCGTATTGATTGCTTTCCGCATTGATGTTTTCAATGGAAGAAACAAGATCCAATTGGTAAAAGTCCTTGCTATAAAAACCCGTAAACGATATTTGATCTTTTTCGGTTGGCAGGTAAAGGAGTTTTAGGGTACCGTCTCCAAACTTGGCCTTGGTATTTTTAAGTCGCTCTGAAAAAATTGGAAGTAAAAAATCGGTAAATCCTGCCCTGAGGGAGACAGATGTCATCAATCGATCTTTAATAATTGGTGACTCAACAGAAAGTCGACTGGACAACAATCCAATTCCTCCACTTAATTTAAACTTGTCCACATACGGGTTTTTCGCCTTTACATCCAACACCGAGGCTACCCTACCCCCATACCTTGCTGGTATGTTCGCGCGATACAAATCCACGGAAGCCAGTGCCCCGGGCGTAAAAACGGAGACCAGTCCAAACATATGGGTCGGGTTAAATATGGGCGCATACTCATAAAGCAGTAGGTTTTGGTCCAACGATCCACCCCGCACGGACAACCCATTACTAACATCTCCCGCATTGTTGACCCCAGCCACCAAGGTCATGCCCCTAAATACATCAAACTCGCCCAAAGCGGTTGGTAGTTTCTTTAATGCTTCTGCTTTAAGTTTTACAATGCCCATTTGTGGAGACTCAATATTATCGTTCAGCTTTTTGGCGCGCACAATGACCTCGGATAGTTGCTCACTTTGTTCGGAAAGCTGGATTCGTATCAATCTGTTTCCACTCAACGAGATTTTTTCGGTATGTGATTGATATCCTATAAATGAAATGTTTGCAATATAATCGTCTGTAGGAAGTTGTAAGCTCAAAGATCCATTTTTATCGGTGACCCCTCCACATCTACAAGGCTGTATCGCTATTTGGACATCTTCCAAGAAATCGCCCGTGTTCTTGTCCGTGACCAAGAAAGACAATTCAAACTTCCTTTCTTGGGCTGAGACCAGATCAGTAAAAAAAAGAAATACTACAGCAAGAACAACCATGCCGATTTGCCTTTCAAAATGAATGGGTGATCCTATTCTCTTATCCATCCTTCAGGTTCAATTGCAGTTCGGTATCTGCTTTCATTACATACAACTCTGGTTACCAAAGGACATGGAGGGCCTGGGCCTGTAGGACATGGGCCGCCACATATGATGAAGCAGTTTTCCAGATCGGCAACATCCTTGGGTTCTATGGGCCCACTTGGTATGTTGGTGCGGTCTATAAAAAGGGAACGCTTTGTAACGGCAGAAGCGGTAAACCTTCCCAGTACTTGTTCCTCACTATTGCTTGGATTGAACATATTTCCTATCAAGGTGGCAGGGGGTGGAGCATTGAGGGAACTATTGTTATCCACAATGTCCTTCAAAATGCTGTAGTAGTCATAGGCCTTAGCGGATAGTGAAAATTGTTGCACCTCGACCACAATATCCTCTTTGGAGTACAACAAAACATCGGCCACAGGCAAATTATTCACCGAATTCCCATTGTTGAACTCATCACTGAAGAGCTTAATGTTCTCGTTGTATCGAATCTGCCAACAGTCAGTCTCACATAGATAGTCTACGGTGTATCCATATCCAATGTTGATTTCATTTTCCGTACACCCACCATCCCTATATATCTGGTTCGTACAGGTTCCGCAAATATTCAGATTCTCAAACGATCGGAATTTCCAGAAGTAAAAATTATTGACATCGCCTGGATCTTCAATATCGACCGAGATAAAATGACCTGGCAAAAAAGTGCCTGAACTTTCCCTAAACAACAACTCTGGATCGTATGTGGCCCGCATGTCCTTAATCGCTACTGGGTTTTTGATGGCCTCAGCCCTAGAGCGATACAGGGTACCATCTGCCAATGAGATGTGCAATTCCCACGAATCGCCAACCGAAGCCATAAAATCCCAAGGTGGCAAATAATTGTTATTCGACTCAGATAAAGAGACCATTTCACCAGTGTCCAAATTGTGAAAGGAAACACTTGCATCATTAATGAACTCAAACTCCAAAGTATTGGCAACCTCAACGGACTTGTATATGGTAGCATATGAGACCCCTTCTGCGGTACCAACAAAGGCGTCCACATACAAAAGCCCATCACGGAGCTTGAAAACAGGTTCTGTTGGCTCAATGCAGGAAGTGGAAAGAATAAGGAAAATCCAGAGTAGGCCTTTTTTAAAATGAAATTGACATTTCCGATTTTCCATATAAACACTCAATTGCCAATGAAGGCATAAAAAATAAAACGAAACGTTAAAAATAAATTTCGTAATGAAACAAAAGTAAATAAATATCAAATAATAATTTAAAAAAAGAAAATCTTATTATTGGAACTCAACGAAGTGTAATTTACCAAGGACGGTAACCACTGAATTCGATGGGTGATTTCAGCAGTGGAAAAGAAAAGACTTATACCGTCTTCATTGAGAGAAGGAATCAATCCAAATGAAGTCTTTTAACAATTCTTTAGGGCAAAATGCAATACAGAAATGGCGATTATGGGTTGGGACTATCTCATTTGGCACTGTAATTCGCTCCAATTTGGTCGAGAACCTTTAAAAAAGTTTCAAACGCTACAGTGTCCAAGCCATTTACAGCCTGTTTGCGGAGAAGGTTTGCATGGGGTTCAATTTTTGAAATTATCTCCCTTCCTTTGGTTGTCAATTCGAGTTTAAAGCGCTTTTGATCTCCCTCAAACCGGGTTTTGCTGATCCAGTCCTTGCTTTCCAATTTTCCAATAACTCTGGATGTTGTAGCCCGATTTCGGAAGTTGGAACGCACTATTTCGCGTTGCGAAGCTTCATCCCCCAATTGGGAAATCCGATGTAAAATCACCCACTGCTCTATGGTCATGTCCACTTCAAGCTCCTCAAACTTACGTAGGTAGGCATCCTGAACCTTACGTAGCACCAAATCCAAGTGCAGTCCAATACCCGATATTTCATCAATATGGTTCAGCATAGACCTAAAGAGAAGGGACAATTTTTAACGATAATTTTTCAAACAAACCTATCATTCAATTCCAAAATTATGTATTTTTGTTGCATTAACAACAATAATTTTTCAAAACTTAAAATATCCATCCATGGAAACGTCTACTTTACCCAAAATGAACGATACCGCCAAGGACTTTATGCCCATCAATGGGACCGATTATTTGGAGCTGTACGTAAGCAATTCCAAACAAGCTGCACACTTCTACAAAACTGCTTTTGGTTTTCAATCCCTTGCCTATGCCGGGCTGGAAACCGGATTGAAAGATAGGGAAAGTTATGTGGTGGTTCAAGACAAGATTCGATTGGTATTGACTTCCCCACTTAAAAGTGGCACGGACATCGGTCGTCACATCGATCAGCACGGCGATGGCATCAAAGTGGTAGCTCTTTGGGTGGATGACGCCACTTATGCATACAATACTGCGTTAGAACGAGGTGCAAAACCCTATATGGAGCCACAGACGGAAGAAGATGAAACCGGCAAAATTGTCCGATCCGGAATCTACACCTATGGTGAGACCGTTCATATTTTTGTAGAACGCAAGGATTACAATGGCATCTTTATGCCTGGATTCAAAAAATGGGAGACACCAGAATACAATCCAGAACCCGTCGGCCTTAAGTATGTAGATCACATGGTAGGCAACGTAGGGTGGAACAAAATGAATTATTGGGTAGAATTTTATGAAAAGGTCATGGGCTTTACCCAAATTCTATCTTTTGATGATAAGGATATTTCCACCGAATACACCGCTTTGATGAGCAAGGTGATGAGCAACGGAAATGGTCGCATCAAATTCCCGATCAACGAACCTGCCGAAGGCAAAAAAAGATCTCAGGTTGAAGAGTATTTGGACTTTTACGAAGGTGAAGGTGTTCAGCATATTGCTGTGGCAACTGACGACATTATTTCTACGGTACGCCAACTAAGAAGTCGTGGGGTTGAATTCCTACAGGTGCCCGATTCCTATTATGATGCCGTTTTGGATCGGGTCGGCAAAATCGACGAGGATATTGCGCCCTTAAAAGAGCTGGGGATTTTGGTAGATCGTGATGATGAGGGGTATTTGCTACAGATCTTTACCCGTCCTGTGGAGCCACGGCCCACTATGTTCTTCGAAATCATCCAAAGAAAAGGGGCACAATCCTTTGGAAAAGGTAACTTTAAGGCATTGTTCGAAGCGATTGAACGCGAACAGGAAATAAGAGGAACATTACATTAATCTATTTTGAGTTTGATTTTGGGTTTGCATTTTTTACTCAATCTCAATATTCAGAATCCATAACTTATAGAAATGCCTATCTATCACAAACTCGGAAAGATTCCGCAAAAACGGCATACCCAATTTGAAAAACCCGACGGTAACCTGTACTACGAGCAATTGTTCGGCACCATAGGATTCGATGGCATGTCGTCTTTATTGTACCACCTGCATAGACCCACCCAAGTAAGCGAAGTTGAAAAGGCAGTGGACATGAGTCCTAAAATTGCTGTGGAAAAAAACATTACCAGTCGAAAACTGATCGGCTTCGATGTAAAACCCGCGGATGATTTTTTGGAAGCACGTGAAACACCTTTGGTCAACAGCGATGTACACATTGGTTTAGTGGCTCCTAAAAAGTCGCTTACCTCCTATTTCTATAAAAATGCGGATGCTGATGAGATGCTTTTTATCCATCGTGGGAGTGGTACCCTAAAAACATTTGTTGGAAATATCCCCTTTGAGTACGGCGACTACCTCATCATTCCCAGAGGGATGATATACCAAATCGAATTTGATTCCGAAGATAACCGGATTCTTTATGCGGAGTCGTTTCATCCCATCTACACCCCAAAGCGTTACAGGAATTGGTTTGGTCAACTCTTGGAGCATTCCCCATTTTGCGAACGAGATTACAAACTGCCCCAAGATTTGGAAACGCATGATGAAAAGGGTGAGTTTTTGCTAAAAATAAAAAAACAAGGGATGCTCCACAGTTTGATCTATGCCACGCACCCTTTCGATGTTGTAGGATGGGACGGATACAATTTTCCTTACGGATTCTCTATTCATAACTTTGAGCCGATTACGGGTCGGGTACACCAACCACCTCCGGTACACCAAACTTTTGAAACGGGAGCATTCGTAATTTGCTCATTCTGTCCAAGACTTTACGACTATCATCCAAAGGCCATTCCGGCCCCATACAACCATTCCAACATCGATTCCGACGAGGTGTTGTATTATGTGGATGGTGACTTTATGAGCAGAACAGGCATAGGCCCAGGCTATATTTCATTGCATCCCGCTGGGATTCCACACGGCCCGCATCCAGGCACCTATGAAGCCAGTATCGGTAAAAAGGAGACTCAGGAACTTGCCGTAATGATCGATACTTTTAAGCCGCTACAAGTGACCGAAAATGCCTTGAAAATCGATGATGGCAAGTATTACAAATCTTGGTTGGAATAGCATCATGTCACACTGAGCTTGTCGAAGTGTGAAGCTATCCGGGTCTCCTTCGACAGGCTCAGGATGACCTTTGAATTTCAAAAAAAGTAAACTCAATGATAATCAACATACCAGAAAACTCCGATTTTTCCATTCATAACATTCCCTTTGGAATCTTTTCAACCAAAGACCGAAGCCCTAGAGCTGGTGTTGCTGTTGGCGACCATATTTTGGATTTGGCAGCTGTTGCAGAATTGGATGTTTTCGAATTCAATACCGCGGTTCTTGAAAGGGATACCCTTAATGATTTTATCGCGCTGGGAAAAAACATTACCAAAAAAGTCCGGGTTGATATTCAACATTGGCTAAAGGATGACGATTCAATTTTGGCCGGAAAACCCGAGCTTTTTGTACTTCAATCCGAAGCCCTAATGCACATGCCCGTATACGTTGGCGATTACACGGATTTTTATTCGAGCATTGAGCATGCCACCAACGTGGGAAAAATGTTCCGCGATCCAGAAAATGCCCTGTTGCCCAATTGGAAACACATCCCGGTTGGATATC
>JANQRD010000012.1 GCA_028284725.1 Allomuricauda sp. | reverse complement strand
CTCCTATTGGCTACCTTTTTGGTATTCGTGACCTATGTTTCGGGAATTATGATGCGGATGCTTTTGGCTCCCTACATCAAAGAACTCCAAAAAAGCGATGATACCGAAGGTGGCTCCTTAAAAAATGCTGGAACATACATTGGAATGTTGGAACGCCTGTTTGTTTTTGGATTTATCCTGATAAACCAATGGGCCGTCATTGGTCTACTGATTGCCGCGAAATCCGTTTTCCGTTTTGGTGACCTCAACAAGGGAAAAAACCGGAAACTCACCGAATATGTACTCATCGGAACCCTTTTGAGCTTTGGTCTGGCCATTATCTCGGGAATGTTGTATACCCATTTGACACAAGCGCAATAAAAAAGCAGACCTAAATGGCCTGCTTTCCTTTTCAACACTTATCCAACTACACCTCCGCTTTTTGATTCCAAATTCCTGTTGCTGCCGTTTCTTTTACGTAATCTGAAAAGTCTTTGGGTTTTCTGCCTAAAACCGTTTCAACGCCATTGGCGATAACTTGATTAGCTTCATTACCAAGTACTTCTGTAAATAAATAGTTGATCAACCAAACATAGTCCGATGGAACACCATGTTCCTCCATCATTTTGACATACGCAGGTAATGAAATAGGGGTAAATGTAATTTCCCGTCCAGATGCCTTGGCGATTTCCTCGATTACCTGCTCGAAAGTCAAAAATCGTGAGCCCGTCAATTCGTAGATTTTGCTGTTGTCCTGTTCACCAAGCAAAGCTGCCACAACCACATCGGCGATATCATCAGCGTCCACATAAGGTACTTTGGCCTGTGCCATGGGCAAGGCTACATGTCCTGCCAAAATCGCATCCAAGAAAAAGCTTTCGCTAAAATTCTGGTTGAACCAACTGGCTCTTACGATTGTATGATCAATTCCCGAGTTGATGACCACTTGCTCACACAGTTCAGCCTCACGCTCCCCTTTTCCGGAAAGGAGCACCAATTTTTTAACGTTTTGACGTTTTGCCTCCTTCACCAGACCTTCGATAGCTTCCAACGCCCCAGGAACAGCCAAATCCGGTTGAAAAGTGATGTATACCTTCTCGATTCCTTCAAGAACTGCAGCCCATCCTTCAGGTTTGTCCCAATCAAATGCTGGGGTTTCACTTCGTGAACCAATTCGTACGTTGTGTCCGATTTGGGCTAAACGTTCGGCCACCCTGCGACCGGTTTTTCCCTTTCCTCCCAATACTAAAATGTTGTTTTTCATGATGTTTATTTTTTATGATTTGTACTTATTTTAAAAATGATGTCAGCAAAAGCATCCCAAAGGATATGGCCGATGTAATTGTGCGAATGAGGTGCAAGCGGTTCCAACGATCTTCAAATCGATTTCGCAATGTTTTTAAGTCTTCCAACCCTGTTGTGGCCAAATCGGTCTTATCCAGCACTTCGTTCAAGGGGACATTGCCAAAAACAGTCACCATGGCCACCCCTACGAAGTAGATTCCCGCCGCAATCAGCAATAACCAGAACACCTGTGGTGAACCCGATCTGTTCAGAACAGCCGCCACTGCCGCCATAAAAAAGGGTCCGAAGAAAATCAAAAAGAACAATGGGTTTAAAATGGTGCGGTTCATCTGTTGGAATGACCTTAGATATCCCAAATCATCCAACTGTCCAATTCCGGTGTTTACGGCATTTGTCCAAGTAAAACAGAGTCCTGCAGCCAACCCAGCCAAAAGTGTCGCTAGAAAAAGTGTTATTGTGTCCATTGAAATTTCCATAATCCGATCTATTGTTTAATCACAAGGACAAAGCTATTGGCAAGCCAGCGGAGCTATTTGTTCTGAAAGGAGGAAGATTTGTTCGAAAAGGATAACTTTGAATCTATGGGGAATTTCTTCATCAACAAGCGTAGATGGCGTATTATTCGATTCTATTGTATCGGGTGGACCTTGGCTTTTATCTTTTTGACCATCGTTCGTGGAGTGGGGACCAGGGAATTGGGTCTTATCCAGTTTGACTTTGCTACGGGGCTCAAAATAGCTGTTACCCTGGGGCCCATAATGGGTTTGATTTCTGGAGCGGCCCAGGTTCTAACCGAGGAACGCATTTACAAACACCTGTCTATACAACGATTGCTCATCGTACGCTTTTTTTACACCATTCTGTTTATCATACTGCTTACCTTGACCGCATATACGATTTTTAGGATTTATTTTGACCTATCCATTGACCTCTTGACTTTCGCGACGGATACCGGCGGAAATGCCATTTACGTTTATGTTATTGTAGTGGATTCGCTTTTGGCCGTGTTGAGGCAGGTAAACCTTATGTTGGGTGAAGGTAATTTGCAAAAACTGCTCCAAGGAAAGTTCTATACCCCGAGGGAAGAAAATCGAATTTTTATGTTTCTGGATCTTCAATCTTCGACGGCATTGGCGGAACAACTGGGGCATATTAAATACAGTATGCTGGTTCAGGATTGTTTTAACGACCTCGGTGTCGCAGTGACAGATGAGACGGAAATTTATCAATATGTTGGTGATGAAGCGGTCCTAACATGGCAGTTGAAAGAAGGAATCAAAAATCAAAATTGCCTAAAGACTTTTTTTAACTTCAAACAATTATTGAAGGAAAAAGAGGCCCATTATATAAAGAAATACAATTGCCTGCCTTTTTTTAAAGCGGGTGTGCATGCCGGGCTCGTAACAGTAACCGAAGTCGGAAAATATAAAAAAGAAATTGCCTACCACGGTGATACTATCAATACTGCGGCGCGAATACAGGGTCAGTGCAATGACTTGAACAGCGAATTGCTCCTATCTGAATCCTTAAAAAACCAACTACAGTCCAACAATTATAAATTCCTGCCCATGGGAAGTGTTCCCCTTAAGGGGAAAAAGGGAGCTGTGCCCATTTGTTCGGTCACCGAGGAAAGTAGGGTAGCTATCGCCTGATCTCACTCGGACGAAAGCCATATTTTTTTGAAAAAGCATTGGAAAACGAACTCAAGCTATCGTACCCCACATGCCAGGCCGCTTCTTGAACTGTAGCTTCATCATTTCGCAACAAATCATGCGCCTTGGACAAACGCTCATTCTGTAGATACTTAAAAACAGGTACCCCAAAAAGAGACTTGAATTCTTTTTTGAGCTTAAAACTGTTCAATCCGATTTGTAAGGAAAGTTCGGTAAGCGAGGGCGGGTTATCCAAATTACTGGAAAGGATTTCCTTGGCCTCATACAACTTGTCCCGTTCCGATTTTTTGATCATTCCATTGTCCACCAGGGCCAGCTGCCCGAAGAAATGGGAAAGAAGGGCCATCATCTGACTCCGGAAGAACATCATTTTGGTCTTTCCGCTATAGGAATTGCTGAAAACCTGTGTTACAATCGACTGCATTTCCGGAGTCATATAAAACTTGGGGCCTTCCACATAATGATCTGATGGATTTACCAATTGACCCAATAACTGCGAAAACAACTCTCCCTCCTCATTGGGTAATTTCTTCAAATTTTTTGGTGAGGTTGCAATCAACAGGCACTCCAAGGGTTTGTTGGCTGAAACGATATGGGTGAACTGTACCTTGTCATCAGCATAAAAGGAAAGTGCAAGCCCTTTGCTATAATCGTAAGCTTTCTTTTTGTCTCCATATTCAACGGAAAGTTCCACGTTTCCCGAACCATAAAAAGCTACCGCGATAACGGGTTCATCAAAGAAGCATGAGTCCACGGTTACCTCATCGGTGCGAGCTTCCTCGACCAAAACAACAAAATCATTGATGTTCAAAAATTCACGGGTCATTCGTCCTAGTATTGACCATTTAAATTTACTTACTTTGACCTAAACTTCTTTGCTTCTTAAATCATTATATCATGAAAAAAACCTTCGACACTTACAAACCGGACGGATTCCACACCCTAAATGCCTATTTGTTCGTAATGGATCCACAAGCCCTAATCAATTTTTACGAAAAAGCCTTTCATGCAGAGGAACTGAGCAGAACCATAAATCCACAAAACGGTGACATCGCGAATGTGATTCTTAAAATTGGTGATAGCTGTTTTATGCTGAGTCAGGCTAGGGGACAATTTGAAGGGATGCGGACGTCCTTTTATTTGTTTGTGGATGATGTTGATGCCATGTTTCAAAATGCTCTGGCCCATGGTGCCCAAACGGTTTTTGAACTTGCAGATATGGAATATGGTGACCGTCAAGGAGGGGTGGAAGATCCCGGAGGGAATTATTGGTGGATATCCAAACGATTGGTTGAGAAGGGCTATTGAGCAAAAGAAAAGCCATCCCAAAGGATGGCTCTATTTCTAAAAACTGAGTTGACCCTACTTAGCAATAAAGGTGTCGATCATTTTGGCAATGCTTTCCTCAGTTTTTTCAAAATCTTCAGCGAAAAGGTGTGCATACAATGGTTTGTCATCCACTTTGGCATTCAACTTTAAGTCTTGTTTTTGGGCAAACACTCTGTCCCACTTGGCTCGCACCAATGCCCAGTCCTGTTGGTTTTCCTTCCACCATTCCTGTGCAGCCTTGCAGCGACTATCGTCCACTTTTGTGTAGGTATTCAACCCCTTTTCCTCGGCAAGGACTACGTCCTTTTCATCCTTTTTCCGAATTATCTTCTTATTGTCTTGATCGTGGATCCAACCTTCTGGCGTAATTGCATGTTTGTTGTTTCTGAGGGTCACGTTGTAATCACTTCGCTTGATATACTCCCTCCGGGGAAGAGGAGCGTCCGTTGCGTTTTCCCAAAAACTCTTGCCATCAACATGTATCCAGGTTGCAGAACCTTCATATCGAGGGCTGTCGTCAACCTGAAAAACCTTCTGTGTCCATTGCCCCTTAACCTCGTCCTTCGGAAGAGAAACATAATTCCAGTTATTGTCTACATTATAGGTGTATAGGTCTGTGTTTTGGAACAACCAATCCTGTCTCCAGTGCTTTATGACATGGGGTTTATCGGGCTTGCCCACAATCAATAAATGCTGAAGTACAATTTTGTTATCCTTGTCCTCTACCAATTGTACCCATTCCAGCCCCCTATCGTGCTTTACTTTGGAGGGCACATAAGTGGAATCGTTAGAGTACTCGAAAGTCTCGGCAAAATCAAAATTTACCTCAAAACAGCCACACATTCTTTTGATGGCCTGCTGATCCTGTTCCTTTTTATTCTGAGCGATGGCACCAAAAGCCAGAACTACACTCAAAAATGAAAATAAGCTGATTCGTTTCATTGTTACTTGTTGTTTTTTGGATTCATAAAAAATTTGAAAAAAATTGTTTATTCTTATTTAGATCAATTAAAAATAAATATATATTTGTCGCAAATCTAAATAGAATGAGTCTAAATAAAAATAATATTCTCTTTTATTTTTTCATTTTTTCCACCGCCCTTCTTTTTTCCCAGGAAGAACAGCAAACAGAACAAGACTCCGTTCTTACCGAAAATCTTGATGAAGTCGTGGTCACAGCCACAAGAACCATACGGCAACTCTCTTCCCTGCCCCTGCCTGTTACCTTAATCCCTAAAAAGCAACTCCAGGAAACCGGGGTGACCCGACTGAATGAAATCCTCAACGAACAAACCGGAATCATTATGGTGCCCGATGCCACCATTGGCGGCGGTGAGGGCGTGCAAATCCAGGGTATTGCCTCCGATTATATTTTGGTGCTCATCGATGGGGTTCCTGTAGTCGGACGCAGTTCAGGAAACCTAGATCTTAGCCGATTTGCTATTGGTAATATTAAACAAATAGAAGTGGTGAAAGGGCCCTCTTCGAGCCTATTTGGTTCGGAAGCATTGGGCGGTGTCATCAATATTATTACCGAAAAACCTACTTCTGAGGACATTAGTGGACAAGTATCGCACCGGGCGGCCTCGTTCAATAACCAAAACACCAATTTCAGTCTAAACCAACGCAAGGGTAAGTTAGGCTATTCCCTTTTTGCAGATCGGTTGAGTACCGATGGCTATGATCTGGCCCCGGATCAAGACGGCCAGACCGTAAATCCATTTTTCAACTATACTTTCAATGGGCGTTTGTTTTTTGATGCCTCTGAAAAATTGAATGTGTTTGCATCCGGACGGTATTTTTTCCAGGAATTTGATGTTTCCCCAAGTACCAGCGAGGAAAAAGACTTGAATGTCCAACTCCGTGTAGACCACAATCCCAACAAAAAAACCAACTTTCAGTACGAACTGTATTACACGAACTACCTCACTGACGAACAGGTAGTGGATCCCATCGATAATGAGTTGCTCATAGAAAATGATTTCGACCAAAAACTCTTCCGGCCAGAAATACGGTTTAATCACAGTTTTACACCAGGTAACATCTTTACCGTAGGGGGTGGTTACAATTTTGAGACCTTGAATCGCTCCCTTTTCGCTGATCAAATCTCTTTTGATTCCCAATACATTTTTACCCAATATGACTTCAGACCGTTAAAAAACTTGAATATAATCGCGGGTGCCCGATTCGATAATCACAGCGAATACAATTCACAATTGAGTCCCAAAATTTCTGCTAGGTACCAAATCACTCCAGATTTGGCCATTAAAAGTTCCGTAGGAAGTGGTTTTAAAGCGCCCGACTTTCGACAGTTATATCTGGACTTTACCAATGCAGCAGGAGGTGGTTATTCCGTATTTGGAAAAGAGGTTGAAGTAGCGGGAATCCAACGGCTACAAGAAAACGATGAGATTGCCTCACTTCAAGTTGATGCCTCCCAACTCGGGGAGCCTCTTGATGCCGAAAGTTCGGTAGGTTATAACTTGGGAATAGCTTACAAAAAGGGAAAATTATCCGCAGAGGTCAATGCTTTTCGGAACGATTTCAAAAACCTTATCGACACGCGCATTCTGGCGGCCAAAACCAACGGGCAGAATGTATTTGGATATATCAATCGAGAGCGTGTATATACCCAAGGGCTCGAAGTCGATTTGCAATACCGAATAGGTACCAACCTCCGCTTGTTTGGAGGGTATCAATTGCTCTATGCTTTTGACAAGGACAAGGAAGATGCCATTGAAAACGGTGAGGTCTTCGCACGAGATCCCGAAACTTTGGAAACGTTTAGATTGACCAAGGATGACTATTTTGGACTGGAGAACCGTTCCCGTCATACTTTTAACTTCAAAGTTTTTTATGAAATCCCGGAATGGGATGCCAACGCTAATCTCCGGGTGACTTACCGAAGCCGTTTTGGACTTACCGACCGCAACGGCAACGACCTGTTGGACGAATTCGATGACTCTTTTACGGAGGGATATGCACTTGTCAACCTTGCTTTTGGAAAAACATTTTTTGAGCACTACCAATTACAGGTAGGTGCCAATAACCTTTTGGACTTCAGGGGAAGCAATCCTTTAGCTGCACAGGACAGTGAGGTTCTTATAAATCCTGGAATACAATTATTTATGCGATTTAATATTCAATTCTAAAAATGACAATCACCATGAAAACCACTTTAAAACTTTTTAGCTTATGCTTCATGTTCCTGGCCTTTGTAGGCTGTAGTGATGACGACGAAGATCCGATTACCGAGTTCACAGTAACTGCGATAACCCCGGAATCTGGAACGGTTGGAACCGAAATCACGATTACAGGCACCAACTTCCCGTCAGATGCCTCTGCAGTCAATCTGACTTTTGGAGGTGTGGCCGCTACCATCACATCCATAAGCAGTACACAAATAGTGACCGCAGTACCCAATGGTGCCACTTCCGGAGATATTAGTATTGTTGCCAACGGATTTACCAAGTCTGGACCATCTACCTTTACTGTGTTATCAGAGCTCGTATCAGGAAGAATGGAAAACTTGGAAGCCCCCCAAACTGGTGGCCAAGGAGAGCCCGTGGGTGGCCCTTTTACCAAGTTCAGTTTTGAAACTGGGGAGGTGACCGACAGCGAGGTGGACTGGGATATAGCCTTTAGAGGTACCACAATAGCCATCAACGGTGGAACTGTTACAGGTACGGCTGATGAACCTGCACGAAACGGGAATGCAGGTGCAGCTATTCAAAATGGTACTTTCGCCGATGTAACCTCGGCCGATGGCTTAACCTTTGCGCAAGATGCTGATGCTGCCTTTGCCATACCTACTGGTAGTGACAACGGATGGTACAACTACAACCCAGCTACCTTCATCGTTAGCCCAATCCCAGGAAAGATATTGGTATTCCGCACCCACGATGGCAAATATGCCAAAGTGGAGATTCTCAGCTATTACAGGGATGCTCCAGCACAGCCTGATCCTTTTGCGGATGAATCAAGAGTTTTCACTTTCAACTATGTGTACAATCCAAACGAAGGGGAAACTTCTTTAACCAACTAAGCAATGAAAGGAGTCAATATTTTGTTTATTGTCTTTCGACTTTTTCTGGGAGGGATGATGGTTTACGGAGGCATCCAAAAATTCCAAAAACCCATCCCTACCCCTATTGAGGTTGTGGAAAAAGCTGTGAAGTTCAAAGCACCTGAAAAAGAAAGTACACTTCAAAAGATACTGTATATCAGTGGAGCCAAACAAACAGGTTACTTCTGGCAGTTATTGGGCTTTTGTGAAATCTTGTTCGGGCTATTGCTCATCATTCAATATACCGGTTTTGTGGGAGCTATTTTCCTATTGCCTATCACGTTACATATCTTTTTGTTCCATCTCTTTTTGGAATCGGATGAAATGGGTGAGCTTGTCGAAACAGGGGCCCTCTTTGCCATCAATATAGTTTTGGTATTAAAAGAGCACCAAAAATGGAAAAACTTGCTCTGGATCAGACCGATCTAGTTAGTTTGAGTTAGTTAGTTGTTTGCAAAAGCGGGGCCTGTGTCCCGCTTTTTTGTTTCCAATACTTATCTCAGTTTTCGTTCCGACTCCGCAATGGGAACATCATTGATGCTGGCAAAGCGTTTTTTCATGAGCCCGTTGGCATTAAACTCCCAGTTCTCATTACCGAAGGCCCGGAACCACTGCCCTTCTTTATTTTGATATTCATATTCGAAACGAACCGCAATCCGGTTATCTCCATGCGCCCAATATTCCTTTTTCAATTTGTAGTGGCGTTCGTTTTGCCATTTTTCGGTAAGAAAATGTTGAATCTCCTCCCGCCCATTGATGAACTGTGAACGGTTGCGCCATTCACTGTCCACCGTGTAGGCTTTGGAAACTTTTATTGGGTCTTGACTGTTCCACGCATCTTCGGCCAATTGAATCTTTTGTTTGGCGGTTTCCAGGGTAAAAGGGGGTATGGGTAATTTCAACGCTTCTTGCTCCATGGCATAATAATCATATGCCTTATGGGTCGTTAAAGAATTCAAGAACTGACAACAGGTATATTCTAAAATATAGCCCTCACCGCTTC
>JANQRD010000252.1 GCA_028284725.1 Allomuricauda sp. | reverse complement strand
AAGTAATCCAAAAGACTACGTCTTTTACCTACCAATTTCACCAAAGAACGCTCGGTGTTGTAATCCTTATGGTTCTTTTTTAGGTGTTGTGTCAAGTGGTTGATACGGTGGGTGAACAATGCTATTTGCCCTTCCGTGGATCCGGTGTTGCTCTCAGAGCCACCGTGTTTCTTAAAGATTTCGGCTTTTACTTCTTTTGTTAAATACATTCCAATATTTATTTAAATGATTTTTATGTATTTGATTGTCTTTCAATCAGCGTGCAAAGATAATCCCTTTTTTTAGAATGAAAAATTTTAAATGTGGATTAAACCTTTTGTTTTTCCAATGGTCATAGAGGCAAACCTTTAAATTCAATCATTATGAAAAAGAGTCTCAAACAAATGAACTTTGCAAGAATTGCCCCAATGCTTATTGGAATGGTACTTTTAACCGTGGTGTCTTGTAGTAAGGAGGATGAAGATACAACCGAAGCATTCTCAAGCTCGGAAGTGATTTCCTCTACTGAACTGAAATTTAGCGATGAAACAGAAATGATTTCTGAGGAGGTCACAACAATTGCCGAAGATGTGTATGCTGCGGATGAAATTACGCTAACCTCAAAAAGTGACTATAGCTCTGACTATTTGCCTGATTGTGTTACGATTACGACTGTTGTTACGGATACTACCCGCGAAAAGACCATAGATTTTGGTGAGGGTTGCGAATTGCCGAACGGCAATGTTTTGACCGGGATTATCAAAATCAGTTATGCCAAGGATATGGAAGCGGCTTCAAAGACCATTGATTTAACGTTGGAAAACTTCAGTTTTAACGGTGTGGCCATTGAGGGATCTGCCGACATACTTCGTGTACGTTCCAATGAGAATGGCAATCCACAAGGTACGTCCAATGCTTCTTTCGCTGCCACATGGCCCGAAGGCGACACAGCCTCTTTTGAAGGAACAAGAACCCGCGAATGGATTGAAGGCTTTGGTTCTGGTTTTTGGGGAGACAATGTTTTCTTGATTACAGGGAAGCGAACTTACACAGGTAGATTGGGCAATGTGTATGTTAAAGAGGTTATTGAACCATTGCGAAGAGAAATGGCCTGTAGGTTTATTGTAAGCGGTGTTTTGGAAATCTCCAGAAATGATGATACCGCCAGCTTGGATTTTGGCGATGGAAGTTGTGATGCGAAGGGCATATTGACCCA
The DNA here is from genome assembly GCA_028284725.1 of Allomuricauda sp. Taxonomy (GTDB): domain Bacteria; phylum Bacteroidota; class Bacteroidia; order Flavobacteriales; family Flavobacteriaceae; genus Flagellimonas. The sequence goes on along the minus strand of JANQRD010000252.1, from coordinate 17,588 downwards.
ACCCGATGGTACGGAACAAGAAGTGTTCTTGAGAAGATTTTTGAAGTAAAAACATTCATTATGAAAAAAAGAGAGGTCCTCGACCTCTCTTTTTTTGCCAAGAACTCAACGGTTATGGCATCAATCATGAATTGTTCGTAATATGATGTGAGCAATTTATTGTTCAATCGAAACTTCTTCGAAAAATTCCTCGATTCTCTTCCAACGCCCATCATCTTTTCGAAGGGTAGCATTGAAAAACTCCAGAAGTAGGGTATTGACGATCTTGGTACTTCGATCGGGATTCAAAGTTCCAGTTTTAAAAATATTATCCGGTCCTGTCAACAAAGGAAGATCCCCAAAATTAGGATGTAGGGTTCCATCAATTTTGATTTGCCTCATTTTTTCTCCGGCATTATGATAAACCACGGCATTTAGTGCATCCGGTTGGGGGTAGCCTCCTCGGATGTACAAAAAGGGCTTGCGAAAACGCTGCCCCAAAACTTCGTCTCCAAATTGCCAGCCATCCAAGTTCACAGCGGCTTTAAGCCGGGATTCTTGCAAAAGACTATGCGCCATGGCGGAACCACCGTACGAATGACCAAATCCAGCTATTTGTTTGAGGTTGAGCCGTTTGTAAAAGGGACTTTTGGAATCTTTGTTCAATATTTCAATTTTGTCCAATGCATCACTTATGTCTTTCCTCCAGATGCCCATATCCAGTGTCGCCGGAAAACCCTTTTGGAAAAGGGCTTTTACGGTATTTCTTTTGACCTCTAAAATAGTATCAGTCTTCACCAAACTCATCATCGCCTCCCACCCTGTATTGATTTCATCCGTCCAACGATTGTTGAAATACTCCCAATTGGATGGCACCACTGTTCCATCAGGAAATTCCGCAGCCGTGGTATTATAGGTATGGGAAATGGCGAATACAAAATATCCGTTGCTTGCAAGATGCTCAAAAATGGTGGTGTAGACTTCCATTGGGGTGGAAGCACCATGGGAAAACAACAGCACAGGGGCATTTCTAATGCTCTTATCGACTTCACTGTTGAGATGGGCATGGGTCTTGGCACCCTCTAAAAGAGAACGATCCAAGCTGTCGGGAACCTTACGTCGCTCTAAAAATCGTTTCATGATTTCGGGATGCATGTAGGGAGCCAGTTGGCCTTGACAATTTCCCGGATACCATGCATCAAGAACAATTTTTCTGAAGTCGTTCTTTTCTGATGTGTACAGCTCGGGTCGTTCTTTATTGGTCACCAGAAACTTTTGCTTCCCTACACAATAGGGGCCGCTGGGTTTGGGAAGTTGTCCTTCCAGATGGATTGGAGCAAAAAATAGTATGAACAGTACAAGAAACGAACTGAGATGATTTTTCATTTTGGGATGTCCTTTGAAATTCCATTTTAAGTTATGTGGAAGTGACCCAAAATCCGGGAAAGGCTTTTAAGATTTTGTACGTTTGGAAGTATTCGTACAACTTTTAAGTTAAGGACATATCGTTGTCGACAAGGAGATTTGCCAACAATATAAATGAAAGAATGAGGGATATAAAAGAAAAAAGCCTGCAATCGCAGGCTTTTTTTATGATCTTATGGGTTGATTGGTAATCAAATCAATATACAGATTGACTTTCTTTTTTAAATCCCTTCTATGGGAGATAAAATCCAAAAACCCATGTTCTTTTAAAAATTCTGAAGTTTGAAAACCTTCTGGCAAATCCTTTCCAACGGTATCTTTTACCACCCTTGGTCCAGCAAAACCTATCAATGCACCCGGTTCAGCGATGTTAATATCACCCAGCATGGCGTATGAAGCTGTGGTACCTCCAGTGGTAGGATCAGTGCACAGGGAAATATAGGGAACCTTCGCTTCGGCCAATTGTGCCAACTTTGCAGAGGTTTTCGCGAGCTGCATTAGGGAAAGGGCTGCTTCCATCATTCGCGCACCACCTGATTTTGAAATCATAAGGAAGGGAATCTTTCTCCGTTTGGCAACATCGATGGCACGGGAGATTTTCTCTCCAACAACACTTCCCATAGAACCTCCAATAAAACTAAAGTCCATGCAAGCAACAACCAACTCCTTGCCCATGGACTTTCCTACAGCAGTGCGCACAGCATCTTTCAATTTGGTTTTTTGCTGGGCTGCTTTAAGACGTTCAGAATACTTTTTTGTGTCAACAAAACGAAGTGGATCCTTGGAGGACAACTTTTCATCCAATTCCTTGAACTTATTGTCATCGAAAAGAATCTCAAAATATTCCTTGCTTCCTATACGAACGTGGTAATCGTCCTCTGGACTAACGTAAAAATTATCGGCTAAGACCTCTGACTCAACAATTTTACCTGTTGGAGATTTGTACCATAGCCCCTTGGGGGTGTCCTTTTTCTCCTCAGTAGCTGTTTGTATTCCTTTTTCCTTTCTTTTAAACCAAGACGACATGCAATCAAAATTAAGTTAAACGGCTATATCTGAAGCTTTTAAAGTGTATTCACATTGTTCAGGTCTTCGAAAGCCTGTTTCAATCGGGTCACAAATGCTTTTTCTCCCTCACGCAACCATACTCGTGGATCGTAGAATTTCTTGTTGGGCTGGTCATCTCCATCGGGATTTCCAATCTGCGCCTGAAGATAACCGGACTTGTCCTGTACATAGTCCCTTACCCCAGATAAAAAGGCATATTGTAGATCCGTATCAATATTCATCTTTACTACACCGTAACCAATCGCTTCCCTGATTTCCTCCAAAGAAGATCCTGATCCCCCGTGGAAAACAAAATCAATGTAGTTGTGACCCACACTAAATTTATCTGAAATAAATTCTTGGGAATTTTTCAGGATTTTAGGCGTCAATTTTACGTTTCCAGGTTTGTATACACCATGAACATTGCCAAAAGCTGCTGCCACAGTAAACTTCGGGCTGACTTTTGAAAGTTCCTCATATGCATAGGCGACTTCCTCAGGCTGCGTATATAGTTTGGAATCGTCAATATCCGTGTTGTCCACACCATCTTCCTCTCCACCGGTAACTCCCAGCTCAATTTCCAAGGTCATTCCCATTTTACTCATTCGTTCCAAATAACCCTTGCAAATTTCAATATTCTCCTCAATGGGCTCTTCGGAAAGATCGATCATGTGCGAACTGAACAAGGATTTTCCCGTAGCGGCAAAATGTTCTTCGTTGGCATCCAACATACCATCAATCCAAGGCAATAATTTTTTAGCGCAGTGATCTGTATGCAAAATAACGGTCGCTCCATAAGCTTCCGCCATCTGATGTACGTGTTTTGCCCCTGCAACGGCACCTAAAACGGCAGACCTTTGGTTTTCATTGGAAAGACCTTTCCCAGCATTGAACTGGGCCCCGCCATTGGAAAATTGGATAATGACCGGTGAATTCAAAGCTGCAGCTGTTTCCAGAACAGCGTTTATGGTGTTCGATCCAATAACATTTACCGCTGGCAATGCATAACCATTTTCTTTTGCATGATCGAAAATAGCCTGTACTTCATCACCTGTAGCTACGCCAGGCTTGATATTGTGGGACATACTTTAAGTTAGTTTTTAGGTTTAATTAGGCCACAAAAGTAATAAAATATTTACTCTAGAAAGGATAATTGATTCCTATATTAAAAGAGGCGTTTGCGAAGTTGTATTGGCTGAACCAGCGTCGTGAGGTTTCCAAGGCCGGGTTGTAAGTCTTGAAGCCGACATCCAACCTAAAAACAAAGTAGGTGAAATCGTAACGCAGTCCAAGGCCGGTTCCCAAAGCAATATCCGATAGGGAGGAAAATCCACTGAAAATGGCATCGGGATTGTCCTCGTTGTCGAATACGTTCCAGATGTTGCCCGCATCAGCGAATAGGGCGCCTTTTAAATCTCCAGCAACTGGAAACCGATATTCAAAATTGAAAGCAATTTTCAGATTGGCCTCATTAAAATCGTTGACGTTATCCGTGCTTCCTGGTCCAAGCTCATATGCGTTCCATGCACGGTTATCGTTAGATCCCCCGGCAAAGTAACTTCGAACAAACGGAATGCTTTCTGAATTTCCGTAGGGAATGGCCAGTCCCAAAAAGCTCCGGAAAGCAAATACTTTGGAATCTGCAACCTGCCAATGTCGTATAAAATCGAACTCACTTTTGAAATACTGCGAAAAGGGAACCCCAAAGACCAACAATTGATCGTTGTCATTTTTATTGTAGGGAACAATAGACTCCAGGGCAGAAAGCAGGTTGCCAGCACTTTCCAACTTAATCCGATACTGATAGAAATCGTTGTCGTTGATATCGACCTTGCTGTTTTTTGTGTATGTATAGTTACTGGCAAAGATGAGGTTGTTCTCTGTTAGTCGCTGCCGACGTTCCTCAATACTATTGACGTCGCTTCGCTGCTCATCAGACACTGGCACCTCATTATTCAAAACTGCTTGAATAAAGTCCTCTGCACCTGTCGGGATATTTAGTCGTAAAGGATCGTTGGGGTCAGTGTCATTCTCATAAAAGGCGGCGAATTGCGGGTCATCCTGAAAATCATCTGCAATTTCATCCAAATTGCTAAAGGTGTTTTGGTATACATTGAAGAAATTATCCGGATTTACATTGCGAACAAACTCCACATTCAACAGTTCGATGGCATTTCGAAGACGGGTATTGGGGGACCAGTTGTAAGACAGAACGGTATTGAATGACTGTCGGTCCAAACCGATATTCCTTTGAAAATTGGTACCCACCAAGAACCGACTTTGCGGCAACATATAATAAGGAATTATTTTCTCCGTATTCAACGGAAACCAAATTCTGGGAAAGGTAATGTTGATGTCCCCACCCAACTCCGAGGTGAAGAGTTCATCGGAAAGGGACGCGTCGCTCAAGAGACCAATGGAACCCCTGGCCGAAATATTTAAGGTTTCGGCACCTCCAAAAACGTTTCGGGTAATCACCGTGGCACTGAAAGCGGTTCCCACCCGCTGGATGTTGGAGTGGGTAACATCAAAATCCAGATTTAATGAAAACTTAGGTCTTGGCGCCAAATAAATGTTAGAAATCAGTTTGGTATGGGTGCTATCAGGGATGAACCCAATATTCGGATACTTAAAGGTGTTCAGGTTGGTGATTTGCCTGTAAGTTCTGATTCTATCCAAATCGCGATAAATGCTATCCTTTTCGAAGAAAATGGCATCGGTCAGTGCTTTTGGCCTGTACTTTAGTTTGTCGTTATAAAAAATGGTGTAGTTTTCATAATCCAGGGATTTCAAGGAATCGGTTGACCCGCCAATCAGATAATCCGCATAGATGTTTATTTTTTTGAACCGGTGAATTCGATACGCATTACCGGCTGCAAGACTATCATTAGCGCTCCGTGGTTTTTGAATGTTTAATTGTACATCCATCATTTGGTCGTTGGCGACCTGTGAGGTATCCCGAAGGATGTCGTAACTGATGGAACTTTCCTGAAAATTGTACACCCCAGAATTTCGAAAAAGTGCTGTTAAACGTTCCCTTTCGTTATTGAAGTTTGCCAAATCGAATTGATCACCATTTTTAACAAAGGACTGCTTCAATGCACTATCGTAGATGGAATCCAACTCAGGTGAGGAGATGTTTTTTTGAATGGTATCAATATAAAAAGGGTTCCCTAATGCAATCATGTAAGCGATTTCACCACGCTTTTTCCGTTTCCCACTAATAATGTCGTAAGAACCGGAGTTGTTAAAATATCCTTTGCTGTTGTAGTAGGCTTTGAGTCGATCAACAGATTTTTGTGTCAATGCGGTGTCGATGATTACCGGTGGTTCCCCAATTCTTTTAAAGAATTCACTGGCGCCCTTCACGACAAAGGATTCCCGTAATCGGTTCACCTGTTTTTGTGATAGCAGGCGGTTCAATCTTTTTTCACGCTTTTCTTTTCGATGTAACCAGTCTTGGAAGGATGAATCAGGATTTTCTTTAGCGAGATTGTAAAGGTTCAAACGCAGTGGATAGCCCAAAAGACTACTGTTAGGTTTTTGACTGATCAGACTTTTGATATCACTATCGGTGATTTTTTCCTCATCGGCATAAATGGAATTTTTGGTGAGCAGTAGCTCATCATCCTCTACTTTCTTTAGGGTATTGCAACCCGCCATGGTCAACATAAGCAACAATAATCCTATTTTTGCCCAGTTGTGCATCAGACCTAACAAAACCCTCATAGACGCCAAAAATAAACGATTTAGATGGTTACCAAAAACCAAATTAAACTAGTTACCAGCTTACAGCAAAAAAAGTACCGAAGTAAACACGGACTGTTCGTAGTGGAGGGAGCCAAGGCTGTGAAAGAACTCTTACAAGCTGGGATGAAACCTTATAAAGTCTTTGTTGAAAGTGGGGACGCTTTAAAGGATTATGCAGATGTTGCGTTGGTTTCCAATTCGGAATTAAAACAAATGAGCAGTTTGAGCACCCCCAATGGAGTACTCGGTGTTTTTTATATGCCGAAAGCCAAATCCATAGAATCCTCGGACTGGGTAGTCGCCTTGGATGCCGTCCGTGATCCAGGAAATTTGGGAACAATTATTCGCTTGTGCGATTGGTTTGGGGTAAGCCATCTTGTGTGTTCGGAGGATACCGTGGACTGTTACAATCCGAAGGTATTACAGGCGACTATGGGATCCATTGCCAGGGTGAATGTGGCGTATATGGATTTGTCGGATTTTTTAAAGTCGACAGATGAGTTGATTTACGGCGCTTTTATGGATGGGGATACCGTTTATTCCAAAAAACTGCCTGAATCCGGTATTCTGGTGATGGGCAATGAAGCGAATGGCATTTCAGATGAAATCGGTGGAGTTATTTCTGAGCGAATCGCCATTCCCCAATTCGGAGAGTCCACCACCGAAAGCTTAAATGTGGCTACGGCAACCGCAATTTTGCTCAACGAGATACGTCGATAAAATTAGATGTTTAGATTTCACTCGGCGGCATCCGATTATCCAAAAATCTAACAATCCAACTTGCTATTCAAAAGTAAAATTGATAAAAAACCCCCGTGTGCGCATCCCATCGATGTTACCTGTCCATGGGCTGTTGGGGTCGTTATCGGGAACAAGTTCATCCGTCAAAGCAAAAACCCCGCGAATGGAAGGTGAAAATTTGAAGTATTCGGTGTAAATGTCGATTCCGAAACCTAGCTCATAGCCATATACTCGCTGTTTCATTCGAAACTCTCCGCTGCTGTTGTCGTCCAGACTGTCCTCTTTGCTTCCGAGGTTGATGGAGGCATACACCCCTCCAGTGACGAAGGGCTTCCAGTTGCCAAATCGCCGGGCACTTGCCTTTAACAACAGGGGAAACCGGATATAGGTGGACCGTACTTCCCGTAGGGCGTCCACTGGATCTGTGAAACCGGGAAAGCCCAAAACTCTCTGCGTGTACAAAAGGCCGGGTTCAAAACGTGCATCCAAAAATTCATTGATCCGTAATTCTCCAATGAGTCCTACGTTGAATCCAAGGCTTTTATCCACAAGAATGTCCTCTCCAATATCGTTTTCATACTCAAATTGAAAATCATATTGATTGAATCCAAGATAGTAGCCCCAATTCAACAGCTTTAAATCTTCGGTTTGAAGGTTCAAAACAGGGTCTTTTCTGAACTGTGAGTGTGAGTGTGGACATGCTAATAGCAGCAGGCCAAATAGAAAAAGGACATTTTTCATCAAATTATTTTGTAGCGACATATATAGATGCCACCCCAAATGTCTGGGGTTTGTTCTCTATACCTATAAACCCAATTTTGTCCAAAATATTGTTGAATTCCCTGCCATGTGGAAAAACAGATGCAGATTCGCTCAAATACCGATAGGCCGACCGATCTTTGGAGAAGATTTTACCAATTAATGGCAGGATATTTTTGGTGTAGATACGGTAACCTTGCTTGTAAGGTATTTTGGTAGGAACCGAGGTTTCCAGTACCACAAAAGTACCCTCGGGCTTCAAAACCCGAAGAATTTCTTGAAGTCCTTTTTCTAAGTTCTCAAAATTGCGAACCCCAAAAGCAACGGTGATGGCGTCGAAGGTATTGTCATCAAAAGGGAGGTTTTCGCTGTCTCCGACCACCATCTCAATGGTGTCGTCCAGTTTTTTATCCGAAATTTTTGTTCTACCCACTTCCAACATTCCAGGAGAAATGTCGAGTCCAATTATTTTTTCAGCTCCAGTTGCCGTCATCGCAATGGCAAGATCTCCGGTACCAGTGGCAATGTCCAAAATGGTTTTTGGTGATTTTTTGGTGAGCAGGGCGACCACCCGTTTCCGCCATTTAATGTCGATTCCGAAGGAAATGACCCTGTTTAGGCCATCGTAATTTCCTGAAATTGTATCGAACATCTGCCTTACCTGTTCCTTTTTTCCCAGATCGGAATCTTTATAAGGCTTAACTTTTTTTGACATGGGTTGAATTTGCTGGCAAATATACAACTTAGCAATATGGGAGGTGTACAAAAATAATTACGTAATTTTGCCCTGCACTAATGGAAAGCTTTTCCGTATTATGTATAGTAATTGTCTTTGGGACAGTGGATACCATTCTTTTTACTTTTCGAACTACAAATTGAACTTAGTTAAGAACATCTTATTTTAATCAATGAAGATTATTATTGCTGGAGCAGGTGAAGTAGGTTTTCATTTGGCAAAGCTTTTGTCGTATGAAGCTCAGGATATCACATTGATTGATACCGATAAAGAGAGCTTGTCGTATGCCGACAACCATTTGGACATACGGGTGCTTCGTGGTGACGCCACCTCGATAGAGGTCTTGAGGGATGCGAAAGTGGAAAGTTCCGATTTGGTTATTGGGGTTACCGCATCGGAGACCACAAACCTCACGCTTTGTTTGTTGGCAAAGCAATTGGGCTGCGAGCGTACCATAGCACGGATTTCCAATACCGAATTCATGGACAATCGTGACCTGATCAAATTCGATGAATTGGGTATTGATGAATTGATTTCCCCCGAGGAATTGGCCGCAACGGAAATACAGTTGTTGTTGAATCAATCTGCTTTTAACGATACCTATGAGTTTGAAGACGGTTTATTGACCATGATTGGGGTATTTCTGCCAAAAGCAGCGCCTTTTGTGGGCAAAATGGTAAAGGAGGCGGCCAAAATATTCCCAGAACTGCACTTTATGCCCATAGCCCTGCAGCGTATGGGAACCCAATATACTCTGGTTCCAAGAGGGGATACCGTGTTTAAAGAAGGAGATCAGGTCTATTTCATCACTACCAATGAAGGCGTCGAAGAGCTCTACAAGCTTACCGGGATGCAAAAAAAGGAAATTAAAAATGTGATGATTCTTGGGGGAAGCAAAGTGGGTTATAAAACCGCACGTGATCTTTGCAACAACAAGTTCAATGTAAAGCTGATTGAAAAGAATAAAGAGAAAGCTTTTGATATTGCTGATGAGCTTCCCCATGCACTAGTGATCAATGGAGATGGACGAAACGTGGAACTTCTAGACGAGGAAAGCTTGGATTCCATGGATGCTTTTATCGCGGTCACCGGAAATTCGGAGACCAACATTATGTCTTGTTTGGTGGCCAAATCCAAGAAAATAAAGAAGACCATTGCCCTGGTGGAAAACATGGACTACTTTCAACTTTCCCATTCCATTGGCGTGGATACCTTGATCAATAAGAAGCTGTTGGCAGCCAATAATATCTTTCGGTACATCAGAAGGGGAGAGGTACTGGCCCTAACGCGTTTGAACAATTTGAATGCGGAGATTTTGGAGTTTGAGGTTAAAGCTTCCTCCCTGGTCAATGGCGAAATCATTCGTGAACTCAATTTTCCGAGGGAAGCGAGTATCGGAGGTGTCATCCGCAACGGAAAGGGAATCATTGCCTTAGGGGATTTTAAAATTCTAGAAGGTGATCGGGTGGTTGTTTGCTCACTGCCCAAGGCCATCCCGAGGATTGAAAAGCTATTCTTGTAATGGGGCTTAATACACGAATTATTGTTCACATCATGGGGCTTTTGCTGCTTTGCAATGGCTCTTTTATGCTTTTGGCGGCGTTTGTCAGTGGTATTTATGATGATGGAGCAACACTGGACATTACCCTGGCCGCCATCGTGACCATGCTTTTTGGGGTGATGGCCATGTTTTACACACGGGGCCATAAAAAAGAGGTAAAACGCAGAGAGGGCTATATTGTGGTGACCTTTGGATGGATCATCATGTCTATTTCCGGGGCATTGCCCTACCTTTTTTCGGGCGCCATACCCTCAGTGACAGATGCCTTTTTTGAGACTATATCCGGTTATACTACTACGGGAGCTTCCATCTTAAGTGATATTGAGTCCTTGCCCGAAGGGATTCTTCTTTGGAGAAGTCTTACACATTGGATAGGAGGGATGGGAATCATTGTATTGGCCATTGCAATTCTCCCACTTTTAGGAATTGGGGGCATGCAGCTTTTTGCAGCAGAAGCGCCTGGACCGGCAAATGACAAACTCCATCCCAGGATTACCGATACTGCAAAACGACTTTGGTTAATCTATTTCGGTTATACCGTGGCTGAAACGGTTCTCCTGAAACTAGCAGGGATGTCATTTTTTGATGCTATCAACCATTCGCTGGCGACCTTGTCTACAGGAGGCTTTTCAACAAAAAATGCAAGCTTGGCCCATTGGAATCATCAGCCGCTTATCCAATACATCACTATTGTGTTCATGTTTCTGGCCGGGAGTAACTTCGTATTGAGCTATTTCGCCTTTACGGGAAAGGTACAGCGTATTATAAAAGATGAGGAATTTAAGTATTACACCATTTTCATCATCTTGTTTGCGGTAGCCGCTTTTTTAGTGGTGCATTTGGCCGCAAATGTGGAAACCTCGGATTTTCATCCCATGGTATGGGGAAAAACGGAGAGTTCATTCCGACATGCTCTTTTTCAAGTGGTAGCGGTTGTGACCACAACAGGCTTTGTGACAGCAGATTTCACAGGTTGGACTCCGTTTCTAACCATTTTCTTTTTCGGATTGATGTTTTTGGGGGGATCAGCAGGCTCTACCGCTGGGGGAATCAAAGTAATGCGGCACTTGCTGATTATCAAAAATGGGATTTTGGAATTTAAGCGAACCCTGCATACGAACGCTATCATCCCAGTACGTTACAATGAAAAAACGGTGACCGAGCATATTGTATACAACATCATCGCATTTTTTGTCCTCTACATGTTGTTCTTTATCGTGGGATCTCTGGTTTTGGGATTTCTAGGACTTGATTTCATTTCCGCCATAGGCGGATCGGCCTCCTCTTTGGGGAACGTTGGCCCCGCTTTGGGAAGTTTAAACCCAGTCAGTAACTATGGTAGCCTCCCGAACGCTGGAAAATGGTGGTGTGCCTTTTTAATGTTATTGGGGAGGTTGGAACTATTTACCGTATTGATTATACTAACACCCTATTTTTGGAAAAGAACTTGACTTAAACTGATAAGCGATGAACAAACTTAAGAACACGTTGGCCACAATTTTGTTTTTCACAACTGGCATTATGGTTTCGCAAAATACTGACACTTTTCCTGGGTATGAAATTGACAGTGCCATAATCGCAAAAAGAGGGCTTGAAGACAAAATCAAAATGCTTCAAAATGATTGTGATTGGGCAAATAGAGTCGGCAAGAAAATAGATTTATTTTGGTTACAAACAACAGAAGGAAATTACTTCGGCAAGGTCTATGAATATTTTTTGGATTGTGATAATGTAAGATTAATTTATTGGTATGACAATCCCGCATGTACAGGACTTCCGGTAGACTTCATGGTTGAGGATTTAGAAGAGGAGATTCAAACTTCGTATCATCAAAGAAAAAGCACCTTAAAAATAAAAAGAAATATCAGCAATACTTAGCTAATAACTAAACAGCCTCTTTTATTCTGCTGATAGCCTCTCTAAGTTCTTTTTCGGAAGCCGCGTATGAAATCCGTATACAGTTGGGATTTCCAAAAGCTTCACCTGTCACAGTGGCCACATTAGCCTGCTCCAATAGATACAAGGCAAAGTCCGATGCATTACTGATGGTGGTTCCGTTCAAAGTTTTTCCGAAGAACGAGGAAATATCAGGGAAAACATAAAACGCACCTTCTGGAACATTAAGCTTGAATCCATCAATTTCACCCAAAAGCTGCAGCACTAAGTCCCTTCTTTGGTGGAACTCATCGATCATATACTGTATCTTGTTTACGGGAGCTTCCAAAGCAGTAATCACCGAACGTTGTGCGATAGCGTTGGCACCGCTGGTCACTTGGCCTTGAAGCTTGGTGCACCCTTTGGCAATCCAAGTTGGTGCCCCGATGTATCCGATTCGCCAGCCGGTCATGGCAAACGCCTTGGAAACACCGTTTACCGTGATGGTTCGATCATACATCCCATCAATACCAGCAATGCTCACATGGCCACCAACAAAGTTGATGTGTTCGTAAATTTCATCAGAAACCACAAAAATATCAGGATGCTTTTTGAGGACATCCACCAATCCTTCCAATTCAGCTTTGCTGTACACCGAACCGCTGGGGTTACAGGGTGAACTGAACCAAAGCATTTTGGTTTTGGGAGTGATAGCCGCCTCCAATTGCTCCGGGGTCATTTTAAAATCAGTGTCGATGCTGGTCGAAACTTCAACCGGAACCCCTTCAGCGAGTTTTACGATATCGCTATAGCTCACCCAATAAGGAGCGGGAAGAATTACTTCATCCCCTGGATTCAAAACAACCATTGCCACATTAAAAAGGGACTGTTTCGCACCGGTGGAAACCACAATTTGACTGATATCATAGTCAAGGTCGTTATCCCTTTTAAATTTGGCGGAAATTGCCTTTTTCAAATCCGCATAACCGTCCACAGGGGTATAACTGCTGTAGTTCTCATCGATGGCCTGCTTTGCAGCCTCTTTAATAAAATCCGGAATATTGAAATCTGGTTCTCCCAGACTAAGCCCGATGATATCCTTGCCCTCGTTTCTCAATTCCCTGGCCTTTGCAGCCATGGCCAAAGTGGCCGACGTGGACATGTTCTGGATCCTGTCGGAAAGATGGTTGCTCATTGGTGTTGCAATTTTACTGGTACTGTAGCGCCGGATTTTTTCCGAGCTCCTTCAAATGTTTGAAGTGCGAAATTATGGCTTTTCTGGTAGTTTTGTATTCGTTGTAGGGCAAATTAAATTCCCTGGCCGTCTGTTTCACAATTTTCGAGATTTTTGTGTAGTGAATATGACTGATATTGGGGAAGATATGATGCTCAACCTGATGGTTCAAACCGCCCGTGAACCAATTTATGATTCTGTTCTTTGTGCCAAAATTCACTGTGGTGAACAGTTGATGGATGGCCCAAGTGTTCTTCATGTTTCCACTCTCATCGGGTAATGGAGTTTCCGCATCATCCACGATATGTGCCAATTGGAAGACTACACTCAAAATTACACCGGCGATGTAATGCATTACAAAAAAGCCCAACAGTACCTGCCACCATACAACTTTGGCAAAAATCAACGGCAACACAATCCAAATGACCATGTATAATATTTTGGTAACGACCAACGTGCTCCAATTGATAACGGGATTTGGCAATTTTCCGTAGGACAATTTTCTTTTCATGTAACGGTACATTTGTTTGAAGTCAGTCGTAATCGCCCAATTGAAGGTCAAAAGGCCATAAAGGAAAATGGAATAGTAATGCTGGAATTTATGGTGCTTTTTCCATTCGGCATGTTTTGAAAAACGTAACACCCTTCCGGCCTCCATATCTTCATCGTGTTCGTGGATGTTGGTGTACGTATGATGCAATACATTGTGCTGTACCTGCCAATTGTAGACATTTCCAGCCAAAATATAGATGCTGCTTCCCATTAATTTGTTCACCCAGCCTTTTGTGGAATATGAACCATGCAGGCTATCGTGCATCACATTCATACCTACTCCTGCCATGCCCACACCCATGGTAATGGTGAGGAGCAGGTAGGCCCAAAAGGGCAAACTAAGGGTGAGGATTAAAAAATAGGGAGTCAAAAACACCGCAAACATGATGATGGTCTTCAAATGAAGCTTCCAGTTTCCGGTTTTCTTTATTTTGTTTTCTGAGAAGTATTGGTTGACTCTTTTATTCAATGTTCTGAAAAACTGTGCAGAGTCTTTACGTGAAAACCGGATGATGTCCTTTTCCATAAAAAAATTTTTGCAAAGGTAACTAAATTGATCTCCCAACGTTGCCACCTTCTTATGAAAACGACATTGAGGTGTGTAAAAGTATTAATTTTGGCAAAATTAACAGTTGGCCCATGCAGGCAGATTTGATATTCAAGTATTTTACGACGCTCAGTGAGCAACAAAAGGAGCATTTTAGGGCTTTGGAAGCGCTATATCAGGATTGGAATGCCAAAATAAACGTGGTTTCAAGAAAGGATATCGACGAGCTCTACCTGCGCCATGTGCTACATTCGTTGGGTATTGCAAAAATCCAACAATTCAATGAAGGCTCTGAAATTTTGGATGTAGGTACAGGGGGCGGTTTTCCTGGGATTCCACTGGCCATTTTGTTTCCGGAAGTCAAATTTACTTTGGTTGATGCCATTGGAAAAAAAATAAAAGTTGTCCAAGAAGTTGTGGAGGGGCTTAAGATTGATAATGTTACTGCCCACCATTCACGGGTCGAGGATTTGGATGGCCATTATGATTTCATTATCAGCAGGGCAGTAGCGGCCATGCCGACTTTTGTTAGGTGGACCAAGGGAAAAATCAAGAAAGATTCCGCCCATGAGCGGAAAAATGGGATTTTATACCTAAAAGGGGGTGATTTGTCCGAAGAACTGAAAGATTATCAAACCGCTCAAATCTTTGATTTGAGAGAGTACTTTTCTGAAGATTTTTTTGAAACTAAAAAGGTGGTCTACCTCCCCCAAAAATTCAAGGGCTAATTCTTTTTTTTATATACCTCACCATTTTCGGTTAGTGAATACCCCACAATTTCACCTTTTCCATTTCTTTTAAAGAAAATAGGGTCACTACCAATATCAGAAAAAACATCGCCGCTTTCATGATAGATGGGATAAGCCACTTCACGAATTACTGTGTAAAGGTCACCGTCTTTTTTATTCAGTTTGAGCTCGATTTCACTATCATTTTTGAATTCGTACCTACCTTCAAAAGCTTTAAGTTCTGGAGTGGATTTTGCAAGGGTATATGGATTATCGTTTGAAAGAATCAATCCGTTGCCGAGTCTCCAATTATCATATTCCATATTGTACGCCACCCTTTTGGCGGCATTGACTCCGTGCAATTTGGCCACAAGATGAAGTGCGCCGTCAATTCCCGCTGAGATTCCAGCTGTGGTAATAACTTTCCCGTTATCGACAAAACGGACATTTTTCTTCACATTTACATGCGGATAATCCTCCTGCAGGTCATCCAAAGCACTGTGGAAAGTGGTAGCGGTCTTACCATCCAAAATTCCAGCCTCTGCAAGAATAAAAGCTCCCGTGCAAACGGAAAAATGATATTCCACATCCTGTTGTTGCTTGACCCAGTTGATGACATCCGGGTTTTTTGAAGCTGCTGACGAATTTCCACCAAAAAAGGCTAAAATATCAGCCTTTGGGGCATTTTCGATGGTATAGTCTGGAACCACACTGAGAATGCCTTGCGATTTAATGGGGTCTTTGGTGGCAGATACAGTAAACACCTTGAAACCTGCATAGGACAATACCTCCATTGGACCTGCAAAATCTAACACCTCTACGCGGTCCTGCAAATAAAAAGCAATGGTCTTTATAGCCTCTTTTTTCATAAGTACCATGTTACAATATGAGCATTTTCCAGGTTCACTGTATTCCTTGTCATCACAGGGGAGGTCACAAGGTGGACAAACGTAGACAGTTGAAGCATCGATGCTGGTTTGGGAATAGGTCAACAAAGTTGATAAAAAAAAAGTGGTCGCTATGAGTAGTCTGTTCATTTTTTGATTTTTGATTGAAATCAAAATTAGTCCATTATGAAGACTGAACAAAGGACAACAAACCGCAGGATTGGGACATTTCCTATTGAAATTTGGAAGGAAGGGAGGCCGTATGTTTTTTTAATAGCGTCCTTAACTGATTGTTGCTTTGCAGTCCACATGCTTGGGAGACGGCACTTACTTTCGAACCGTCTGAGAGCAATTGTACTGCCCGTTCCACCCTTAGTTGATCTAAGTAATGTCCGATGGTAATACCTGTTACTTTTTTGAACAGGCGAGTGAGGTTCCTTGGACTCATGTGGACATTTTCAGCAAGATCTTCAATTTTTGTTTTTTTTGCGAGATTTTGGGCCAAAAGATCTTGAACTTGGTGGATGCGATTGTCCATGTGGTTGCGATACTGTAGAAAAACACTCAGTTGTGGGTCATTTTCAGTCCTACGGAGATAAATGACCACTTCTTTGGCCACTTTTGTGGCAAAAACAGATCCGTATAATTCTTCCAGAATAAAAAGTGCCAGATCGATCCCCGAAGACACCCCTGCACTGGAGTACAGGTTCCCATCCTTCACAATTAATCTGTCGGAAAGCAATCTCATCTTTGGAAATCTTTCTTGGAAATCCTCAAAGTACTTCCAATGTGTGGTGCATTTTTTTCCATCGAACAGACCGGCAAAGGCCATTACATAAGCTCCGGTACAAACTGAGAGTATTTTAGCTCCATTTTCGCTTTGTGTTCGTAGCCAGCGGAAAAACTCTGCATTTTCCAAGACAAAATCTTTTGCAAAGAAAAGATAGGATTCCAGACCAGGAATAAACAAAAGATCATTGGGACCAAAGGTGAATTTTTCGAAAGGTTCCAAATTTCCCAAAGAGACCCCCGCACTTGAGACCTCTTCTGGATTTTGTTTCATCGACAGATAGTGCGTTTCAATGGATGCACCATATTCACGGGCCTCATAAAAAAGATGCGCAGGCCCAGCCATATCCAAAAGTTGGACCTCAGGAGGAACTAAGAAGAATGCGCGATATCCTGGATTGCCTTGCATTTGAATATAAAAATAGCCGTTATTCAGTTTTGCTGGAATAACGGCGTAAGATTTAACTATTATGAGTGACTATCCCAAAAAAGGATAACGGTAATCCTCTGGCGTTACAAAAGTTTCCTTGATCAATCTTGGTGACACCCAACGCAATAGGTTCTGTGCCGAACCTGCTTTGTCATTGGTTCCCGAAGCCCTGGCACCACCGAAAGGCTGTTGACCCACTACGGCGCCGGTAGGCTTGTCATTGATGTAAAAATTCCCAGCGCAATTCTGCAACGCTTTGGTGGCTTGGTCAATTGCGTAGCGATCTGTGGCCAAAACCGCTCCCGTAAGTGCATATTCGGAAGTGGAATCAACCAGTTCTAAGGTGGCATCCCAATCAGCGTCATCATATGCATAAATAGTCACCACTGGGCCAAAAAGTTCGGTTTCCATGGTAGTATAATGTGGATCTGTGGTCAAAATGACGGTAGGCTCAATAAAATAGCCTACAGATTTATCATATCCGCCTCCCGCAATGATTTCTGCATTTTTATCCGATTTTGCTTGATCAATGTACTTCGCCAATTTAT
>JANQRD010000250.1 GCA_028284725.1 Allomuricauda sp. | reverse complement strand
TTTTCTTCTGCCCAACCGATTTATTGATGGTGGTGCCACTGGAATTTCGCTTCTTATATCCGAAGTCACCTCACTACCCTTATGGATGCTCATTATTGCGGTGAACGTTCCATTTCTCTTTATGGCCTATCGTGTCATAGGAAAACAATTCGCCATTAAAGCCGTAATAGCCATTTTAGGATTGGCACTGACGCTTGTTTTGATCAATTTTCCAGAGGTCACCCAAGATAAACTGCTCGTTTCCGTATTCGGGGGCTTTTTTCTTGGTGCAGGAATTGGACTTTCCATTAGGGGCGGTAGTGTGCTAGATGGGACAGAAGTACTGGCCATTTTTCTCAGCAGGAAATGGGGGGCTAAAATAGGTGACATTATTATTTTGGTCAATGTGGTCATCTTCTTGGCTGCCGCTTACCTACTATCCATTGAAGCAGCCTTGTATTCCATGCTCACGTACTTGGCCGCCTCAAAAACCTTGGATTTTGTGGTGGAAGGAATCGAAGAGTACACCGGGGTAACCATCATATCCAAAAAAAGCGAACAGATTCGGGAAATGGTCGTTGAAAAAATGGGAAGGGGTCTTACCATATATCAAGCCAGAGGAGGGTATGGAAAAGACGGCGAACAAAACGAATATGACGTGATCTATACTGTAATCACACGTTTGGAAATTCGAAAACTGCACATCGAAATAGATAAGATCGATCCAAAGGCATTTGTGGTGATGAACAGTATCAACGACACCAAAGGAGGTATGGTAAAGAAAAGATTGCTAAATCACTAATTTTCTGCGCAATCCATTCCGGTGCGGGTCTCATTTCAAGCAATACTTTTTTAGGGCTTTTAACGTCGATATATGTATTCCACAGAAGATAAAAATTCGTTATGTAAGTTTTTCATAAAGAATACAACCAATGACAAAAGTCACAGGTTAAGCAGTTTATGTGACCTAAATTTGAGGAAAGTGTCTTATGGAAGTGATAGAAAAAAATCTACAGAAGGAACAAATGGAGTTGGTGAAAAATGGCATAGCCAAAGGAATGACATATCCCGAATATAGGGATTTGGTGCATCAATTGGCGCTAAACCGCCAAACTTCTGGGGAGGAACAACTCGAATCCCTTATCAATTATACCGAATTGAATGACCGACGGATGAATCGTTGGGACAAGACCTTTAAGCTTCCGAAGGAAGCCGAAGAGCGGATTTTGAAGGTGAAATCGAAGCTCGTTTTTTTGGTTTTGAGTGAAAGCTGGTGTGGTGATGCTTCGCCAAGCCTTCCGCTCATGAACAAGATTTCGGAAATAAACCCCAATATTGAGTTTAGGATCGTACTAAGGGATGAGAATCTAGCATTAATGGACTCATTCTTGACCAAAGGGGCACGTTCCATACCAAAATTGATTGTGCTAAACAAAGAAAATGAGGAAGTCATTGGGGAGTGGGGCCCAAGACCAAGTACCGCTACCCAAATGGCCGAGGCCTACAAACAAGAGCATGGGGTGTTGACTGCTGAGTTCAAACAAGACCTCCAAGTTTGGTATAACAAGGATAAGGGACAAAATATTCTTAGCGACCTTCTCGAACTACTTCCGCTGGAATAAATAAGTAATGGTTCCAATTTGGGAACTTCTGGAATCTGGGCTGAATCTTGCCTTTAAGGCATAAGCAATGGCATTGTCCACCAAACAACCATTGGTAGTACCAGAACTTTCATCGTTAAAATCTGCCTCGGTCACATATCCGTTGGCATCCACTTTAATATTGACCACAACCTTTCCACCTTCGATACAGGTATAAATGGGAGGAGGGAGCGAATAGGCGTTACGGTTCACCAGAGAGAAAGAAATTGAGGTACGGCGATCTTTAAGGTAGTTTGTAAATTCTTCTTTTTGCGCTTCACGCTCACCCAGTTTTTGTTTCTTCTCTTCACGCTGTTCCGTGAGTTTTTTTAGTTGCTCAGCAAAGGTACTGTCCGAAACGGAGGATTCTCCTTCATCATTATTCAAGGCACGTTCTTCCATGAGCTCTTCAAGGGTTTTCAAAGGCTCCGGATTTCCAACTGTGGGTTTGGCTGTTTCATTAAAGGCCATATGACTTTTAATGGGCTCATTATTGGCCAATTCTTCCAAACGCTTCTCCTCTTCCTTCAACAACTCCTCAATATCCTCATCCGCCAGACTCATTTCGATAACATACTGCTCTTCCTTCATGCCCCCCAAATGGATGTTGAACATCAACACCACCACGATGGACATGGAGAAGAATGTAATCAATAATGATAACTGGTTTCTGTTCAGGTTCATGGTGATACTATAACCTTATTTTTTCAAAAATATTTTACCCAAGGTTTATGCCCAAATGGGCTTCAAAGTAAATTTTAACCTTTTTCAAGCAGTTTTTGCTTGAAATCCAATGGGGTTACTGCATTAATTACGTCAAAATCGCCTATTTTGGTTCTTCTGAGGGATGACAAATAGGCACCTGATTGCAAGGCTTTTCCAAAATCGTGGGCTAGGGAACGAATGTAGGTTCCTTTACTACAAACTATCCTGAAATGTACCTTCGGTATTTTGATTTGCGTGATTTCAAACGCAAAAATCTCAATTTTTCGGGATTTTAACTCCACTTCTTTTCCTTCCCTGGCCAATTCGTACAATCGCTTGCCATCTTTTTTCAGCGCGGAAAAAATAGGAGGGACTTGTTCTATTTCACCAATAAACTGTTTGGTGGTGTCGCGAATCATAGCCTCATCTAGATGATCTAAGGGATATGTTTTGTCAACATCGGTTTCCATATCGAAAGAGGGAGTAGTGGCGCCCAGGGTAAAGCTTCCTGTGTACTCTTTGATTTGTCCCTGGAGGTCAGGGATTTTTTTGGTGAATTTCCCGGTGCAGATAATCAGCAGACCAGTGGCCAGTGGATCTAAGGTTCCAGCGTGACCAATTTTTATCTTTTTGAGATTAAACTTCTTCCTGATGGCCCATTTCAAAGCATTCACCGCCTGAAAGGAACTCCATTCCAGGGGTTTGTCTATCAAAAGGATTTGCCCATTCAAAAAATCATCTGCAGTTTCCAAAACCAATTTTAGGGCAAGATGGGGAAAAATTGTGACTCATGCATCAAACCTGAGACTAGGGTTCAAAAGAAAGCGGAGCAAATGCCCCGCCTCAGTTCTAAACCGAAACCCTCCGGATTTTGACTATAATTCCTTGATGCCCACCTTTTTGAATCGTAGTCGAGGTTTAAGGTCTTTTCGCGAGCAGGAAGCATTGGCGATGGGAACCTCGATCATACCGGAAACTTTGGATTGAACAACAAACTCTAGTTTATTCATTCCTTCAGAAAGATCAAAAGTTTGCTGTACCCCATTGAGTTGGATAATAAGCTTAGGGTCATTGCATTTAGCGGCCCCAATGTAGAAATCCGTGCCACCACCCCTCATTTCCAAGGTTACCAGATAACTCTTGCCATATTTTGCACGGAAGTAAATATCCACGCTTTCCGCAGCCTTTGGTTGTAGCATAATTTCGTCGTCGACAGGATTGGAGTATCCACCGTCATTGATGATGTACCCTTTAGAAGTATACACTTTTCTTGGGGTAAGGGTAAGGTTAAGTTTGCTACTGCTCGATTTCACAGTGGCAGGTATAACAGTGGTTAACGTATTTGTGGGTAACGTTTTGGGCACCTTTGACTTGGAAACTTTGCCTGTTTTCTTGGCAATGTCCTTGTTGGTGGCTTCGAAAAGGGGAACCTTTTTACTAGAAACAGCAACATTGCTACCCACTTTTTTGGTGGCAATTTTGGCATTGTGGGTACGCTGTTGAGCGATACCCAAGTTAGCGAATACCAAAAATACCATCAGCCACATACCAGACCTAAAGCTCAGCTTGTATTTCCCTTTCTGGATCTTGAATCTTGTTTTCATAATTAAGGTTTTAAATAATTCTTTTGTTTTATCGATTAAAAGGTTGAATTCCACTATCTACAATCATCCATCATGTCTTCCATGCCCATGAGATATGCCATTTCACATTCCAACTTTTTATGGGATGCTTCCAAATCCTTCTTTTCCTTTTTACATTGGTCCAATTTCTTTCTGAGGGGAGTGCAACCTCCACCGCTTTTTTCACATTTTTTCAGGTTGTTGGATATTTTCTCGCATTTAAGGTTCACATCGACCATCAGATTTTGGAGTTCCAACATCTGCATACGTATCATTTGTTGATTTTCTTTGAACCTTGATCCTTTGCTGCCCGAATGACGTGGATCTGAAGGAAGATTGAAAACATCTGTTTCGCGCTTTTTGGTCAAGGCCAACATTTTCTTTTCCATTTTTGCGAGACATTCTGGATTTTTGCCACAGGCACTCATTTCGCTTAGAAGGGCCATCATTTCGTCATTATAAGATTCTTGGCGCTCACCATATGCCTCAATTTCGTCCTCAGACATCGCTGAAAAACTACCGGTATAGCCACCCAACGTCGCCTTTTTGTATCCCTTGGCTTCGAAGGAAGCACACTCCTTTCGGAATTTTTTTAGATGAACCTCGAAGAAACTTCCATCGGACAGTTTGGCTCGGGTGTAAACCAAGTTTTTTGGAATGCCGTTTTCATCTTTGATGTACCCGCCCATAAACCCAAAAGCAGGTAAGGGACTGGAAGCAATAGATTTTTCGTTTGACAAATAGCCAGTGATATGAAGTCGCTCTCCAGGATTTCGAGGGTCATTTTTTGTGTAGGCGCGCCCTTCCGATTTGTTGGTCCAAATGCTTCCGCTGGGCAACGGAGCGGGACGTACGCCACTACGGCCTGCCTTACTTAAAAACTCATCAATTTCCAAGAATTGGATACCCATGATGTCTCCACGGGTTTGGTTCATATCAAGGGTCATGGCCCTTTTTGTGCCCGTATTGTCAATAACATAAGCTACCAATTGACCGTTCGGGAACCAGATTACGGCATCCATAATAAAGCCACCTCCCTTGTAGCTTCCAAAGGTGGAGGCGATTACCTCCCGCGTCAGCAAGATGGACCCATCACGGGAATTTACATAATAGTTAAAAGGAGTGGTTTCCGTTTCACCCCGGGAAGACCCCACAGCTTCCGATTCAATGTAATAATCAAAGTTGAAGTTGCCGTTCAGGTTTTCCACGGATGGATTGCCCTCTTTCACAATCGGACAGCAATCCGTACGCTCTACCAGGTCGTAAGTAATCTTAAGTTTTTCCAACGGTGGATTATTGAACATATGACTGATCAGTACCTCAATGGTGGTTGTCTTACCACAATTACCTTCCACAATGGCAGGATTCACCCAATCAGGTACCGAAGTACGACCTGAGATAATGGAAACATAGGGTTTCTTTACCCCCTCAATACTCCATCGCAAGCGTACATCGTATCCAGCAGGCAGCTCGAGTTTATACAAACTAAGTCTTGCCTTTCTAAGCTTTCCACTGAAAAAAGGATTGTTGGTATGGGGATCTAAGTAGTGCACTACATCTGTGGCTGGAGCCACTACGGGTCTGCGTGGGATGGTACCCCCACCGGGATCCAGTAAACGTTTTTGATAATGCTCAAAGTAGAACTGCTGCAAAATCGGACCCACATCTTTTTCCCGTAAATACTTGATTTGGGTTTCAACAGTGGGGTGGGACACCAATTCGTTGAAGATTTCGTCCACACGCTCCGGATGTCCAATCTTGTTGAGGTAAAACTGCCAAAAAATATAGGCTCTGTAGGCTTGGGAAAATGCCTCTTCCAATCGAAAATCCCTGGCATTTCGATGTTCAAGGTTATTTCTGGGATATACCAGACTGCCCAAATATTCTGCGATGCTTTCATCGGCCCATTCATTCAAATTGTAATTATCTCGGGTGAGTTCGGGAACATTTTCCATGATAAAACAATGCCCTATCTCATGGGCAAAAACTTGCTTTTTATTGGCCGTAGTTCTATGTGTCCTTAAACTGGGCACTCCAGATCGCATCCAGCATTGATTGTTGTTGTCGATCCAAAAAGCTTCCCCTCCCCCGTCGGTGTAGCGGACATCGTTGAGCAAATACATAAGGCCATTGTCCATACTTCCAAAAGCGGAATAAACATTTCTTGCATCGGTCATGGCCTCCATTACCGCCCTGATCAGTCCTTTTCTTGGGCTATTGGGTTCCCTTCCCCAACTATGTGGAGTTATCACCATATCTTTTCCATTTTCATGGTGATGGACCCAGCAACCCAAACCACCCAAACCCGTATTCGGATCTTCATGAAAGTAGGTCTTCAATACACCTTCTCCCACATTATCGGAAATGCCAGCCTCCTCACAGGTGGTCACTCGCCATTGTGCCTGCAAGGACATGTTCTGTACCAGAAAAAAAATGAATGGGACTAAAAGACTACTCGCTTTCATGCTTTTAAATTTTTACAAACTCTACCCTTCTGTTCTTTGCCTTTCCTTCAGGGGAGTTATTTTCAGCTACGGGCTCTGATTCTCCACGACCCTCGAAGGAAAGTACCGATCCATCGACTCCGAATTCGTTGATCAAGGCAAATTTCACAGCTTCCGCTCGAGCCTCAGAGAGCGCCATGTTGGTATCCTCAGAACCATCGGCATCGGTATGCCCTATGATGTTAACCTGAAGATCACCGCCTTGCAGGGCAGCAGCAATTTTCTTCAGAATACCATAGGATTCTGGCTTGATATTGTCGGAACCCGAATCGAACAGGATACCCGTGGTAGAGAACTTACCATCCTCTATAAGTTGTGCTCTAAGGTCTTGTCCTCCTTCTGCCAGCTTGAAGTTGGAGATAAGGAATTCCTCTGGATAGTCCTTCATCTGCATTTTAAAGTTGGCCATTGTAACTTCGGGAAGCAATCTTGGGACGTCAACAAGTTTTTGTGCGTTGACCCAAAGTCTAAAACGTCTTTTGTTGACAGCTATGGAAATATGCGCCACATCGTAAAACTCTTCATGATAATTGAATTCCAATTTGTTCTGCAAGAGATGCTTTCCGTTGACTCTATTGTTGATAAAGACCGCGTTTTTGACAGCGGTCCAAAAACTTAGGCCTGCTTCACCCCGGTTTTTTGTGCCAAATTTATAACCCGGATCTTCATCTACCCATAACCAAAGCCGGGACAATACACCTCCTTCGTTTTCTGGATACCCCGGGAGAAGTACATCAAATTCGACAGTGAATTCTTTGGGCAGGGTATTCTCAAGCAATGGCATGGTAATAGCTCCATTTTGTAAACTAAGCCATTTTTGATCTAGCACTTCTACAATTTCACCACCCCCGTTGCTGTCCCAATTACTGGGGAAATCACCGGTGGCATCGGCTGAAAAATCATCATACAATAGTATTTCTTCACCCGGAACAAAATCAAATTTGCGGTATATTGAAAGACTTTCGGAACCAGAAGCTTCTGTCTGTTGCCCCTCCTCATCTCCATAATCATCACCATCAGAATCCCATTCTCCGTCGTTGGTGTTACCAGAGGTACCGCTTCGTTTCTTTCCCTTTTTTTTCTTGCCCACCTTATTGGGGGCCTCAAAAATACTGTCCATCGCCTTTTCGGTTTTCTCTGCCGTTTTTTCTTCGGCCTTGCGATAGATGGTTTCCTCAGCGGCCTGCTCTGCTCTTTTTTTCAGTTTTTTCCAAAACTGGGCCTCGAGACTTGGCGCCGCACATAAAAGGACGCCCAATAAAAGAATATGTTGTTTTTTCATTGTATTTGGATTATATGTTATCGTTACTTTTAGCTTGATTTTGTTCCTTCTGACGTGTGTGGTTTGTTACTGTATTTCCTGAATGGTACACTGTTTGAATTTCCATTCCCCCTCTCCGCGCCCTTCGGAATCACCTATAGCATATAGGCGAAGCATATGCAGGCCACTTTCCACCGTATTTACAATGACATCCACTGAGATTTCCTTGCCGTCCCTGATTCTGTAAGTGTGTGATACCATTTCATTGTATGCGCTGGGATATTCCAACTTCAGGTCGATCCAGGGATGGTCCATGGAGATCATAAAGGTGACTAGATATTTTTTCCGGGCCTGTAATTGAGCCCAAAGAAATAGGTTGCCCACGGGTTGGCCCTGGGCATTTTCAAATCGTTCAGACCCCTGGGTATTGTTCTTTAAATGGATACTGCTTCGGGATACCCTATTCGCGTCCCAGGCTGTTATCTCATTGTAACCGCTGTACAGCTTAGAAGGGCTAAGGACTATTTTTTGACGCCCTATGGTTATGTCACTTTGGGCAAGAAACCGGGTGGCATTGAACTTTGTGGCGTATTTGAATACCCTGGACCAATCTATATTGGATTTTGAAGCACTGCTTTTGTAAGATTTGGTTTTCGTACTCTTGGTGCTTTTTTGCTGGAATACCGGAATCTTGTTTTTTGTCAGATATTTAGCGTTTATTTTTTTTTGCTTTGGGAGCTTTGCTGTTGTTCGGATTTGGCTCAGTGCTGGGAAAGACATTAGAAAAAATAGTAGAATGGATATCGGTTTTATGCATCTCATGACTATAGTCTTATGGTTTTATAGGTGATGTACGTAGTCTGAAAAGGAGTATCGTCCTCAGCATAGCGAAAGTCTATTTGTGCTACGTTGCCAAATTCATCCAGTTTGTTGTGCAGGTGGATGAAGGTATGGTCGTAACTGATAAAATCCAGAAGTTTCCGTCTTAAAATCATATGGGCCATTCTTGAACTGCGTAATAGACTTGACACGATGTGATACCCTGCCAGTGACCATTGGTTTAGATTTTTGTAAGGACCATTAAGCTTTTTTTTATCTAAAGCCTGATCCATTTGACCCTCACCGGTATAATAATAGGTGGTCACCTCCCTCCCGCAGTTCCGCACGGCAACCAAATCTCCGTTCTTGTAGATGTAATTCCACATTTTGCCCGATGGTTTTGCAAAGCTGTAGGTTGTTGTTGGGCTGTTGTAGTAGACATCCACACTCTCTTCTTTTCCGTTTTCACTCCGGGTTATTTTTTGGAGAAACCGGTCCTTGTATTCGAACTGAAATTCTTGCGTAGGTAGATCCAAGCCCTGAGCCCTGTCCACAATCTGTTTCAGGTTGTGGTCCGCATTGTAGGTAAAAGTGGTTTCCGCTCCTTGGAAATCTGGATTTCCGTCAACTTTGGTAATTACTTTGTGTAATAGAATGGGCCAGTTCTGGTATTTCAGAAAAATGGTATCCCTTAGATCACTATCAGCATAGACGGTTACCAGTTGCACAGGGTAGGATTTTTGACCCCATGCCCCAAATGGAATGAACGCAATCAAAAGAAACAGCTGTGCCATCGCGACTTTTTTCATAAGAACTGTACTTTGGATAACCAGATTACCTTTTAAGCCAAATCAAACTGGGGTCCGAATTTGCAATTTCACTGTAGGAGCACTTGCAGTGTGCCGAGTTTTCGCTTTTATGAACCTGTGGCCCTGATGAAGCACTTTTGTTGCGCTCTGCCCATCCCGGCATTACATAATATTCTTTTTTGGTATCGCTAAAACCAACTGCGACGATGTAATGGTCTGCAACCACTTTTGAGGCGTTGACCCATTTTCCCTTAAGGCAGGGAGGCATCTTTTTCAACAAAAGGATTACGGGACTGCCCTCCCTTAACTCCTTTTTCAACCGCTGTTTTTTCTGATCCCAGCGTCGAATGCTCCACATCATATCCACCTTTAGTGGAGGTTTGCCATACGACTGCCTGTTGGCCCTGCTGGCAAAGAACCCCAGTGCATCCTTCATCTCCATTTTTCGGGTGGCACTCTGCTCCTGGTTGCCCCATGCTTTGGTGTTGGCCTTTTTTCGGAACTCAAGTATGGTTTCCGTGGGATGTTTTGTGCCATTGAACCTGTCTTTGGGATTCATGATTTTATATCCCTTTTCCGTGTGCCAGTACCCCATAAGCATGGTGGCGGCTACGGGCCCGCAACCTTCCAACACTTTGTTTTTTGGAGGAACGTATTTCTGATCAATGGATTTTACGTGCTTAATGTAGGCTTTGTTTCCCGAGGCAGTAAGGCCATCGACATGCTCCACCATGATGATGAAAGCAACATCTTTATATCTTGGGTCTTGAATTAAATATGATTTTTTAGTCCCTTGCCTAGAGATCAGGGTGCTCAACTTAATGGGAATTCTGCTTGAAACTTCTTCATCCCGGTTACTTCCAACCCCTTTATCTGAATCATGATCTAGTATTTGAATGTAATAGGTTTTGTTTCGCTCCATCCTGAAGGGCATTTTGCCTCCAGCGAGAATGGGGATTCTGCCCTTTCTACAGTTCTTCACAACATTGGATTTCCCCATTTTCTTTGTCCCTTCAAACAGCCGTGCATATAGGTCGGGATATTTGTCCTTGTCAAAATCCTTTCCATTTCTGCCGTACGGAAATTTGGTGACATGTATGGATTTGATCAGCATTCCCTCATACACGTTGTCGGTCGCAACTTTGTTTTCATTTGCTTTTATGGTGATTGGGAGTATTACCAGTACGCAAAAAAATTGAACTACTTTTTTCATGATTCCTATTTTTTATTGAATGTTGTTTTTTTGATCACCTTGTTTTTATGGATAATTTTTAAAGTGTATTTCCCAAGC
The DNA here is from genome assembly GCA_028284725.1 of Allomuricauda sp. GTDB lineage: Bacteria > Bacteroidota > Bacteroidia > Flavobacteriales > Flavobacteriaceae > Flagellimonas. The sequence goes on along the minus strand of JANQRD010000250.1, from coordinate 7,943 downwards.
TTTAAATGATTTATGTTCAGATAAATCTGGTATTTGGGAACCGACTTTAAAGACCCTTTATAACTTCGGTGTTCATTCGGTTTCGACATTTATTTTATAAAATAGGGGGAACCTTTCCATCGAAATTAGGAAGAGAGAAATAGGAGAGCTGTAAATTATGTAACAATAGCTATGAGCTATGTAACACAGCTATTTTTGAAGGGGTTAGGGGAGTAATTTATCCCTTTTTGGCATATTCAGAAGGAGTCTTTCCATAAGCCTCCTTGAAGCATTTCGAAAAATAAGAGTGGTCGTTGAACCCGACCGAATAGCCTACCTGGGAAACGTTGATATCAGATTTATGTAACAGATCGGCAGCCAGTTTTAAGCGTTGTGAGCGGATGAACTCCGAGGCGGACAATCCGGTAAGGGCCTTTAACTTTCGATGCAATTGCATTCGGCTCATGCCGACTGCCTTGCTAAACTCTTCCGTATTAAAGGAAGATTCCACTACAGAACTGTCTAGGACTTTTTGGACCTTATTCAAAAATTGCTCATCTACGGAGTTGATGGCAATGTCGGCCGGTTTCAGGATTACTTCTTGGCTGTAACGCTCTTGGAGCTTTTTTCGCAGCGAGACGAGCTTGTTGATTTTAGACTTCAGGATTTTGCCACTGAAAGGTTTGACCATATAGTCATCAGCCCCGGATTCAATACCTTTTAACACGTTCTCCTCACCGGCTTTTGCCGTAAGAAGAACAATGGGAATATGGCTTGTGCGCTCATCCTTTTTTAAGGTCTCGGTTAACAAAATACCATCCTTTATGGGCATCATAACATCTGAAATGATTATGTCAGGGACATGCTCTACAGCTTTCACAATACCAACTTCTCCATTTGGTGCCTCAAGAACATTGAAATCATTCTTGAATGTATTTTTCAAAAGGAGCTGTACATCAGGATTATCCTCAACCACTAGCAACAATGGTTTTTCATCCAAGATCTCTAAATCGAGGTCCTCTGGGTCGTCTGGTAAAGATGCAGTGTTAACCATCGAAGCTGAGCTTTCCAGTGGAGTATCCTGGATCTCATCCGAATTAAAGGCAGCACGACTGACGGGAAGGGTGACTGTGAATTTGATATGATTTTGGTCTTCCAGGTTCGCGCTAATGGTTCCCCTGTGCAATGAAACCAGTTCTTTTACCAATGCCAAGCCGATTCCGGCACCTTCCGTTTGGGGGTCTCCCTGATAAAATCGATCAAAAAAGTCATCCAGATTGGCATGGGTCTGACCATCAACAGAATTGATTATTTCCAGTACCATTTGGTTGTTTTGGCTATTGCGGGCATTCAGCTTTACCGTTCCACCTTCAGGGGCATATTTAAATGCATTGGAAAGTAGATTTAGTATTATTTTCTCCACCATATCCCTATCGAACCAAGCTTTGTCCAAAGTGTCTTCAATAACGGAAGTAAAGGACACCTTTTTTTGTTGTGCCCGGTAACTGAAGGAATCAACGAGTGTTCCCAAAATGGATTTCAGATTACCTTGGGAGATACGAAGTTTTAATTTTCCAGCGTCAATTTTGGAAAGATCCAAGAGCTGGTCGACCAATCCCAATAAGCGATTGTTGTTTCGCTGGATCATTTCAAAGGCATCCCGATCTTTTTTCGGGGTTTTTTGGTTTTCCAATTTTTCTTGGATGGGCCCTGAAATCAAGGTAAGGGGAGTCCGAAACTCGTGGGAAATATTTGCAAAAAAGTTGGATTTCATGGAATCCAGTTCTCGCAGCTTTTTGTTGGTTTTCTGTTTGTTTCGATACAGAAAGAACAAACCAATAAAGGATAGGGCCAAAACAGAACCTCCGGCCATAAAAAGATTTCGTTGGTTCGTTGTTCGTTGTTCTGCTAGTTCATTTTGAGTAGTGAGCAGTTCAATCTGCTGTTGTTTTTTTTCGGTTTGATATTTGGTTTCGAGATCATTGAGCTGATTGCTATTACGTTTTCTCACCAGAGTGTCGTTCAGTTTTGCGTGGAGTTCGGAATACGAATAAGCTTTCTCGAAATTTTTTTCCTTGGAATACAAGATTGATAGTTCTTGAAAAGTATTTACACGTTCCTCTAGTAGATATTCGGTTTCTGTACTCTCGAAGATGGCATTGGTGTCCTCAAGATATTTAATGGCCTTATTGTTTTCACCTCTTTTTTTTGCGATTATTCCCAAAGTTAACTTTGATGTTGCCACTCCCAAGGGATCACCGACCTTATCATGATAAAAAACGGACTTTTCGAGGTGGTCAACGGACTTGTCATAATCTTCCTTCCCAAAATAAAGCTCTCCCAGCTGGTGATGTGTTTCCCCTAAATCATAATCCTCTTGTATTTCCTGGAAATAACTTAAAGCCTGTTCCAGACTTTGGAGCGCTTCATCGTAGTCTTCGGTATAGACCTTTAAGGTTCCGTGAATAAGGTCAACCACGGCAATTTGATATTTGTTTTTGCTTTTTGCCGCCATTTTTTGGGCACGAACAACATAGCCTTCAGCATTTTGGAACTTTTCGTCTTGAATCAGCAATTGCCCTATGTTGAGATTATTGCTTACCAAGGTAAGATCATCAGGGTTGTGTATTCCCAAAATGGAATCGACCTTAAGATATGCCTGCAATGCGGCAGGAGCCCGGTTTCTTTCAAAATAATTGTTGCCAAGTGTAAAATAGGCTTTGGAAAGACTTTCCCAATCGTTTATTTTGGTAGAGATTTCAATGTTCCTCAGACATGCTTTCTCAGCCAAATCGTACTTCCCTGTAATTGAATAGGCCCAAGCCAAATGGGCATATGGCAAAGAATATAATGAAGAGTCTTGTAACTTCTGTGCTAAGTCCAAGCTTGTTTTCGCATAGAAAATGGCGCTGTCGTGTTTGGCTTTCAGGTTGTAGAGATAGGCAAAATCTTTGTTTATGATATACTCACCCTTAGGGTAGTTTTTTGCTTCGGAAAGCTGGAGTGCTGCCTTTAATATTTCGCTAGCCTTATTTGGATCTAAAGACATGTAAAGATTTCCCAGTTTCGAAGCTGCTTCAATTTTTTGGGAAATATCTACGGCCGTTTCATAGGCTTTTTCAAGGGAGTCAATTTGCTTTTCTGTTTGTGCATTCAAGTGAATCCACCAAGAAAAGAGGAATAAAAAAAGTAAAGAATTGTACTTGTTCATTGAGGTTGGCGCTAAAACAATTCCAATGTTACATAATAAACAACACAACAAGTGTTGATCATGTATCCTAATAAAGTTACATAATTTATAGCATGTCCTTAAATGGAAAGGTATTAGCCAATAGAATCAACCCCAAATGCTCCAGGCAATGGCGATAAGCCCCACAATCAAACAGTAAATGGCGAAATAAGTGAGTTTACTCTGTCGAACGAGTTTGATCATCCAGGTACAGGCGGCCAGTCCAGCAATGAATGCAGCTAAAAATCCCGCACCGATCGCGATAGCTTCATCTCCTGCAAAGTTGACATCCCCGCTTAAAAGATCTTTGGCCATTTTGCCCAAGATCAAGGGCACCACCATTAAAAAGGAAAAACGGGCAGATTTGGTCTTATCCACCCCTAAGAGTACAGCAGCGGAAATAGTAGCTCCACTCCGTGAAATTCCTGGAAGAATCGCAACAGCCTGAGCCATGCCGATTACAAAAGCTCCACGGTACGAAACACCTTTGTCCGTGGTTTTGGCCAAATCGGCGAGATACAACAAAATGGCGGTGATGATGAGCATGATGCCCACAATAATGATGGCACCATCAAAGAAGACCTCCAAAAAATCTTCCAAAAAGAAACCGACCAAAGCCGCGGGAATCATGGAAATGACAATTTTTAAGGAGAATTGGGTTTCCTCATTCCATTTGAATTGAAAAAGCCCCTTGAAAATTTCTGCGACATCTTTTCGGAAAACAATTAGTGTACTTAACGCAGTGGCAAAATGGAGAATTACGGTAAACAACAAACTTTCCTCGGGGAGTGCGTCTGCGCCGAGGATGGCTTTTCCCAATTCCAAATGTCCACTAGATGATACAGGCAAAAATTCGGTAAGTCCTTGAATGATTCCAAGGATAATCGCATCAATAATCTCCAATTACTCTTTGTTTTTGTTAGGATTCAACAGAATGGCATATATCTGAATACCTAGGCCGATGAGCACCAGTGTAGGCGCCAGGCGTATTCTTCTAAAGCTGTAGATATCTGGGTTGAAGACATTGGGATCATCACTTCCACCCCCACTCATTAAAATGAAACCTAGTGCAATAAATGCGAGACCGATAAAAAGAAAAATGTAGTTCTTTTTTTGAAAGATAAAGGTCTTGGTTGGTTTTTGAACGTTCTTATTTTTCTTACCCATGGTGTAAAGTTAATAATAAAGATCGTCAGTCCTTAAATTCAGGAAACGTTGTGTGGCAATATGCGTGCTGGCCCACGAAATAATTACTCCGAGGCCAAAAACACCAGCCAATAGGGCTACCAAAACAATAAGGTCTTGAAACAGGTTCAACTCCGGGAAATTTTCATTGGCATAATACAGAACTACGCCCAACGCTATTAAAGCGAGTGCGGCCCCAATCATACCCAATTGAATATTCGTCCAAATAAAAGGCTTTCGAATGAACTTTTTGGTGGCTCCAACCATTTGCATGGTTTTGATAATGAACCGTTTGGAATAAATGGAAAGTCGAATGGAACTGTTGATCAACAGCACAGCGATAAAAGTAAAAATTGCACTGGCAATTAAGATCCATAAGCTGATTTTGCGAACATTTTCGGTGAGCAGTGCAATCAAAGGCTTATCGTAACTCACTTCATCTACATAGGTTTTGGCTGCAATGTCATCGGCAATTTCCTTTATTTGTTCCGTGGATACAAAATCTGCCTTCAGATTTACATCGATGGAATTTTTCAAAGGATTGTACCCTAAAAACTCCACGAAATTTTCACCAATGTCCTCGCTATACTGCTCGGCAGCGTCCTCTTTCGAAATGTATGCCGCCGATTTGGTGTAATCGGCCATGGCCAAACTTTTCTGTAGTTGCTCGATCTCTACAGGTTTTGCATTGTCTTTTAAAAAGACAGAGATGGTAATCTGTTCCTTGAAATGGTCTGCCAACTTTTTGGTGTTCAACACCAAGAGCCCCAAAACCCCCAATAGGAAAAGCACCAATGCGATACTTAAAACCACGGAAAAATAGGATGAAATCAGCCTGCGTCGTTGATAACGTTCAATGTATTGGGCCATAGCTAAAAATCAGTACGTAAAAATAGAAAAGTAAATCGTAATTAGGGGATTAAAGCTATTTTTGCAGTTCGAAAAGAAAACGTAACGCCGACTGCAATTTCCAAAAGTTGGCGGTCATGCTGAGTTTGTCGAAGCATGAACTGTTGATTTTCTTTTAAAATGAAGTTGACCATAGTATTATGACAAACTACGATTTCAAGAAGATTGAGGAGAAATGGCAGAAGCGTTGGGCAAAAAACGAAACGTTTAAGGCCTCCAATATTTCAGAGAAACCAAAATATTATGTGCTTTCCATGTTTCCCTACCCTTCTGGGGCCGGATTGCATGTGGGACATCCATTAGGCTATATCGCTTCTGATATTTACGCTCGTTATAAGAGGCACAAAGGTTTTAATGTGCTGCACCCGATGGGGTATGATTCCTTTGGATTGCCTGCGGAGCAGTATGCCATTCAAACCGGGCAGCACCCGGCAATTACCACTGAGGCTAATATCAAAAGATATAGAGAGCAATTGGATCAATTGGGTTTTTCATTCGATTGGAGCCGAGAGGTGCGAACTTCTGATCCCAAATATTATAAATGGACACAGTGGGTCTTTATCCAGTTGTTCGAATCGTGGTACAACAAAAAAACAGATAAGGCAGAGGATATTACTGATTTGATTTCCCTATTTGAAAAGGAAGGGAATGCTAATGTTGAGGCGGCATGTGATGAGGATACCCCAATGTTCAGCGCTGAGGATTGGATTAATTTTTCTGAAAAGACAAAGCAGGAACTACTGCTAAAATATCGATTGACCTATTTGGCGGATACCGAAGTGAACTGGTGTCCTGCGCTGGGGACTGTATTGGCAAATGATGAAATTGTAAATGGTGTTTCGGAACGTGGAGGACATCCTGTTATCCGGAAAAAGATGACCCAGTGGAGCATGCGAATCACGGCTTATGCGCAACGCTTGCTGGACGGATTGGATACAATTGATTGGCCACAACCACTAAAGGATTCCCAAACCAATTGGATCGGTCGCTCCGAAGGAGCGTCTGCTATCTTCCATGTTAAAATGACGGATGAGATGCTGAAACAAGTTCAGCATGACGATTATCCTGAGCCTGCTAGCACTGAGCGCAGTCGAAGTGTCGAAGGAGCCGACGAGAAATATCAAATTGAAGTTTTTACAACCCGCCCCGATACCATTTTTGGTACGAGCTTTATGACGCTGGCTCCAGAACATGAGTTGGTTGCAAAAATCACCACGCCCGAACAAAAAGAAGCTGTGGAAGCCTATGTGGAGGCCACGGCCAAGCGCTCGGAGCGGGATCGTATGGCCGATGTAAAATCGATTTCTGGGGTGTTTACTGGTGCGTATGCGGAGCATCCCTTTACCAAGGAACCGATTCCCATCTGGATTGGGGACTATGTATTGGCCAGTTATGGCACCGGTGCCGTAATGGCCGTTCCCTGTGGAGATCAACGCGATTACGACTTTGCAAAGCATTTCAATATTCCTATCCCCAATATTTTTGAGGGTGTGGACATTTCCGAAGAGGCTTTTGCCGATAAAGCCAATACCGTAATTGCCAATTCAGACTTCTTAAATGGGTTGGATTACAAAAAGGCAACCCAAAAGGTGATTGCCGAGCTGGAAAAAATCGGTCAAGGGGAAGGTAAGATCAATTACCGCTTGCGCGATGCCGTATTCAGTCGTCAACGCTATTGGGGTGAACCCTTTCCGGTTTATTATGTGGATGGCATGCCGCAAATGATTGCTGATGAACACCTGCCCCTGAAATTGCCTGAAGTTGAAAAATACCTGCCCACCGAAACTGGGGAACCTCCCTTGGGGAATGCAACCAAATGGGCATGGGATGCCAAAAACAATAAGGTCGTTTCCAATAAGATGCTGAAACAAGTTCAGCATGACGGTCATTCCGAACTTGATTCGGAATCCCATGAAGGGATATATCCATTGGAGTTGAACACCATGCCAGGCTGGGCAGGAAGTTCACAGTACTTTAACCGCTATATGGATCCCCATAACGATACCGCCATTTATTCGAAGGAAGCCATTGGGTATTGGCAGGATGTAGATCTCTACATTGGCGGTAGCGAACATGCAACAGGCCACTTGCTCTATTCTCGTTTTTGGCAGAAGTTTTTATTTGACAGAGGGATTGCCCCTAAAGATGAATATGCCCAAAAATTGATCAACCAGGGGATGATTACGGGGATGAGTGCGTTTGTATACGAGGCCTATTTGGAAAATGGGAGGGCTTTGGGAATCCTGATTTCTGCAGACATATTCCATACTGATTCAGTCAGAAGTGATCATTTTGAAGAATTTGATAAAGTAATTAGAAGCAAAGGTCTCTCCGAAGATCAAATCAAAAATGTCAAGTTTAGAGCACAGAGAATAGACATTTCCATGCTTATTGGGGAGAAAGAGGTTAATCAAGAAGAACTTAAAAAATGGAATAAAGAGTACGATGAGGTGGTTCTTTTCACTGAAAAAGATGGAAGATTTTTAGCATTTCGTGAGATTGAAAAAATGTCCAAATCCAAATACAATGTGGTGAACCCCGATGCCATTTGCGAGGAGTATGGAGCTGATTCCCTGCGACTGTATGAAATGTTCCTGGGGCCTTTGGAGCAGTCCAAACCTTGGAACACGGCAGGGATCAC
>JANQRD010000238.1 GCA_028284725.1 Allomuricauda sp. | reverse complement strand
GCGGCATTGATTGGCAGTGGAGATGATGGGGTAGTGGTAAAAAAAGATTCCATTTTGGAACTCCGTTTTACAGAACCTATCCGCGATTATGTTGGGCGTGATGAAACAGATCCATTTGCCGCGTTGTGGGATGATGAAATTGGACTCGATGAAATGCTTCACGCACTAAAAGTTGCAAAAGAGGACGACAATATTAAGGGCATAAGTTTGACTACGAGCTTTTTGCAGTCTGGATTGGCACAAGCGCAAGAAATACGCGAAGTCTTGTTGGACTTTAAGGCATCCGGGAAATTCATATATACCCATTCCGATTTTTTCACCCAAAAGGACTACTATTTGGCGACAGTCTCGGATAGTCTGTTTTTAAACCCCGTAGGTGCTATGGATTTTAAAGGTCTCGCAACGGAGGTGTTGTATTATAAGGACCTGCAGGAAAAAACGGGAGTAAAAATGGAAGTAATACGTCATGGAAAGTATAAAAGCGCTGTTGAGCCTTATTTGTCCGATACCATGAGTCCCGAAAATCGAACCCAAATAAAGGAGTTGATCAGCTCCATTTGGGATACTATGGTGGATGATATTTCCAATTCCCGAAACATAAGCCCCGAAGATCTCAACACTATTGCCGATACATTGGGTGGCCGCACGCCCGAATATGCTCTGGCAACAGGGCTAATCGATGATATCTGGCATTTTGATCAATATGAGGAATTTTTAAGGGAGAAGATAGGCTTTGAAGAACATGCCGAGTTGAACTATGTGGGTTTCAAGGATTATGTTTCACTGGCGCGCAAGAAGAGATTGAACACTGGAAAGGACAAAATAGCAGTGATCTATGCACAGGGTGAAATCTATTATGGAGAAGGTGGAAAAGAATTTATTGGCCAGGGTTTGATAGTGAGCGCCCTAAAAAAGGCTGTCAAAAGTGAAAATGTAAAAAGCATTGTCTTTCGGATAAACTCTCCTGGTGGAAGTGCCTTGGTATCCGATATTATTTGGCGTGAATTGGAAATGGCCAAAAAAGAAAAACCGGTGGTGGTATCTTTTGGCAATGTGGCAGCATCGGGTGGATATTACATCGGTGTGGCAGCGGATAAAATCTTTGCCGAACCTACCACCATTACAGGGTCGATAGGCGTTTTTGGAACCATTCCCAATGTGAACGAATTGGCCACCAATATAGGAGTCAATGCGGAGCAGGTGGGTACAAATAAACGTTCAGTGGACTATTCTATTTTTGAACCCATGACCGATGAATTCCGTGCGACCGTGCAGGAAGACATAGAGGATACCTATCAAACCTTCTTGGGACGTGTCGCTGAAGGAAGGAACATGACAATTGCTGAAGTGGATTCCATTGCACAAGGTAGGGTCTGGAGCGGTGTCGATGCAAAAGCGAATGGTTTGGTGGATGAGTTAGGCAGTTTGGATGGTGCCATAGCCGAAGCAGCCCAAATGGCCAATTTGGAAACTTACGGTATTCGAAAATATCCCAAGTACAAATCTGATTTTGAACGATTCATGGAAAGTTTTGGTGGGGCGAAGGCCAAGATCGGTGAATCCATTATTAAAGAAGAAATCGGCGTTGAGGCTTATCAAATATTAAAAGAATTCAAACAGTTCACCAAACAAAAGGGCATACAGGCCAAGATGCCGTTCAGCTTAAATATCAAATAACCGAATGACGCAAAAGGACAAGAGATTTGCGTTTTCCATCTATTTGTATTTGGGCGCACTGTTCATCACCTCGCTGGTGGTTTCCAACCTGATTTTCCAAAAATTTTTCTACTGGAATCCTTTTGGGGAAATCTCAATTTTTGGCGCTCCCCTGTTTGAGGTTTCCGTAGGTATTTTACCCTATCCGATCACTTTTTTGATTACGGATTTGATCTCGGAGATTTTTGGCAAAAAGAAAGCAAACCAAGTAGTGGTGGCCGGAATCTTTGCTTCTTTCTTTTCGTTGTTGATTGTGTATACAGCATCGGCGGCTCCGGCAACGGATTGGTCACCTGTTACTAATGCAATGTTCACGTCGGTTTTTGGAAACACTATCGTGGCGGTCTTCGCTTCCATGATGGCTTATTTGCTGGCCCAGTTCATAGATATTCAGCTATACCACTTCTGGAAAAAGCTTACCAAGGGCAAGTACCTCTGGCTTCGCAACAATTTTTCCACCTTTTCTTCCCAGTTCATCGACACCTTTACCGTAGTCCTTTTATTGTGTGTTTTTGGCGAGATTCCTTGGGAGCTTTTCTACGGACTTGTCATCAGTGGTTTCTTTTTTAAGGTCTTTATTGCGCTGTTGGACACCCCTTTGCTTTATCTTTTCGTATATCTATTGCGAAGAAGATTTAACTTAAAAATAGGGGAGGAGATAGCGCTGAATTAAGCACTTCTTGCTTATTTTGTTGTTAAAATCCCAAATTATGAGAAAAAAGGCCCTAAAAATTACAGGAGTCATCCTACTGCTATGCATTGCTCTGGTCGTTGCCTTGCCCTTACTCCTAGAGGGAAAGATAGCCGACATCATCAAGAACAAGGTCAACAATAATATCAATGCTACCCTTGATTTTGAGAAGGCAAGCCTGAGCTTGATCCGAAGTTTTCCAAATGCCAATGTGCAACTGAGCAACATTTCGTTGGTGAACAAGGCTCCTTTTGAGGGAGATACTTTGTTTGCCTCCGGGGAAATCGAGTTAAAGATGTCCATTAACGAACTTTTTAAAACAGCGGAGGAGCCCATTACCATAAAAAGCCTCAAAATAGATAAGGCCAAATTGCACATTCAGGTTGATGAAAGCGAAAATGCCAATTACGATATTGCCAAAGAGGATGATGGAGCCACTGCGGCAACTGATGATGCAGCGACAAACAACTTCACCCTGGCCATGGATTCCTATGCCATTACAGATACCGAGATTATCTATGACGATTTTGCCAGTGGTATGCATTTGGAGATTTCAGAAATGAACCATTCGGGAACGGGAGACCTATCATTGGAGAAATCGGAACTGAAGACCACTACCGATGCTTTGGTTTCTTTTGAGCTCGACAGCACCAAATATCTGAACAATAATAAACTCTTTTTGGATGCACTTATCGGAATCGATTTAAAGGAAAACAAGTATTCCTTTTTGGAGAATAAGGCTTTGGTAAACCAGTTGCCACTAGTTTTTGATGGATTTGTGCAAGTAAATGACGAAAATCAGGAGGTGGACATCAGTTTTGAAACGCCATCTTCGGATTTTAAGAACTTTTTGGCCGTGATTCCGGAAGCCTATTCAAAAAATATCGAAACCGTGCAGACCACAGGAAATTTTGAGGTTAAAGGACAGTTTAAGGGTGTGGTGGATGAAGATTATATCCCCACCTTCCAAATCAATTTAAATTCCGATAATGCTTCTTTCAAGTATCCTGATTTACCGAAAGCGGTGAGGAATGTGTATATCGATACTGAAATCAACAACAAAACGGGGATTACCGAAGACACCTATGTGGATATCAAAAAACTGTCCTTCACCATTGACCAGGATAGATTCAATCTTAATTCCAAAATCCGGGATTTATTGGGAAATACCAAGGTCAATGCCCATATGGATGGGAAAATCAACCTGGCCAATATTTCCCAGGCGTATCCGGTTCCTGAAAGCTATAACCTGAAAGGAATTTTGACAGCGGACGTCACCACGGCTTTTGATATGGCTTCCCTAGAGAAAAAACAATATCAAAATACAAAGACCAATGGAGCGCTCCAGCTTTCCGGATTTCAGTATGCCTCTGGAGAGCTAAAGCATCCGGTAAAGATTAATACTGCTGCAGTTAATTTTAACCCAGATACAGTTACCTTGAACTCTTTCGAAGGTAAGACGGGAAGTACAGATTTTAATGCAACTGGTACGTTGACCAATCTATTGGGATTTTTGTTCAACAACGAAAATGTGCAGGGTAATTTTAAATTGACCTCCAACACTTTTGCATTGAATGACTTTATGGTTGAAGATGTCACTGAAGGCGAGGGTAGCACAAATGAACCTACAGGGACGGAAGAGCGCATCAAGATCCCTTCTTTTTTGGACTGCACGGTAAACGCAAGCGCCAATACCGTGCTTTACGATAATTTGAACCTCAAAAACGTACAGGGTACCCTGATCATCAAAGATGAGACGGCCACCATTCAAAACCTGACCTCTAATCTCTTGGGCGGAACCTTGGGGCTTACCGGTTCAGTTTCGACCAAGCATGAGACTTCAACCTTTGATATGGATTTAGGAATGGACAATTTTAATATCGGTGAATCATTTCAGTCTTTGGAACTGTTCAAAGTGCTCGCTCCTGTTGCTAGTGCCCTTCAGGGCAAGCTCAATTCCGATGTAAAGATTAAGGGAAATCTCAAGGATGATTTTACACCTAACTTGGCCACCATTTCCGGGGATTTATTGGCGCAACTTTTGGCAACAAAGGTAGATGCCCAAAAAGCACCCTTGCTATCTTCTTTGAACAGTCAGCTAAACTTTTTGAACACAGGCGATTTGGATTTGAGCGACTTGAAAACAGCCCTAAGCTTCAACAACGGTGCTGTGCAGGTGAAACCATTTACGGTAAACTACAAGGACATTGCTGTCAATGTAGATGGAAGTCACACCTTTGATCGACAACTACAGTACAAAGCCACCTTGGACGTGCCTGCCAAGTATTTAGGAAATGAGGTGAACAATCTTATCGCCCAACTAGGGGATTCCGAAATGGAAAATTTGACGATTCCAGTAACTGCCAATATAGGTGGCAATTATGCTAATCCAACAGTGAGTACCGATTTAAGTTCAGGGGTTTCCAAATTGACAAACCAACTGGTGGAAATCCAAAAACAAAAACTGGTCAATCAAGGAAAGGACAAAGCAAAAGATTTAATTTCCAATGTTTTTAAGTCTGAGGAAAAAGATTCAACAAATACACAATCCGACGGGGTGAAAGAGGCGATAGGATCCTTATTAGGTGGGCAAAAAGAAGTAAAGGACTCCACAGAAACGCAAAAAGATCCTGTAAAAAACACTGCAAAATCCATTTTAGGCGGCTTATTGGGCAAAAAGAAAAAGGATACCGTTAATTAATCCGAAGTTTTAACGCAAAAGGGGACAATTCAAATGAACCATCCCCTTTTTATTGTGGTTTACGATGAACTACTGTTTTGTCAGCTCATAGGTGTACGTGCCTACATCATTTTTCCTTGCTGAAAGTGTGACTTTGTCTCCAACGGTAGTTAAAGTGTATGTGCCATTTAAGACGAGGTTCCAGTCAAAATCAGCAGTCCATATGTTTTCGTCCGAAAACTCCACGGTGCTGGCTTTTTGTTCAAACTCTCCACTTCCCCCTGCCGGAAATCGGTCCTGTGAGGCGGAGCTGGTATAACCGTTACCATTAAAAGTTACTGTTACCGGAT
>JANQRD010000201.1 GCA_028284725.1 Allomuricauda sp. | reverse complement strand
ACCGTACTCATTTTCCCTACCAATGATCGCCACGATCTTGGTAGTTCCAATGTCCAATCCAACCGAATAATTACCCTGTTCCATATTTTATATTTTGGTGCAAACCACTTGATTGTTGAATTCCAAACTCACAATGGCATAATCTTCCAAGGAATTGTCTCTCGCTGCCTTCGCGTAAAACGCCATAAAATTTTTAAACTTCGCGTTAAGGTTGTCCACTCCTCCCAAATTCACCACAAAGTTTTCCAACCGAAACTTGAGTTGATATTTCCCCTCCTCCTCAATATGGATCCCGATGACGTTTTTCCGTAAAAAATCGTCCTCGTTGATGTAATTGAGGATCGTATAGGCATCTTCAAGGGTCTTTCCCGTGATTTTGCCCGTGATTATGGGAACCCTAGCTGAATGATGCTTTGACAACGGCATGCGTTCTCCCAAATCATCCAAATAAAATTTAGAGATTCCCTCTACTCTTCCAATCGGTTTACGCTGAACAATCTTAGATATAAGTTCTCCATTTACAGTAAGATAGACCTGGGCTTTTTTCACCATATCATTGGACAGAATGACCTCCTCTATGGTATTCAAAACTAAATCTTCTTTAGGCCTATTTTTTACCGCTCCGTAATTTTGTATTAACAATTTATTAACTGAGGCCTCCGTAAGATATAAGTTATTGTCACCCAAAAACTTGATGGAAACACCACTCACGGTTTTGTTGTTGCTTCGATAATCGGCAAAACCGTAAAGCCCTATAATTGCTATGGACAACACGACCAATTTGATATAATTCCAGTTAACTCGCATACGCCAATTCTCTTTTTAATTTGGGCACCTCCAGTCCGATATCACCAGCTCCCAGGGTTACCAAAACTTCCGTTTTACAATCTTTTATCTCTTGTACCAAATTGGTTTTTGAGGTCAATTTTTTATTGGGATTTTCAATTTTCCCCAAAAGCCATGATGAGTCCACCCCTTCAATGGGTTCTTCGCGAGCCGGGTAGATTTCCAACAACAAAATGATGTCGAATTGCGACAGACTTGTCGCAAAATCATCCACAAAATCCTTGGTTCTGGAAAACAAATGGGGTTGAAAAACCGCAGTGACCGATTTGTTGGGGTGCATTTCCCGTATTGCCTGGTACACCGCATTGATTTCTGTGGGATGATGCGCATAGTCATCGATAAACACAAAATCCTTTTCCTTGATCTGGTACGAAAAACGTCGTTGTACCCCTTTGAACGTAGCCAAAGCTTCGGCTAGACGGTGCGGTGCGCAACCGGCCTGCACCGCCATCGCAAAAGCAGCTAATCCATTGAGCAAATTGTGTCTCCCCGGTTTGTTGAAACGGACTTTTTTCAACACTTCCGAAGGAGTGATCACATCAAAAACGTAGGTACCTTGTTCAATTTCAATATTTTCTATTCGATAGGTAGAACCGTCGGCAATACCATAGGTAATGCCTTCCATCGGCAAGCCATTTTTCACATACAGGATGCCATTGGGCTTTATTCTTTCTGAGAAATCCCTAAAGGAGCGTTCCAGCTCGTCACTTGTGCCATAGATATCCAAATGATCGGCATCCATCGAAGTGATGCAGGCCACATCGGGGGAAAGTTGTAAAAAGGAGCGATCGAACTCGTCCGCCTCCACTACGGAGTATTCCGTTCCCTCCAGCACAAAATTACTGTTGAAATCTTCAGAAATTCCACCCAAAAATGCGGTAAAGGGTACGTTACACTCCTTGAGCAAGTGCGCCAAAATACAGGAAGTGGTGGTCTTACCATGGGTCCCCGCTACGGCGAAGCAAAAGGTATTTTTGGTAATGATTCCCAATACTTCCGAGCGCTTTTTTACTTCATATCCTTTACTTCTAAAAAATTGGAGTTGGCTGTGGGTCGATGGCACGGCAGGTGTATAGACCACCAGCGTATCGTTTGTGTTCTTGAATGATTCCGGAATCAGGTCCACATCATCCTCAAAGTGTACCGCTATACTTTTTTTAATCAATTCATCGGTAATGGGCGTAGCGGTTTTATCATATCCGGCCACTTTTTTGTCGATAAATGCGAAATAACGCGCTAAAGCGGACATACCAATGCCTCCTATACCAATAAAGTAGACGTTATGAATATCCTTTAGATTCATTTCAACAGTTTTTCGATTTCATCGACAATATGCTCGGTAGCCTTTGGCAAGGCCAGTTTTTTGATATTGATTCCCAATTTCTTTTGGGTTTCTTCGGAATTCATCAAATCGGCGAACACTTTTTCGAATTCCATATCCAACTCGCTTTCCTTCAATAGCAAGGCTGCATCCTCAGAAACCAATGCGTTTGCATTTTTGGTTTGATGGTCCTCAGCCACATTGGGCGATGGAATAAAAAGCACTGGTTTTCCCACCAAACTGAGCTCGGAGACCGTGCCAGCACCAGCTCTTGAAATAATCACATCGGCAGCACCGTAAGCCTGGTCCATTTGGTTGATAAAAGCCAACACCTTCACCGAATCCGAATCGTATTTTTTATAGTCATCGTAATACAACTTTCCGCATTGCCACAACAACTGCACATTTTGTGTTATGAAGAACTCCAGCTCCTTTTCGATCAATTGATTGATACGTCTAGCCCCCAAACTTCCGCCAAGCACCAAAACACATTTCTTTTTAGGATCAAGCCCGTAAGATCTCAGTGCATCTTCTCGATCCATCTTCAAATTCACGAGATCGGAACGGACAGGATTTCCCGTTTTGACCACCTTTTCCTTCGGAAAAAAGCGTTCCATTCCATCATAGGACACACAAATGCGTTTGGCTTTGCTGGCCAAAAGTTTGTTGGTAATGCCCGCATATGAGTTTTGTTCCTGCAGCAAACAGGGAATCCCTTTACTAGCGGCAACCTTAAGCAAAGGGCCGCTTGCAAATCCCCCGGTGCCTATGGCGACATCAGGTTTAAATTGCTTTATGATTCCACGTGCTTTCAACAAACTACTTATCAGTTTAAAAGGAAACATGAGATTCTTTAATGTCAGTTTCCGTTGCAATCCACTTATCCACAGGCCTTTTATCTTGTAACCTGCCTGTGGCACTTTTTCCATTTCCATTTTATCCTGGGCACCCACAAACAAAAACTCCGCATCTGGATGTCTTTTCTTCAGCTCATTGGCAATGGCAATAGCCGGATAAATATGCCCCCCCGTACCGCCTCCAGAGAGTATGAACCTATAATTGCCCACTCAATACTTCTAAAGGGTTACTCTCATCTATATCATAGGATTCCTCCTCTAAATTCTCTTTCTTATTGCTTGCACTCAATATGATTCCTATCGCCATACAGGTCATCCAAATAGACGTCCCTCCCATACTTATCAAGGGTAACGGTTGTCCCGTAACTGGGAATAATTGTACAACCACCGCCATGTTGATCAATGCTTGAAATACTATCGGCAGGCCTACCCCAATCACCAAAAGCTTTGAAAAAATAGTTTTGGCCGAATTGGCCACGACCACTATTCGAAACAACAGTAACAGATAGAAAAACAGCAAAGCACCACCTCCCAAAAGGCCATATTCTTCAATAATGATGGCGAAAATGAAATCCGAAGTGCTTTGCGACAACATATTTTTGATCACACTTTTCCCCGCACCTTTTCCAACAACACCTCCTTCGGCAATGGCAATTTTGGCCAAGGTCAATTGATGAAGGTCATCTTTATCGGCTTTTTCAGGACTCCAAAATGTTTCAATTCTTGATTTCCAAGTTTCAGCTCGTTGTGGTAAGACCTCTGGAGTCTTGAACAATACAAAAAGGAACATTCCGGAAAGGACAAGCCCGACGCCAATGATCGAGAACAGATATTTTAGTGGATATCCTCCCAAAAAACAGATTACCAACACCATAAAGGAAATAATGGCAGCTGTGGAAAAGTTTTCGGGAAGAATCAATAACACTACCAAAGCGGTCGGTAACCACAGAGGCAAAATGCTTTCCTTAAAAGTTATTTGAACATCCTTAATCTTGGTCAGATAGCGTGCGATCCAAATCATCAATACAACAGAAGCCAGTGTTGATGTTTGAAAATTCACTCCAACAAACGGAATCTTGATCCAACGATTGGCAGTCACACCCCCAATTTCCGTCTCCACCGTAAGGGTATATGCCAAAAGGATCAACACAATGGGCATGGCAATTATGGAAAGCCCTTTAAAGTAATGCGTTGGGATTCGGTGCACTGCATAAATAATCCCAAAACCCAGGAACAATAACACTGCATGTTTCACCAAATGCCCTACGGTGGTACCATCGTCATTTACATACACCAAATTGGTGCTGGCGCTATAGACCGGCAAAAATGAGAAAAGCGCCAACAGGGCCACTACCCCCCAGATGGCTTTATCACCTTTCAGATTTTTGAATACCGATCGCATCTTATAACTTCTTTATGGCTGCTTTAAATTGATTTCCTCTATCCTCATAGTTTTCAAAAAGATCGAAACTCGCGCAGGCAGGTGACAACAAAACTGAATCTCCACGCTCGGAAATTTTATAAGCTACCTTCACCGCCTCTTCCATCGAATAGGTCTCTACCATCAAATCAATCACGTTTCCAAAGGACTCCCTAAGTTTTGAGTTGTCCATTCCCAAACAGACAATGGCCTTCACTTTTTCGCGGACCAAGGGCATCAACTCGGAATAATCATTACCCTTGTCCACACCTCCAACAATCCAAACAATAGGTTTTTTGATACCATCGAGTGCGTAATAGGTAGCATTTACATTGGTTGCTTTGGAATCGTTGATGTATTCTACATGGTTAATCTTCAGTACCTTTTCCAATCGGTGCGGAACACCTTGGAAGGTCTGGATACTTTGACGAATGGCTTCTTTTCTAACATTAACCAACAGCGCGGCCAAGCTGGCTGCCATAGTGTTTTTAAGGTTGTGCTGGCCTTCCAAGGCCAAAATATCTGTGCTCATATCCAAGGTTTTATGTTCTACGTTCATTTTAATTGTGTCATTTTCGAGCCAAGCTCCTTCCTCCAATTGCTTTTTTAGCGAGAAGGGAATCAATTTGGATCGAACGGGATGTTTTGTAAGCCCTTCCGTAATGGCTATATCGTCGGCATCATAGATGAAATAGTCATTCTCATCCTGATTCATGGCAATTCGAAATTTGGCGGCCACATAGTTTTCAAACTTATCATCATACCGATCTAAATGATCTGGTGTGATGTTGGTTATAATGGCGACATGCGGTTTGAAATCCACAATACCATCCAACTGAAAGCTGCTTATCTCGAGTACATACTCATCATAATCTTGCTCTGCAACCATTTTGGCATAGCTGTCACCAATATTTCCTGCCATCCCCGCATGCAATCCTCCATTTTTAAATACATGATGGGTCAACATGGTCGTGGTGGTCTTGCCATTACTGCCTGTGATTCCTATGACTTTTGCATCGCTGTATCGTGACGCAAATTCGATTTCGGAGATTATTGGAATCCCCTTGGCTACCAACTTTTTCACCAGCGGAACCTTGTCCGGAATACCTGGACTTTTCATGACCAGATCGGCATTCAAAATCTTCGATTCTGTATGCTTCCCCGACTCCCATTCAATCTCAAAATGTTCAAGAACTTTGTTGTATTCCTCCTTTATTTCGCCTTTGTCCGAAACAAAGACTTCAAATCCTTTTTGTTGCCCCAAAATGGCAGTGCCTATTCCACTTTCACCTGCTCCCAATATCACCAAGCGGGCCATCTACCGAATCTTTAGGGTCACTATGCTTATAATCGCCAACAAAATGCCTATGATCCAAAACCGGGTGACTATTTTGCTTTCGTGATATAATTTCTTCTGATAGTGATGGTGCAAGGGTGCCATTAAAAAAATCCGCCTTCCTTCCCCATATTTTCTTTTAGTATGCTTGAAATACCCAACCTGCAGCATCACCGAAATGGATTCCGCAAAGAAAATTCCGCACAACAACGGGATCAACAATTCCTTTCTGACGATGATAGCAATCACTGCAATCACCCCACCAATGGTCAAACTCCCGGTATCGCCCATAAAAACTTGGGCCGGATAGGCATTGTACCATAAGAACCCAACCAGGGCTCCCACGAAGGCCGCAATGAACACGACCAACTCTCCAACTCTTGGCAGATAGAAAATGTCGAGGTAATCCGAAAATTCGATGTTACCTGAAACCCAGGCAAAGATTCCCAGTGTGAGTACAATAATTGCCGAGGATCCCGCTGCGAGGCCATCAATCCCATCGGTTAGATTGGCTCCGTTCGATACTGCAGTTACAATCAGTATCACAATCGGGATAAAAATCAACCAAGCATAGTCCGCCATTCCCTCACCCATCCAGGAAATCCAATCGGCATAATCGAGCTCGTTATTCTTGAAAAAAGGCACATTGGTACGAACCGCTTTGGTTTCTTCGCCATAGACTTTTTCTACCTTAAAAGTTTCAGTGATTCGGGTAGTGTCCTTGTCCTTAATGGTCACTTCGGGATGGAAATAGAGCACAGCTCCCACTATCAACCCCAATACCACCTGACCTATCACTTTGAATCTGCCCTTCAGTCCTTTTTTGTCTTTTTTAAAGATTTTGATGTAGTCATCCACAAAGCCGATGATGCCCATCCAAACCGTGGTGACAATCAAAAGAATCACATAGATGTTCTTGATGTCAGCGAACAGCACTACGGGTAAAAGCGTGGACATGATGATAATCAACCCGCCCATGGTGGGGGTTCCTGCTTTTTGTTGCTGACCTTCCAATCCCAGATCGCGAATGCTCTCCCCGATCTGTTTCTTCTGCAGGAAAAGAATGATGCGCTTTCCGTAGACCATGGCTATCAAAAGGGACAACAAAACCGACATCGCCGCTCGGAAGGTCAAAAACTCAAAGAGTCCCGCTCCAGGCAGTTGGTATTGTTTTTCCAGATAATCGAACAAATAGTATAACATACTTTAGATCTAAGACGTTGGATGTAAGAAGCAAGAAAGTTGACTCGATAATCTAAGTTCCTGATTCTTGTTTCTTTATTCCATCATTCGTTCTCTATATTATTTGCCCAAACCTTTGAGGGCTTCTTTTACTTCTTTAAAATCATCAAAATCAACTCGTACTCCGTTGGTTTCTTGATAGGTCTCATGACCTTTCCCTGCAACCAAAATGATATCGTTTTTACTGGCCAGCTTGCAAGCTGCCTTAATAGCCTGTTTTCGATTCTCAATCGACAGCACTTTTTTGGTGTTTTGGGGCTCCACCCCAGCTTCCATATCCTCGATAATGGCCAAAGGGGGTTCCGTTCTTGGGTTATCAGAGGTAAAAATGGCCTGATTGCTCAATTCGGAAGCGATATGACCCATAACCGGACGCTTAGACTTGTCACGATCACCACCACACCCCACTACGGTGATGACGCTTTCATTTCCAGTCCTCAATGTGTTGATGGTCATCAACACATTTTTTAGTGCATCCGGTGTATGGGCATAATCAACAATAGCCGTAATTTTCCCTTTCGATATAAAATATTGGAACCTACCATCCACGTTCTCGAGCTCGCTCATCAACTTTAGGATTTCCAATTTTTCCAATCCCAAGATGTCAGCGGTCGCATAAATGGCCAGCAAGTTGTATGCGTTAAAGTCACCAATCAATTTTGACCATAGTTCGTTGTCATCGATTTTCAACAATTGGCCATTCAATTGGTTTTCCAGAATCTGTGCCCGATAATCTGCATAGGATTTAAGGGCGTAGGTATATTTTTTGGCCTTGGTGTTCTGCAACATTACCAAACCGTTTTTATCATCGGTATTGCTCAAGGCAAAAGCGTTTTTGGGCAGATTGTCAAAAAGCTTTTTCTTGGTATCGCGATAGGCAGCAAAAGTTTTATGATAATCCAAATGATCGTGTGAGAGATTGGTAAAGATGGCACCCTCGAAATGCAACCCCTCTGCCCTTTTTTGATCGATTCCATGCGAGCTCACCTCCATAAAGCAGAACTCCACGCCCTCTTCGTTCATTTGGGAAAGATGGCCATTGATGGTCAATACATCCGGTGTGGTGAGGCTTGCTGGGTACTCTTTCTTGTTAACCAGCACCTTTATGGTGGATATTAGACCCACTTTAAAGCCCGCCTTTTTGAACAGGTTATAGAGCAAAGTGCTAACAGTGGTCTTTCCGTTGGTGCCCGTGACACCCACCAATTTTAAGTTCTTGGAAGGGTTATCGAAGAAGTTGGCCGCGATGATAGCCAAGGCACTATTGCTATTGCCCACTTTAAGATAGGTAACGCCATTCACCAAAATTTCTGGAAGTTCTTCACAGACCACGGCCTTTGCACCGGATTCCACCGCTTTTTGTATGTACTCATGTCCATCTGTAACAGTTCCTCTAACGGCGACAAAAACATCATCCATTTTAACCTTTCTGGAATCGAAATGGACGTTGTTTACCATCACATTGGTATCCCCGCTCACTGCCACAAGATTTACCTTATATAGTATGTCCTTCAACAACTTCATGAAAGTTCGAGCACAATTTTTTCAACTTTACCAATATCTGTCCCGTGGTCCACAGATTGTTTTTTTACTTTTCCATTACCGTGTACCTCCACTTGCAGTCCCAAATTCTCGAGCAGGGAAACTGCATCCATACCACTCATTCCTTTTACATTGGGCACTTTGGAATATTTTTTCTGCGCCTCAGCATAGTATTGCTTGTACTTTTCTTCCAAGATTTCCTCGTCAAAGGTCTTATCCCTCACCTCATCAATTATTGGCGAGTTGGCATAAATTTTCTGCGCCATCGATTTGAAAACAGGGCCGGACACGTCCGCTCCATAATAGCCCACACTTTTATCCGGCTCATGAATCACCACAATGCAGGAGTATTTGGGATTATCCGCCGGGAAATACCCAACAAATGATGAGATATAGGCCAGCTTATCGGGATCCTTGGCGACATAATTCTTTTGGCAGGTTCCCGTTTTACCAGCCATGGAAAAGTTCTTGGAATACAGCTTATGACCCGTACCATAATCCTTTTCAACAACTTCCTTCAATAGTTGCTGTACTGTGTTAACAGTAGATTCTGAACAGATGGATGAATTCACCACTTCTTTATCAAACCGTTTGATAATCTTGCTTCCCTCCCTGACAGCTTTAATCAATCGAGGTTTCACAAACTCCCCGTCGTTAGCTATTGCATTGTAGAATGCCAAAGTTTGCATAGGGGTCATGGACACTTCGTATCCGTGCGACATCCATCCCAAGGAAATCCCGGACCATCCCTCATCTCCAGGATAGCGTATTACTGGTTCTCCCTCGCCTTTAATGGGCAAGCCCAAACTCTTATGAAGTCCCATGTTCATCAAGCGATTGACGAACTTCTCCGGTTGCTCTTTGTAATTCTCATGGATGATTTTGGCGAAGGCTGTATTGGAAGAAACCGCAAAAGCCTCGGAAACAGAAATCTTTCCATAGCCACCCCATTTGGAATCCTTTACGACACGATCATAAATACGGTAGCGTCCCTTTTCTGTATCAATGACCTTGCTGGTATCAATGACCTTATCTTCCAGAGCGGCCACCAGCGACATCAATTTAAATGTTGAACCAGGCTCGTGGGATTCCCCGACGGCGTAGTTGAGTTTTTCGTAATATTTTCCTTCGGTTGTTCGTCCCAAATTGGAAATGGCCTTGATTTCACCGGTCTCAGTTTCCATCACCACGACACATCCATGGTCTGCCTGATATTTTTCAAGTTGTGCCAAAAGTTCGTGGTGGGCAATGTCTTGGATATTGATATCGATTGTGGACACGACATCCAAACCATCTTGAGGCTCCACAATATTGTCCAACCCCACGGG
>JANQRD010000195.1 GCA_028284725.1 Allomuricauda sp. | reverse complement strand
AGCTAATCGCATCATTTAAAAAATAGCTTTCAAAAGCCGAAGGAGGTAAGTAGACCCCCTGCTCCAACATTCCATGAAAATATTTTTTGAAGGTATCATTATTCCCCTTGGCCGATGAGCCAAAATCCACCACAGGCTCATCACAAAAATGTACAGAGATCATACTTCCGTAGCGATTGATTTGATGGTGAATGCCCTTTTTGGTCAACACCTGCGCAATCCCCTTATGTAGGTATTCTGTTTTTTCGGCCAAACTTTTGAAAACTTCAGGTTTTTGGTTGAGTTCGGTCAACATAGCAAGTCCAGCACTCATGGCCAGTGGATTCCCACTCAGGGTGCCCGCTTGGTACACTGGCCCCTCTGGGGCCAAATGAGCCATAATCTCTGATTTAGCGGCAAAGGCCCCAACCGGGAGTCCACCCCCAATGACCTTTCCAAACATTACAATATCAGCATCAATACCCAATGCTTCTTGCGCACCGCCTTTTGCCAATCGGAAACCCGTCATGACCTCATCAAACAACAACAAAATACCCTCATCCGTACAGATTTTTCGGAGGCCACGAATAAAATCATTTTCAGGGATGATACAGCCCATATTTCCCGCCACAGGTTCCAAAATAATGGCAGCAATTTCTCCTTTATTGGCCTCAACCAATGCCTTTACGCTTTCCAGATCATTATAGCCCGCTAGCAGTGTATCCTTAGCTGTCCCCTGTGTGACTCCAGGACTGTTTGGACTCCCAAAAGTAACGGCACCGCTCCCGGCTTGAATCAAAAAAGCATCGGAATGACCGTGATAGCAGCCCGCAAACTTGATGATTTTGTCTTTTCCGGTATAGCCTCGCGCCAATCGCACCGCGCTCATACATGCTTCCGTACCGCTATTCACAAAACGGATTTTGTCAATATTAGGTACCATGGAAACTGCCAACTGTGCCAGTTCGGTCTCTATTTCGGTAGGCATACCAAAGGACGTTCCCTTCTTGGCCTTTTCCACCACTGCATTAATGACAGGTTCATATGCATGACCCAGAATCAAGGGGCCCCACGAGGCGATGTAATCAATCAATTGGTTCCCGTCCTCGTCGAAGAGGTAGGCACCTTTGGCCTTTTTTACAAAAATGGGGTCGCCCCCTACTGCTTTAAATGCACGAACGGGAGAGTTCACTCCTCCAGGAATGTACTTTTTGGCCTCTGCAAACAAGGCACTGCTTCGTTGGTAAATCATTTAGATTTTTCTTTTCGGATATTGAGTACTTGCCCAATGGATATGGTATTGTTATCCAAATTGTTGATACGCTTTAGGTCATCCACCGAAATGGAATACTTACGCGAAATGGCATAAAGTGTTTCCCCTTTCTCCACGATATGCGTAAATACTTCGTATTGCTTTGGTTTTCGGACGGTTTCCAAACCTCCCCGCACTACTTCCTCATCATATTGATCCAAGTTGTACCGTTCAATAAGGGCAATCAATTTTTGGGGATACTTGCGATCCGTGGCATAACCTGCCTGACGAAGTCCATAAGCCCATTTTTTGTAATCGTCCCTACGATAATTGAACAGAAATTTATAACGGGAGCGGGAAGATAGAAAAATACTGTGGTCCCGGAACGAATACATGGGGTGGTTGTATTTGCGGAAGCACTCCCCTTTGGCATCGTCATCGTGGAAATCAAACTCGCCATCCCAACCTGTATGGCATTTTATTCCGAAGTGATTATTGGTTTTTCGGGTCAGTTCCCCTTTCCCAGATCCACTTTCCAAAATGCCTTGGGCCAAGGTGATACTCGCTGGAATACCAAAGGCACGCATTTCATATTGTGCCATTTCTGCAAAGGTCTCGATATATTCCTGCGTGTTCGCAATGGGAAATTTCACAAACCTACCTGGATTGGCAGGCAAAGGGTACAGTTCAGATTCTTTGGGGCCATCTTTGGGCAAATCCGCGTTTGGATTTCGACTGGGTTTGGTCTTGGTAACGGTTTCTGGTTTTTTATAAACGGTACGCTTTTTTCCTCCACAACTGGCAATCAAAATAGCCAATATCAAAACATATCCTATCCTTCTGATCATAAATCCAAAATTGGTAATTCTTTCTTTTTCAATACAAGGTTCATACCTTTTATGCCCTGCAAGCCCCCGGTATGGATGGCCAAAATCCGAGTGTTCGGCTTAAAAAAACCCTTTTTCACCAAATCCAGAATGCCAAACAGCATTTTCCCGGTGTAGATGGGATCCAAAGGAATGTTGGTTTTTGATTTAAAATCATTGATGAAATCCACCAATTCGGCATCGACCTTTGCGTATCCTCCAAAATGATAGTCGGTAATCAAATCCCAGTTATCCTTTCGGGCAAATTTACGGATATCTTGCTTTAAAAAATTCCCTTTTAATGAAGGGAACCCCAAAATTGACTGCTCAGGTTTAGAGGAATTGATGATTCCTGCTATGGTGCCTCCTGCTCCAACGGAGCAGCAGATATGATCAAAATTGGAATCAGCCTCCACTAAAATTTCTTCACAGCCCTTTATGGCAGGAGGATTGGTTCCTCCTTCCGGCAATAGGTAAAAATCACCAAATGTATCACGCAATTCTTTTAAAAACGAATCACTTTCTTTCAATCGAAAAGTACTTCTAGATATGAAATGAAACTTCATTCCCATTTCATGGGCTAGTTTTAAGGTAGGATTTTGCTTCCAACTGTTTTGCAGCTCTTCTCCGCGAATGACCCCAATAGTTTTAAATCCCGCCTTATTCCCAGCGAAAGCAGTCGCTGCTATATGATTGGAAAAAGCTCCGCCAAAGGTCAATAAATTGGAACATCCGAGCTTTTCAGCCTCGATCAAATTGTATTTCAATTTACGGTATTTGTTCCCAGAAACGTGCGGATGCAGCATGTCTTCCCTTTTAATATAAAGGTTGACTTCTTTCTCCTCCAAAAGTGGAAGTATTACTTTTTGATTGGGAACCAACAAGTCGGCTAATTAGCGTGTCAAATAGTTCAAGAAACTAAATGCTTTTCGGCTAGAAAGATACGTTTTATCATTTTCATTGGCGTAGGCCTCGCGTTCAAAACTAATGTTTTGGTATGCCCGGTAACTGTTCAAATACAGCATTGTGCGAAGCACCCATTCGGTCACGTACAAAAGATAAAATGGAAGAATCAACAGCTCTCGTTGTTGTCGCAAATGTATACGCTCGTGGTTGATGAGCACCTCATCTTTTTTGAGAGCGTCCTCTTTCAAGATGATGAATGGCCAAAGCGACAGGCCTACGTAATTTCGATAAAAGAAGTGTTTAAAAACTAAAATCACCCGAAAACTATCATAGGATTCCTACAAAGATACAATTCGTATCAAATGTAACATTCATAACGAAATGAAAAACAACGATTTAAACTCAAACAATTTGTCAAAAATGCATTTCTTGCACAGTATTTGCACAGTGAGCGATGCACTTTGCACAGTTTACAATCAGACAAATAAATCAAATGTGCAACGTGATAAGCTTTATCATGTTGTTTAAATATATAGCAAATTCGACCAAAAGTAGTATTGTTTCGACATAACGTGATGAAATCTTGACAAACTATTTAATCACGATTTAATTTATTAAAGTGTTATCAATTAAGATAACGCTATTTTCACTTGTTAATAATATCAATAAGATCCCTAAAGGCAAAAAGTGTTGGCCTGCTTCCCGATCCTTCAATTACTACCATTATGATATTGGTGTCAACCAGTGTTTTTAGAAGTCTTGAAACACTCGATTTTGGAATTCCAGCTTTGCTTCGGAAATCTGGGGTTCTAAAAATCGGTTTAATAAACAAAAAATCCAGACAATGAATTGCAAATTGTGAATGTGTTTTCTTAGTAATTTCAGTTTTGAGTTTTTCGTATAATTCAATTATTTGTTTCGTTTTCTCAATATTTTTTTTTGATTGATAAATGATTGCTTTAAGAAAAAATCGAATCCAATTAGTCCAATCGTTTGTATCAGTTATATACTTCAGGCCATCGTAGTATTCAGAACGATTACTTTCGAGATAATCACTTAAGTAAAAAACAGGTTCTTGTATTATACCTTTATGATAGAGAAATAATGGAATCAAGATTCTGCCGATTCTTCCATTTCCATCAAGAAATGGGTGAATTATTTCAAATTGAGCATGAACAATTGCCAACTGAACCAAAATATCTTTTTCGTCGAAATGAATGTATTTTTCCCATTCATCCAGTGCTCCTTTCATAACTTGAACAGTTGGGGGCACAAATCGAGCATTTTCCATTGTTGAACCAGGTGGCCCAATATGGTTTTGGATTTTTCTAAAATTACCTGGGTCTTTTGTCTCCCCCCTAACTCCAGTCAACAGTATTTTATGCATTTCTCGAATCACCCTCAAAGACAGGGGTATTTCTTTCATTTTATCTCGACCTTCACTTAGTGCTAACCTATAATTAATAATCTCATAAATGTCGCCTCTATTGGACTCTTGCTTTATATGGTCAGCTTCAAACTCCATTACCTCTTCAAGAGTTGCTTGGGTTCCCTCAATTTTGGAAGATAATACCGCTTCCTGTGTACCTAGTGGTGATAGAAGCACATCTGGGTTTGGTACCGACTGGAGCAGACCATCATAATGAGCTATTGACCTGTTGGCTTGTCCCATTAAATCAATAAAAGATTCCCAAGCAATTTTTTTCAACGGAAGTTTATGTGGCGTGAATGGCACCATATCATCTCATTTGTGAATCACTAATTATTTAATGACTCAAATTTAGCTAAAAATGAGATACAAATTATTTTAGTGTCTCACAAATGAGATACTAACAATTTTATTAACAGCTTTAAATTAGATTAAATAGTATAAAAGAATTTATACTATTAGCAATGTGTTATTTGCGCTAATTAAATAAGATAACTTACTTATTCTTTTTGCACAGTATCTGTCCAACAATGTTTATGTCAAATAGAAGAAAAGGGTAAACAAATGCAACACTAGTAGGAACATTTCTAACACTAAGTGTATCAATAATATAACAAAGGAGCCCTACAAAGATAACTGCTTCAATGGAAGAAAATTGGTTTGTATCGATGATTCCATTAACATTTTCGTTGAATTACTTAACATTTTGGGAAACTGAAAGCCTATTCCATTTCGGAAGAATACCTTAACTTTAAGTAAACGAAATTAATTTCGTCTCCTATGAAAGAGTACATCCCCTTGGAAGAGGGTGATTTTTACCTGTCGGAAGAAGGTTATAAGGTGTTTACCGAGCAATATCATCTAAAAAGGGGGTATTGTTGTGAGAGTGGTTGCCGACATTGTCCCTATGGATACGACAAAAAAACAAACACCCAGTATTGACCCATATTCGGCATGATGTTTGTGACTGTTTTTTAGACGTTTCTATGAACTCAAAAAATATTACTATGAAAAATTTAAGACTCCTCTTGATAGCTGCTTTTGCAGTTACTTTTTTGGCCTCTTGCAGTTCCGTAAGGGTCGTTGCCGATTACGATCAACAAGCAGATTTTAGAACGTATCGATCATATG
>JANQRD010000185.1 GCA_028284725.1 Allomuricauda sp. | reverse complement strand
GGGCGTACGTTGGACAATGCCTTTGTGATTTTGGATGAGGCCCAAAACACGACCCATGCCCAGATGAAAATGTTCCTGACACGTATGGGCAAGAATGCCAAATTTTTGTTGACCGGTGACCCTGGACAAATTGACCTTCCACGCCGCGTGATTTCCGGTTTAAAGGAAGCACTCCTGATTCTAAAAAATGTGGAAGGTATCAGCATCGTGTATTTGGATGATAAAGATGTGATTCGTCATAAGTTGGTCAAAAAGGTGATTGAGGCCTACAAAGGCATCGAACACCAAAACTAGTCCGGTATGCCAAACACCTTGATGGACACCAACTTCCACTTTCCGGGTCAAAAATCGGTTTATAAAGGAAAGGTGAGGGAAGTCTACACCTTGGAAAATGATATTTTGGTCATGATCGCTACCGATCGTCTGTCAGCTTTTGATGTGGTGATGCCCAAAGGGATTCCCTTCAAAGGTCAAATCCTGAATCAGATTGCGACGAAAATGATGCAAGCCACTGAGGATATTGTCCCAAATTGGCTTTTGGCAACTCCAGACCCCAATGTCGCCATTGGCGAGGCGTGTGATCCATTCAAAGTGGAAATGGTGATTCGAGGATACCTTTCGGGTCACGCAGCTAGAGAGTACAAAGCAGGAAAACGGATGTTATGCGGTGAACCCATGCCCGAAGGGATGAAAGAAAACGACAAATTCCCTGAACCGATAATAACTCCAGCTACAAAAGCAGAGAAAGGTGACCACGACGAGGATATTTCCAAAGCGGAGCTATTGGAAAGGGGTATTGTATCCAAGAAGGATTATGAAGTTTTAGAAAGGTATACCAGAGCGTTGTTCCAAAGAGGTACTGAGATTGCCGCCATGCGAGGATTGATTTTGGTGGATACCAAATACGAGTTCGGAAAGACCAAAGAAGGAGAAATCGTCTTGATCGATGAAATCCACACCCCGGATTCCTCGCGCTACTTTTATGCTGAGGGCTATGAGGAGCGTCAGGCTAGGGGAGAAGCGCAAAAACAATTGTCTAAGGAGTTTGTGCGGCAATGGCTTATTTCAAATGGATTTCAGGGATTGGAGGGTCAAACCGTTCCCGAGATGAGCGATGATTACATCGAATCTGTATCTGAACGTTACATCGAACTTTATGAAAGTATTACGGGTGAAAACTTCTTGAAAGCTGACGTTTATAATCTCCAGGAGCGCATTGGTCAAAATGTATCCAATTATCTCAATGCAATTTAATATCTTACCGTTTCAAATTTTGAAATGGACGCTTCGCAGCGAAAAAAATACTGGCGTGAGAATCTAAAATACCTGACCATTCTTCTTTTAATCTGGTTCTTGGTTTCCTATGGATTCGGAATTTTATGGGTCGATGAATTGAACACCATTCGCTTGGGTGGATTCAAATTGGGCTTTTGGTTCGCCCAACAGGGCTCTATTTTTGTGTTCGTGATTCTCATTTTCGTTTATGTCCGGTTGATGAACAAGTTGGATAAAAAATACAAGGTAGACGAGTAAGCATGGGTATTCAAACGTGGACGTTCATCATTGTTGGACTTACATTTGCACTCTACATTGGCATTGCCATTTGGTCGAGAGCAGGTTCTACCAAGGAGTTTTATGTGGCAGGAGGCGGGGTTTCCCCTTTGGCCAATGGTTTGGCCACCGCTGCCGATTGGATGTCGGCCGCTTCCTTTTTGGGCATGGCAGGCATCATTGCTTTTTCTGGATATGATGGATCGGTCTATTTAATGGGCTGGACGGGTGGATATGTGCTTTTGGCACTACTGCTGGCTCCATATTTACGAAAGTTTGGCAAGTTCACAGTACCCGATTTTATAGGAGACCGGTATTACAGCAATGTGGCACGTACCGTTGCAGTTATTGCAGCCCTTTTTGTGTCCTTCACCTATGTGGCCGGACAAATGCGTGGTGTTGGGGTGGTCTTTTCCCGGTTTTTAGATGTGGAGGTCAATACTGGTGTTTATATTGGAATGGCGGTGGTTCTGTTTTATGCCTTTTTAGGTGGGATGAAGGGCATCACATACACGCAGGTGGCTCAATATTGCGTCTTAATCTTCGCTTTTATGGTACCCGCCATTTTCATTTCCATTTTGGCCACGGGCAATCCAATCCCACAGCTAGGATTTGGTTCTGCAGGTGAAGATGGAGTGTATCTTTTGGACAAACTGGATGGTCTAATGACCGAATTGGGCTTTACTGCATACACCGATGGGACAAAGTCCACCACCGATGTCTTTTTTATTACTGCTGCGTTAATGCTGGGAACCGCAGGGCTCCCCCATGTGATCATTCGCTTTTTTACCGTTCCCAAAGTTCGGGATGCCCGAAAATCCGCGGGCTATGCGCTGCTATTTATTGCCATATTGTATACCACGGCTCCGGCCATAGCGGTCTTTGCAAGAACAAATTTGATGGAGACCGTTCAAGATACCCCTTATCAGGAAATCCCGGAATGGTTTACCAAATGGGAAGATACTGGACTCATTGCTTGGACGGATAAAAATGAAGATGGAAAAATTCAGTATTTGCCTGGATCCGCCATAAAAGGTAAAAAACCGGAATTTTCCGAATCCAGAGGAGATTTTGGAGAACGTTTGATTTATAATTTCAGTGAAAACAAAAACGAACTTTACGTAGATCGGGATATCACGGTTTTAGCAAACCCTGAAATTGCTAGATTGCCCAATTGGGTCATTGCTTTGGTTGCGGCTGGTGGATTGGCAGCTGCATTATCGACTGCTGCAGGATTGCTTTTGGTGATTTCGACTTCCATTTCACATGATCTTATCAAAAAACAATTTGCACGGGACATATCGGATAAAAGAGAATTACTGATTGCACGACTCTCCGCAGTTTTGGCAGTGATCGTAGCTGGATATTTTGGTATCAATCCTCCAGGGTTTGTGGCCTCTGTGGTGGCATTGGCTTTCGGTTTGGCAGCCTCTTCATTCTTTCCCGCTATTGTCATGGGTATTTTTAGCAAGCGTATGAACCGGGAAGGTGCTATTACTGGCATGGTGGCCGGATTGGGCATCACCACCTACTATATCGCCCGTTTTAAATTGGGATGGATTGGTGATTCAGAGACGAGCATGGAGAAAGATTGGTGGTTTGGAATTTCACCAGAAGGCTTCGGAACCGTAGGTATGTTGGTCAACTTTGTAGTGGCACTGGTAGTTTCCCGTTTTACACCAACTCCTCCGGAAGAAGTTCAGGAAATAGTAGAAAATATTCGGATTCCCAGTGGTGCAGGGGAGGCAGTAGAACACTGAATCAAAAGTTACCTGGGATTTGGAAGAATTCTACAACAAAATCAAAATACCTTACAAATATGAGGTTGCCATGAGTCGTTCATCTATGCTCCATAGCAGATTAAAGCCTCACATTTCTTCTCTGTCGATAAATAACAAATTCGCAAAAAACAGGAGCTTCTTTTTCACTATTTTTAGAAATTCATTTATGACCTACACTATTTTATGAGCAATTATCACATTAAGCGTTTAGAGGAGTATTTTCAGGTGTATCGAAAATCAGTACGGAGTCCTGAGGAATTTTGGGAAGAAGTTGCCGAAGAGCATTTTGTATGGCGCAAAAGATGGGATTCTGTGTTGGAATGGGATTTCACCAAGCCTGAAGTGAAGTGGTTCGATGGGGCTCAACTCAATATTACCGAAAACTGCATTGACCGACATTTACGAATCCGGGGAGAAAAAACAGCAATTCTTTTCGAGCCAAACAACCCAAATGAGGAGGCGGAACACATCACCTATCGTCAGTTGCACGAGCGTGTATGCAAGTTTGCCAATGCACTTAAGGATAATGGTATCAAAAAAGGAGATCGGGTGGTCATTTATTTGCCCATGATTCCAGAATTGGCCATTTCCGTATTGGCATGTGCCCGTATCGGTGCCATTCATTCTGTGGTCTTTGCTGGATTTTCGTCTATCGCCTTGGCGACACGAATCAACGATTGCGATGCAAAAATGGTATTGACTTCCGATGGGTCTTTCCGTGGTGGAAAAAGTATCGACCTTAAAGGTATCGTGGATGAAGCCCTAAAACAGTGCCCAGGTGTCAAAAATGTTTTGGTGGCAAAACGCACCGGTACGAATATCCACATGGAAAAAGGACGTGACCATTGGTTACAACCTTTACTGGACAAGGCTTATTCTGATTGTGTACCCGAAACGATGGAGGCGGAGGACCCGCTATTTATTTTATATACCTCCGGATCAACAGGCCGTCCAAAAGGGATGATGCACACTACTGCCGGTTATATGGTGTACACCGCTTACACCTTTAAAA
Organism: Allomuricauda sp.; assembly: GCA_028284725.1. GTDB lineage: Bacteria > Bacteroidota > Bacteroidia > Flavobacteriales > Flavobacteriaceae > Flagellimonas. Next base: position 11,601 of record JANQRD010000185.1, on the reverse strand, counting down.
ATGTATTCCAGTATCGAGAGGATGATGTGTATTGGTGTACAGCGGATATAGGTTGGATTACCGGACATTCATACATTGTATATGGCCCGTTGGCCAATGGGGCGACCACGGTGATGTTTGAAGGGGTACCATCCTATCCCGATTTTGGTCGATTCTGGGAAGTGGTGGAAAAACATAAGATCACACAATTTTATACTGCACCTACGGCAATTCGGGCCTTAGCCAAGGAGAATCTTGATTTTGTGACCAAATACGATCTTTCCAGCCTAAAGGTTTTGGGAACTGTTGGGGAGCCCATCAATGAGGAGGCCTGGCATTGGTACAATGATCATGTGGGAGAGAAGAAATGCCCAATTGTGGACACGTGGTGGCAAACCGAGACGGGAGGCATACTAATTTCACCAATTCCATTTTCAACGCCTACCAAACCCACTTACGCCACGTTGCCAATGCCAGGTGTGCAACCTGCACTGATGGATGAAAATGGAAATGAAATCAAAGGTAATCAAGTAGATGGACGCTTGTGCATTAAGTTCCCTTGGCCATCGATGGCACGGACTATTTGGGGGGATCACAAACGGTATAAAGACACTTATTTTTCTGCATTTAACAACAAGTATTTCACGGGGGATGGTGCCCTTCGGGATGAGGTTGGGTATTACAGGATAACCGGAAGGGTAGATGATGTAATCATCGTTTCAGGCCATAACTTGGGTACAGCACCCATCGAAGATGCCATTAATGAGCATCCTGCGGTAGCCGAATCCGCTATTGTTGGTTTTCCACACGACATTAAAGGGAATGCTTTGTACGGTTATGTCATTTTAAAGGAGACCGGGGAATCCAGAGATCGCGACAATTTGAAAAAAGAAATCAATCAAGTTATCACCGAACACATCGGACCGATTGCGAAGCTGGATAAAATTCAGTTTGTCCCGGGGCTTCCCAAGACCCGAAGTGGGAAGATCATGCGGCGGATCCTTCGAAAAATTGCATCAAAGGATACCGGCAATTTGGGAGACATCTCCACATTGCTCAATCCCGAAGTAGTGGAAAAAATCAAGGAGGAAAGTCTATAGGTTTTAGATGCTGTATTTTGGAGGCTGTTGCTTTTTGACCAAATCCTTTAGATTTTTAGGCTTGAGCTTGTCCAGAATAATTTGAAAGGCAATAGCAGTGATGTAGGCATCCCCTAACGCGGTATGGCGATCTTTTTTTGATATGCTGTACTTGTCCGCAAGGTCGTCCAACGAATAGCGATCTTTTTTTTGAAGTATTGGGGAAGCCAGTAAGGTTCTTTTGTAAAGCAATTCGGTATCCAGGGTGGAGTTCATCAGTTTTGGGAGCCCATGTCGTTTAAAGGCGGCATTGAGCATCTTAACATCAAAGTTAATATGATGACCGACCAAAACACTATTTTTTATGTACGCCAAGAATTGTTGTAACGCTTCATACTCCGAAATACAACCCCGCGCCCCTTTTTTAAGAATACCATGGATTTCCACACTGTCTTTGTTAAAATGCTCCTGTTTTATGTAAATCTCGAAGCTTTCCTTGACCGAAATGCTTTTGTAGTGGACTTTTAGCGCTCCTATGCTCAATATGCGATCTCTTTCATAATCAAATCCGGTAGTTTCGCAATCCAGCACTACGAATTCAACCTCTTTGGTGGTATTGGGTAATTTCTCCTCGAATGCATTCTCATAATCCCTCCAAAAGGAAGGAGCTTCGGTATGTTTTTTTCTATTGAAAAATGATATCACCCTAAAAAGCTTTTTACTTGAAACCTAACTTGAAGCAGCTCCTGAATTTCCTTTATGGTCTTAAAGGTACGCTTGAGCTTTATTTTTTCTTCTTTATTGAGTTGATCTAAGGCGATAAAACGACCAGAATCGTTATGCTGCAGTCCCTGCATGGTTCTGAATTTCAACAATGCCTTGCTGGCATAACAACAGGCAAGATATACTTCCTTGTTTTGGGGCTCCAACTCCGCCAATTTCTCGTAGCGTTCTGCCGTATTGGTAATCGACTTTATGGAATGTGAGAGGGTCAGTACTCGGGCGGCATCAATAAGGGGCATTAAAGCACGGAGTTTCAAATCGAAAAAGTCTTTGTGAGCCCCATCCTGTTCTACTAAAAAATCCCGGAAAAACCCAGTGGGTGAAGGATTCTGCAAAGCACCGCTGGCCAAGTGAACCAGAAAAAGGGGGTGCTTTTCAATACGGTCAAAAATGTGTTCGTGCAGCTTATCCGCCAAGTTTAAGTCGCCGTAGGTCACATTAAAATCAAAAAAAATGGAAGATAGCAACACCTCATCCGGACCTGGATTACTGATCCAATGGGTGGTCACGTCCTTCCATTCGCTTAAACTATGGCACCACAAGGGATTTGAGGCCATCATTTCAGCTGGGCAGTATTCATATCCGATGGTGTTCAATTCCCGGGTTATGAGCTCTCCCAATTTTAAAAAATAAGCACTGGTCTCTTTCAATTTCCGTTTGGGAACGTCTTCAAAAAGAATCGCATTGTCTTGATCGGTGTTCAGCAACTGTTCACCACGCCCCTGACTGCCCATGGTCAACCAGGCAAATTTTACGGGAGGTTCACTTTCCATGGAATCCACCGCAAGGGCAACGACCTGTTTTATGGTTGCATCGTTCAACTCCGCGATAATCTTAATTATCAATCGGATAGGAATGCTTTGTTCCAGATATCCCCTTAGGAGGTTCATGATACTGTGCCGGATGCTACGTAATTCTCTACTGGTTTTACTCCTTTTGATGGCACGCATCAACTCAGCTGGATTGTTGCCCAAAGCGACCATCACATCGTGTTTCGATAGGATTCCGACCGCGGGGCTGTTGGGTGTCCCATCTTCAGTTATGCATAAATGGCTGATATTGTTTTTCATCATCGCCATTTGGGCCTGCGTTATGGTCAGCTCCTTTGGGTAGGTAATCACGGGAGAGGTCATAACGGATTTGGCCGTTCCGGAAATGGGAACCAATCCTGAAAATACCTTGTTTCGCAAATCCTTATCGGTTATGATTCCCACGGGTAGGTCGTCCTTGACCACGAGAATGCAGCCCACACTGTTGATGGTCATGGTATTGGCCAAGGTTTTTATTTTGGTGTTTTCCGAGCAGGTCACCAAGTTGGAAGAATAGCGAACCGGCTGTAGGTCTAAAAGCTTGGTATTGGGCTGGTTTCCCGAGTTATCTCCAGCCCCATCATAAAACTGCCCCCGATGCTTTATGGAGTATGGGTTACGCGTATTGGAAGCGAAACTTTCGATCAAAAAATTGCCAACCCTTTGGTTTTCCAATGCGATAGGCTTGAATTCATTTATGGGGATGGCATAAAGAATGGTTTCCTCGTGGGCCTTTGCTTCCAACTTATAGTTTTCATTGGCCATTAAGGGGCGTAGCCCAAAAACATCGCCTTCATCGCAAATATCCAGAATAGTACTGGAGTCTTTTGGAGCAAGCGCGATGGCTCCCTTGTGCACTACATAAAAGTGCTCATGGGGCGCCTCATTTTCGGTAAAAACAATACTGTTGTTTTCATGGTGGATAATGCTTACCTCAAATGCCAGTTTTTGCAATTGTTCATCCTCGAGAATATTAAAAGGAGGGAAGTGGTGCAAAAAATCGGATACCCGTTCAGAGATGGTGTTCTTCATACTACTAATTTAGTGGTAAAAGGGGTTACAAAGTGCACCAAAAGCAAAAAGGCCATCAATTTTGATGACCTCTTTTGTAGCGAGAGGGAGACTTGAACTCCTGGCCTCAGGACTATGAAGAATAGGTATATTTTAATCCATTAAAATCTAAGGTAATATACTTGGCTTATCTACTTTTAACTCTAGAATTAGAATATTTAAGAAATATTTTCTGACAGAAATAGATTACTTTTTGATTAGCTTTGCCATATAAGTTTTATATGATGAAAAAACAATCGAATCTTTTATTTGTTCTCCTCTTAACAGTGATGCATGGCATATCGCAAACGGATATTTATGTATCAAACAATGGTAGCAATACGGGCCTAAGCTTACCTACGATTTCCAATCCTGTAAAAACACTGGAAAACGCATTGACTTACATTAAAAACAATCTTACAAATTCCAATAGTGAAGCTACCACACCTATAATATTTATTTAATGGATGATGGTGGGGAAATTATGATTGCGGCAAATTCAGATAAACTTACCTGGGATGTATCTGGCACTCTTTTAAATCCGATAACCATAAAATCATTGGGCACTAACAATCGGGCGATTTTAAGTAGGAATTCAGACTATAGCACAATGCTGCATTTTAAGAATGCCAACCATATTAAGATTAAATACGTTGAATTTAACAAAGTGACGGAAGGTGGTTTGGAATTGGACAACTGTGATTTTAATGAAATAAGTTATTGCTCTTTTCATGGAGATGGCAATTTTGAATCGGTTAGAAGCACTGGGATAATCTGGATTGGTGTTAACCCAAACAATGGATATGCAGGGCAGAATTCATTGACGTCTACAAATAATATTGTTTCACATAACTTGTTCTATGATTTAAAGGTCGATACTGAGACCAATCAGCACCATGGCATCTATTTATCCAATGGTGCACATGACAATACCATTTCACAAAATTATATAAATTTTGCTCCCTGCCACGGTATTTTAGGCCAACATGCTGATTATAATAGCAATGATGTTTCTATGAATTTAATTTCCAAAAAATTCCAAGCAGGACATAAAGAGACAACGGGAATTTATTTCACCGGGCAAGATGACAGACCGAAGGAGACATATAACAATGGCTATCCGAACTCAATTATTTCCAATACCGCAACAAATAACTATGTGCATGATTCTTATAATAGCACTGCGGTAACAATTGCAGGAAATCTCCCAGCTAGCAATACACAATCAAATAATAGGGCATACTATGGTTGGTACCCTAGCGACCCCTACTGGTTGGGATATAGTGCTGATAAAATCAAAGGGAGGATGGTTTCTGGCGATTTTGATGGTGATTCTGACGATGATGTAGCCGCATTATATGATAATGGAAACGGCAATGCCAATCTCCATGTCTGGTTGGCATCTGGCGAATCATTTATTTATGGGAACGCTAGTAGTGGTTGGTGGTCCGAAGATCAGAATGGTTATTCCGTTCCTAAAGTGACCGATCGGATTGTATCGGGCGATTTTGATGGTAACGGTTTTGACGATATTGCTGCCTTTTACGACAATGGGAGCAGCAATACCAGTTTGCATATCTGGCTTTCCTCGGGCACTGATTTTATTTATCAAGGAGGCAATGGCTGGTGGACGACCGGGGGCTATAACGCCGCCGAAATTACTGGTCGAGTGGTCTCAGGTGATTTCGATGGCAACGGTTTTGACGATATTGCTGCCTTTTACGACAATGGGAGCAGCAACACCAGTTTGCATATGTGGTTGTCCTCGGGTACACATATTACCTATCAGGGTGCCAATGGCTGGTGGACGACCGGTGGCTATAACGCCACCAAAATTACTGGTCGAGTGGTCTCAGGTGATTTTGACGGCAACGGTTTTGACGATATTGCGGCTTTTTACGACAATGGAAGCAGCAACACCAGTTTACATATGTGGTTGTCCTCGGGTACCCTTATCACTTATCAGGGTGCCAATGGCTGGTGGACCACTGGGGGGTATAACGCCGCCAAAATTACCGGTCGTGTAGTTTCCGGGGATTTTGATGGCAATGGTTTTGACGATGTCGCTGCTTTCTACGATAATGGCAATAGCAATACCAACATTCATGCTTGGTTATCTTCTGGTACCCATATTACCTATCAAAACAGCAGCGGATGGTGGACCGAAAATGCCAATGGGTATAATGTTGAAAAAATCACAGGGCGCGTGGTATCTGGAGATTTTGATAACGATGGCAAACACGACATCTCGGCTTTTTATGACTATTCAGATGCATTTGGGGCCATTAGAAGTAATGTATGGGAATCTACCGGTAATAACTTCAATTACTTCAATGAATCTTTAGGATACCCTTGGCGGACACAATTTTCCTATTTCCCTGCAGGAAGCTCATCAAATTTTTCAGCACGAATAGAACCTATTTCACAAGCGGAAAGTCAAGAGATGCTTGTAGCATATCCAAACCCAACAAACGACCAAGTTCAGTTTGAATTTAGGGATACCCCAAAGAATATAAAGGTTTTTGATATAAATGGCAGATTGGTGATTGACAAAAAGATTTCTGATAAAACATATACTTTATATGTAGGAGGACAACCCCCGGGAATTTATATTTATAAAGTCAGTTTTAAAAACAAAACTTTAGATGGTAAATTGATTTTGGAATAGGCAAAATTTTTGTCCATTAAATCAATGATTGATAATATTGGTATTTCAAATTAGCTTATTTCCTAAAATCACAAATTATTAGGCTACATTTTTTTTATCACAACTATAATTTTGGAAAGTCATATGCCAAAATCTTTGTGCTAAGTATGCTGTACAAAACAAAAAAACCCAAGACCGAAATCTTGGGTTTTGTAGCGAGAGGGAGACTTGAACTCCCGACCTCAGGGTTATGAATCCTGCGCTCTAACCACCTGAGCTACCTCGCCATGGTTCCGTTAAGCGGGTGCAAATATAAAGTTTAATTTTCCCCAATCAAAAATCAGTATTAATTTATTATTTGATATTTATTTTTATATCTTCCCGAATTATATCAGATGTTGAAAAGGAAAAACTGATCGTTAGCATGAGTGATAAGATTAAATTTGAGATGGAGTTCGTTATCCAGGCTTCACCGCAATTGCTTTACCAATATATTTCCACTCCCTCGGGCCTTTCTGAATGGTACGCCGATAATGTAAACTCGCGCAGTGAAAAGTTTACTTTTATTTGGGACGGAGCTGAGGAAAATGCCAAAATGTTGAAGCGGAAGAGCGATGAGTTCGTGAAGTTTGCTTGGGAGGAAAACGAGGACGACAGTTTTTTTGAGATGCGGATCATTGTGGATGAAATCACCAAGGATGTATCCCTTTTCATTACCGATTTTGCTGAGGAGGATGAGTTGGATGAGGCCAAAATGCTTTGGGAAAACCAAGTGTCCGATTTAAAACAGGTACTTGGCTCAAAATAGCAGGATTCTGAACTAAGACGTATATTTGGCCTTGATTTTTTCAAGGCTTTTTTTATGGTCAATTTTAACGGGAACCTCCATCCCAACGACTCAAAGATCTTCCAGTATGGCAATAGGGGCCTCCGCTTCGGTGATGCGCTGTTCGAGACCTTGCGTTATGTAAGTGGGAATCTATTTTTCTGGGAAGACCACTATTTCAGGTTGATGGCGTCCATGCGGATCCTACGGATGGAAATTCCAATGGAATTCACGCTCGAATTTCTTGAAGAAGAGATTTCCAAAACGGTACAGGAAAATGGATTGGAAAACGGTGCACGGATTCGGTTGACCGTTTTCAGGAACGGTGGTGGAAAATATCTACCTACAACCAACAACGTGTCGTATTTAATTGATATGGAAGCGCTTGAATCACCATTTTATCTTGTTGATGAAACAAAGTACGAAGTGGAGCTGTTCAAGGATTATTATCTGAACAGGGACATGCTTTCCAATTTAAAGACGACCAATAAAATATTGAACGTCGTTGCGAGTGTTTTCGCCAAGGAGAATGGGTACGACAATTGCCTTTTGGTGAACAACGACAAACAGGTTGTGGAGGCCACCAATGGGAATCTTTTTTTCGTGAAGGACAACAAAGTAAAAACCCCTCCTTTGAGCGATGGCTGTTTGGATGGGATCATCAGGAAGAAACTCATTGAGATTATAACGGCTTCTGAAGACATTCAACTAGAAGAGGAATCCATTTCACCTTTTGAGCTGCAAAAAGCGGATGAGCTGTTTATCACCAATAGTATTCAAGGTATTGTTCCCATCAGCAAATACCGCAAAAAGGGATATGGCAATAAGGTTGCTAAAGGTTTATTGGGAAAATTGAATGCAAAAGCGAGATTGGGCTAGCCTGATTCCGAGAGTAGTAAGTGTAAGATAGGTTAGGATTGTCAGGTCGAGCACAGTCGAGACCTAATTTAGCGAAGGATTTTCCGGAGCGTTGGACCACAAGAGGTAGTCGCCACCCAACTCCACCATTTTTTCTTTCCAAAAGGCACTGGAAGGTTTTTCAAGAATATTGCTCTCATATTCATTTTGTACCACCACCCACGATTTAGAGGTAAGCTCTTCATCCAGTTGACTGGAGCCCCATCCGGAGTAACCCAAAAAGAAACGGATGTCTTGCTCGGTAATGGTCTTGCTATTGATCAGTTCGATGGTCTTTTCAAAATTCCCACCCCAAAAGATACCGTCTGAAATCTCGATACTATCATCAATAAGGTGTGGTACCTTGTGGATGAAGTACAGATTATCCTGTTCCACAGGGCCACCGTTGAATACTTTAAAGGGGATTGTAATTTCGGAAATGAGATCGTTGATGGTGTAATCGAGCGGTTTATTCAGAATAAAACCAACAGATCCCTCGTGGTTGTGCTCGGCCAATAATACCACGGAACGGTTGAAGGAAACATCACCGGTGAGTGTTGGTTCCGCTACGAGCAACTTCCCTTTTTGTGGCTTATCGCTAACCATACTACAAGATTCACATTTCTAAATGTAATATAATAAATGATAATTACAAAAACCTTGGGGCAAGGCCAAATAAAAAAGCACTTCCATAAAGAAGTGCCTTCATATATTTTTACAACTATTGATTAGTTTACCGCACCACTCAATTCTGCTCCTGCCTTGAACTTTACAACGTTCTTAGCTGAAATTTGAATGGTTTGCCCAGTTTGTGGATTTCTTCCTTCCCTTGCATTTCTTCTGGATACTGACCAAGAACCAAAACCTACCAAAGAAACTCTGTTTCCTTTTTTAAGTGATCCCTCTACATTTCCCAAGAAAGACTCCAATGCCTTTTTGGCCGCTGCTTTAGTGATGCCTGCATCAGCTGCCATAGCATCGATTAATTCTGTTTTGTTCATAATGGAATTAAATTAATTGTTGTTAAAATAATTTTAATGCTGAACAAATTTATAGGGATTTGCATTTAACGCAAGTAAAACCAAGGGAAATAGGGCTTTTTGTTGATAACTTGAAACGTTTGTTGATAAAGTCGAAAAAAAATGGCCTCTTTTCCGAGCCTAGTAACAATGAGGGCTCAGCGAAGATGGGCTTCCTTATCAAGATTCAGGCCATTCATGATTTCTTCTACCTTCATTTTCTTTTTTCCCGGCAATTGCACCTCCAAAAGTTGTAGATACCCCTCAGTTACAGCTACTTTTAAAGTTTTTTTGTCCCCAATTAGTTTTCCAATTGGATATGAATGCTTGGCAGGTTCCATTTGGGAGCTGTATATTTTGATGTTGTCTACCTTTTCCCCATTTACAAGTGCTGTCCAAGCCGTTGGATACGGGCTCAATCCCCGTACGAAGTCATAAATAGTTTGCAAGGGGGCGTTCCAATCGACCATGCAGGTCTCCTTGTGGATTTTATGGGCTGGTTTTAAATTTTCGGCAAATTTTTGCTCGGCACTTGTTACTGTTCCCTCCTGAATCTGCTTACAAGTATCCACCACGAGTTGCGCTCCAACCATCATTAAACGGTCATGTAATGTCCCTGCGGTATCTTCTGGGGATATAGGTTCTGTTTCCTGAAGGATAATACTCCCAGTATCAATCTTATCGTCGATAAAAAAAGTGGTCACCCCAGTTTCTGTTTCCCCATTGATTATGGCCCAATTGATGGGTGCTGCCCCACGATATTGCGGTAGGAGGGAAGCATGTAGGTTGAAGGTACCGTATTTGGGCATGTCCCAGACTACTTTTGGCAACATTCGAAAAGCCACAACCACCTGCAGGTTTGCTTGTAGGCTTTCCAATTCCGCTAAAAAATCCTCATCCTTTAAATTAGTGGGCTGTAATAATTGTAGACCGTGCTCTTCGGCAAATTGTTTTACTGCTGATTTTTGAATTTTCCTTCCCCTTCCTGCGGGTCTGTCTGGAGCGGTCAAAACTCCCACAACGTTAAATCCGGCTTCCAAAATAGCCTTTAGGCTACCCACAGCAAAATCGGGAGTGCCCATAAAAACAATCCGCAAAGCCGCTCTATCTGATGACATATTCATTTTTGTGGTTCAATTGTATCACTTCTTCTTCCAGCAATACCTGTAAAATTGTCAAAACGGTTTTTTCTTCTCCATCTATCGACTGTGCCAATTCCCTAGAGGTTTTGGGAGCCTCCCTCAAAAGCTTCAAAACTCGTTCTTTCAAATCCTCGGGATTTCTACCACCATCTTTGTTGCAAATATCGCATGTCCCACATTTATCTTTTACCTTTTCACCAAAATACTTCAATATGAAGTTGCTCCGGCATAATTTGGTATTGTTGATGTAGTCCAACATAGCCTCCAGGTTTTGCTGCTTTACAGCGTTGAAATCCTTTATTTTATGCGCGAACGGATTAATCGTACGGTCGTCTTCCCTCGGCACCAAGAAGGTGATTTCCATATCACTTGATGCATATTTGTATTCGGCGATGCCGTCATCTTGCAGCTGTTTTAGGATTTGCTTTATGTTTTTTTCGGGTTGACCTGTTTTTTTTGAAATCAACAAAAGGTTGATTTTGGTTTCGTGATCTGTAATTCCACCGTAAGTACGTAAGATGGTCTGGATGATGGGTGCCGAACTGCGGTTCTTTTTTAAATAATCGAAGATTTCCGTTTTGGAAGCAACAAACTGTAAGGTAGTTCGCTCATTAAAGTTTTCGGATAGTGAGAGCACTGAATGCTGATCCAGCATTCGCAACGCATTGTACACTTTGTTGGGCTGCAATTCATATCGTTTACAGAAAGCGTTGAATTCCAAAGCCAGCGTTTCCATGATGAATTCCCCAAACGGGATTTGGAAATAATTGTTCAGTTGTGAATACAGCTTCTTTATGAAAGTGACATCCGGTAGATTGGATAAAAATTGTTGTTTGGCGGTGCCCTGATCCTCTGTAGTGGTCAACAAAACGGCAGTTGCTTGTTTCCCGTCCCTTCCGGCCCTTCCGGCCTCTTGAAAATAGCTTTCCAGGCTATCGGGAATCTGGTAGTGCATCACAAGCCGTACATTGGGTTTGTCCACGCCCATGCCAAAGGCGTTGGTGGCCACCATAATCCTAACTTTTTCTTTCAGCCAGAGGTTCAGTTTTTCTTCTTTATCAGCCCGGGGAATCCCTCCGTGAAAGAAAGTAGCGGAAAATCCATTATCATTTAAAAAAGCAGCGAGGGAGAGCGCCATTCTCCGCGAACGGACATACACGATACCACTTCCAGTTGTGGTATTCACCAATTGTTTCAATTGATAAAGCTTATCCTCCGTATGTTTGACCTTAAAGGCAATATTGGATCTGGAAAAGGAATCTTTAAAGATGTTTACCTGCTCCAACCTAAGATTTTCCACAATATCCTGAACCACCTTGGGAGTGGCCGTGGCCGTAAGCGCCATCATTGGAATACTAGGGGATAATTCC
>JANQRD010000175.1 GCA_028284725.1 Allomuricauda sp. | reverse complement strand
TTATTCATCATCAAACAATTTTTTACTTCCATAATTCTTTCAGGAAAATCCCTTTGGTTTAAAAGCCTTAGGGGTTTTTCTTAATGATATACTAAACTTGACGGCACTTTGTGGATTCAGTTGAAATTTTCTTTACGTTTAAACCTTGATTTCTATCAGATTCACTTTTTAAAGCAGACAACAATGTCAGATTTACGTTCGAACTTGGAAAATCATTACCAATTTAATGATGAGGAATTTGAACTTCAATTCGAAAAGGGAACCTTTCCTCCTGCCCTTTTTACCCATGAAGCACATCTAAGATTGGCTTGGGTGTATATTGGCAAATACGGGATTGAAAGAGCTTGCGATAAATTATGTTATGAAATAAGGCAGTTTGATAAGCTTCATGGAGATGGTAGTAAATTCAATAAAACTGTAACTATTGCCGCTGCCAGAGCGGTCTATCATTTTATGTTGAAGTCGAATTCCGATTCATTCGCTGCACTTTTGATAGAATTTCCACGTTTGAAAACCGCATTCAAGGATTTATTGGACCAACACTACGCTTTTGATGTGTTTTCCAATGAAACTGCCAAGGTCAGTTATGTAGAGCCAGATATTTTGCCATTTGACTGAGTTTTGTACCATACTTTGCATTTTATGTAATTTGTGGCATGCAAAACTCCTCCGTCAGCATTCTAATTCCTTTTAAGAACACAGCACATTTTCTTGCTGCCTGCTTGGATTCCATTTTGGAACAGGGCTATGGGGAATGGGAGGTATTGGCCGTAGATGACCATTCCACCGATGGAAGTTTTGAGCTTCTGCAACAGTATGTTGGGAAGGACTCTAGAATTAAAGTCTTTACCAATGAAGGTGAAGGAATCATTCCAGCTTTACGAACGGCTTACAAAAACAGTGCAGGAGGTTTTATCACCCGAATGGATTCTGATGATATAATGAAACCAAACCGACTGCAGTTTATGGTGGATGCACTAATCACGGCAGGAAAAAACCACGTCTCTGTTGGGCAGGTAAAATACTTTTCCGATCGGGGAATCAGTGATGGTTATGAACGGTATGAAAAGTGGCTCAACCGACTTACTTCATCAGGAGAAAATTATGGTGAAATCTATAAAGAATGTGTAGTTCCCTCCCCGTGTTGGATGGTCTATCGTGAAGATCTGGAATTGTGCGGTTCCTTTGAATCGAATAGATACCCCGAGGACTATGATCTTACTTTTCGATTTTATGAAAAAGGATTGAAAATTATCCCCTGCAATGAAATTTTGCACTTATGGCGCGATTATGATAGTAGGACTTCCCGAACTCATGAACATTATGCCCAAAACTACTTTTTGGACATAAAGCTGCATTATTTTTTAAAATTGGATTACGATAAAAACAGACCTTTGGTCGTCTGGGGTGCTGGATTCAAGGGAAAAACCATTGCTAAAAAGCTGCTCGAGCAAGATGTGGATTTTGTCTGGCTATGCGACAATCCTCAAAAAATTGGCAAAAAAATCTATGGAAAAGCACTTGCTCACTTTCAAGCGTTGGAGCAATTGACAAATCCCCAGAGCATCATCACCGTTGCCAACGAAGAAGCGCAAAAAGAGATAAAGCACTTCCTTTCCCGTTTGAAACAAGAACCCATGAGGGATTTTTTCTTTTTTTGTTGAAAACCATCCTTTGTGGGGATTCTTAAGATTTTTTCTTAACGTCCGGTATCCTACTTCTGATGTCTGACATCTTAATCCACACACATATTACAAAATTCTTAACAGCAACGGTCGACGGGCAAGATGGTTTAAATACATATATTTGCCTAATCAAAGTTGGGAATGCAATTTAAACATCCGGAAATTCTTTGGGTCCTTTTTCTTCTTCTTGTTCCCATTCTCATTCATCTTTTTCAGCTTCGCCGTTACAAGAAAACCCCCTTCACCAACGTGGCCATGCTACAAGAGGTGGTTTCTGAATCCCGAAAAAGCAACACGCTCAAAAAATGGCTGTTGCTGTTGACTCGTATATTTTTGTTGGCAGCTTTGATCACTGCCTTTGCCCAACCTTTTATTGCGTCAAAGACAGCGCTGCAAGCAAAGGAAACCGTGATTTATTTGGATGACTCTTTCAGTATGCAGGCGAAAAGCAACGGGCTGTACTTAATGGAAAAATCGGTTCAAGATCTTGTGAAAAATTTGGATGAGGAATTGGTTTTCAGCCTTTTCACCAACCAACGGACGTTTAAAAATGTCACGGTTAAGGATGTAAAAAACAATTTGTTATCCTTACCATACACCTATAAGCAGTTAGACCTTGACGAAATCCATTTAAAAGCAAGCACGCTTTTTTCCAATACGAACACCACTCAAAAAAATCTGATTCTTATTTCAGATTTCCAGGGACGGACTTCCCAAAACAATAACAGTCTTGATTCCCTAAGGAATGTTCATGTCGTACCGGTTTATCCAAAAAGTGTCCAAAATGTTGCCATCGATTCAGTAAGTCTACAGGGGGAATTGGCGGAACCTTCTACACTTCATGTTTTACTTTCTGGAGGGACGCTAGAGGAAAATCTTCCTATTTCCGTCTATGACGGTGAAAATTTAATTGCCAAAACCTCCGTGCAATTTGATGCAAACGGTAAGGGCAACGTATCCATTTCAATACCCTCACAACAAGAAATCAATGGGAAAGTTCAGATTTCGGATAATGGGCTGGGCTACGATAACCAATTTTTCTTCAACATCAATGAAAGGGAAAAAATAAAAGTGTTGGCCATTGGCGAACCTGATGACAATTATTTGGAGCGCCTCTATCCCAATGACGAGTTCATTTTGACCTCTACCACCTTAGGTCAATTGGATTATAGTGCTTTGGATCAACAAAATGTGGTGGTCTTGGATAATCTAAAATCCATTCCCAATAGCCTGCAGAAAGTACTGCGTACTTTTAGGGAAGAGGGCGGCACGATTCTCTTGGTTCCATCCCAGGAGGCAGATTTGGAGAGTTACAATCAGTTTTTATCCAGCTTTTTTGCGACCCGTTTCTTGGAACTCGTTAATGCCGAGGAGCGAATTACCTCTATTTCCTTCGCTCATCCGCTCTATCAAAATGTCTTTGAAAAGGAAGTTTACAATTTTCAATATCCCAATACAAAATCATATTTCTCGGTACAGACCAGGGCATCTAAAATTCTTTCGCTCGAAGGAGGGGAACGTTTTCTCTGCGGTTCCAATGGGTTTTATTTCTTCACCGCACCTTTGGCCAAGGAAAACTCAAACTTCAAGAGCTCTCCCCTGATCGTCCCTACATTTTATAATATAGCGGCGTTCAGTTTAAAAACTTCAAATCTTTACCAGCTAGTCGGCGAACCCGAAAGCATTGATATTCCTATAACACTGGGAAATGACAATATCTTGAACCTTTCCAAGGAAAACTATGAGTTCATTCCATTGCAACAAAACTTTCCCAATAAAGTAAGGCTCACCTTTGGCGAAAATCCACAATCCGATGGTATTTTTAGCATCTCAAGTCGCGATCAGGTACTGCAAAACATCAGTTTCAACTATCCCAGAACGGAAAGCGAACTGACATATTTGGATATGGAAAACGTGACCAACACAGTGACCCAGGACTCCGTCTCCTCCCTTTTTGAATTCTTGGAATCGGAAAACACAATTACCGCGTATTGGAAATGGTTTGTTATTTTAGCGCTGCTGTTAGCGCTTATTGAGGTAATCATCCAAAAATTCGTTACATGAACATGCTGCTGAAGTCCGCCAAAATTGTATCTCCAGAAAATAAGGCACTTCATTTAAAAAAGCGGGATATCCTCATTAAAAAGGGAATTA
The DNA here is from genome assembly GCA_028284725.1 of Allomuricauda sp. Taxonomy (GTDB): domain Bacteria; phylum Bacteroidota; class Bacteroidia; order Flavobacteriales; family Flavobacteriaceae; genus Flagellimonas. Next base: position 4,963 of record JANQRD010000175.1, on the reverse strand, counting down.
TTGAAAAGATAGCCGCTACCATCGAACCCCCTCCAGGCACCAAGGTTATCGACAAAGAAAACCTACATGTTTCTGTGGGATGGTTCGATAGCGGAGTGAGCTTCGGGGAGCCTGGTTTTGAGGAGCGCGAAACTATCGCCAACGGACTTCATGTTGCCAGTTGTAGTGGTTTTACGGATATCGTTCTGAATCCCAATACCAAACCTTTACCAGATACAAGCTCGGATATTGTTTTTTTAAAGGAACGATCAAAGGGGAAAACCACCAATTTGCATCCGCTGGGCAGTTTGACAAAGCATTCGGAAGGTGTGGACTTGGCCGAACTCTTCGATATGCACAATGCGGGTGCGGTGGCATTTTATGATTTTAAGAGGCAGGTCTCCAATCCAAACCTGCTAAAACTTGCCCTTTTGTATGCGCAAAATTTTGACGGACTGGTGTTTTCCTTTCCCCAGGATGTCCAGATTAAAGGTAAAGGTATTGTACACGAGGGAGAGGTTTCCACCTCACTTGGGTTAAAGGGAATCCCGGCTTTGGCCGAGGAACTTCAGATTTCAAGAGATCTTTTCATTCTGGAATACACGGGTGGAAAACTGCATATCCCTACGATTTCGACAGCGAATTCGGTAAAATTGATTGCCAATGCCAAAAAGAAGGGCTTGGATGTAAGTTGCAGTGTAGCCGCCCACAATCTTTTGTTCACCGATGAGCACCTTACAGAGTTCGATACCCGATTTAAAGTGTCACCACCGTTGCGTAGCAAATCGGACAATAAGGCATTGCAAAAAGGGCTGAAAGATGGAATCGTGGATTTTGTCACTACGGATCACAATCCAATCGATATTGAAGAAAAGAGAGTGGAATTCGATAATGCGATGGACGGTACCCTTGGGCTGGAATCTGCATTTGGCACCTTAAACCAGCATTTTAATTTGGATGATACCATTTCCTTTTTAACAAAGGGACGGGATAGATTTGGACTGGAACGCCCAAAAATCAAAGAGGGTGAAAAGGCCTGCTTGACATTGTTCGATCCCGATTCGGAATACACCTTCGGTGAAGACGATATACTATCCACCTCCAAAAACAGTATGTTCCTAGGTAGCCCAATGAAGGGAATTGTCTACGGAGTGGTAAACAACGACCAAATCACAATTCGATAGTTTTGAGTGAATCAAATCCTGGAAGGACAGCCGCAATCATTTCTTACATCACCATAGTGGGATGTTTTATCGCTATTACCATGAATTTGGAGCCTAAAAATGCTTTTGCGCGCTTTCACATCCGTCAGGCTTTTGGTATACATCTTATTTTTCATGCAATGGCCATAACATTGACCTATTCTGGAATAGTGTATTTATCAATACCGCTTTATGCGTTGTATTTTGTGCTTTGGGGTTACGGCTTTGTCCAGGCTATGAGTGGTAAAACCCAACCGCTACCCGTATTGGGAACGCATTTTCAAAAATGGTTTACCTTTATCTCCTAATTTAAAAAGATGTCCCCCACCCCATTATCACTTGAGTACCTGCTACGTCCTTCTGCCTTGAAATCGGGAAAAAAACCTTCCATTTTTATGTTCCACGGCTACGGAAGTGATGAACAAGATCTTTTTTCCTTTGCTTCGGAACTGCCAGAGGATTTTTTGGTGATTTCTGTCAAGGCACCCTTTGATCTTGACCCATTTGGACATGCCTGGTATGCCATAAATTTTGACGCCGATTACGGAAAATGGAGCAACGATGAACAAGCAATCGAGTCGCGTGATAAGATTGTCCGGTTTATTGACGAAGCTTGTCTGGCCTATGATCTGGATACGAATCGAATCACCTTGTTGGGATTTAGTCAAGGTACAGTTCTCAGCTATGCCGTAGCACTATCTTTTCCAGAAAAAATTCAGAATGTGGTTGCGCTCAGCGGTTACATCAACGAAAGTATTTTGCTTGAAGGATATGAAACCAAGGATTTTAGTGGTCTACATATCTATGCCTCCCATGGTCAGGTAGATCAGGTCATCCCATTGGAATGGGCCCAAAAAACTCCTGATTTTCTAAAAAACCTAAACATTGATCATACCTACGAGGAATTTCCGATTGGACATGGGGTTTCACAACAAAACTTCTATTCCTTCAAAAAGTGGTTGGAAGAACACCTCTAATTACTGCGGGTATAGAGCAAATGATCCATTAGGGTAAAATCCACAGCAAGGTCATCCTTGAGTTCATATTTGATGATCAAATCTCCCCAAAACTTACCATCCGAAAAGTCGGCAACCAACCATCTGTGGTTCAAAATTTTAATTTTGTTGATTTTGAAATCACCCTCCATCCCCTCATAGGGAACTAAAGGATTGCTTCCTCTTTTTTCATTGGTCTCCAACAGTTTGTCCTCTATATAACGAGCGGGATTCTTTAAATTGAGATGATCATAATAGGCTAATGCATCATCATTGTTCTCCAAGGAAAAATACTGTACATCCAAAATACGAAGCCGCGATTGCTGGAGAGAATCCTTGAGGTCCGTGATTTCCTGTTTCAAGTCATCGATATCTGAAATCATGCTCTTTTGCAAATTACTTGAACTGATAAATTGATACAAGGCAATCAACGCCGCAAACAAAAATAGGTACAGGAAGATTTTACTTTTCATAGTTTATTAAATGGTGATTTTTAAATTGTCGTAAGCCAGATATACATTTTTGGGGAGCTGTTTTTGTACTTCTTCATGGAATCCCAAATAGTGGCTGATATGTGTGAAATAGGTTTTCTCGGCCTTCGCTTTTTCGGCAAAGGTCAGTGCCTCTTCCAAATTAAGGTGGGAATGGTGCGGTTCTACTCGAAGGGCGTTTACCACGAGCACTTTTGCACCAAACAATTTCTGCATTTCATCTTCCTCCACCCTTTTTACATCGGTGAGGTATACAAAATCCCCCAGACGATATCCGAAGACTTGCAATCTGTTGTGATAGGCTTCAATGGGAATCACCTCCAACCCATCCAAAAGCAACGTCTCATCTTTTACCACCTCTGTAACTGTTACGGCTGGTGCTCCTGGGTATCGATTCTCATCCGCAAAAATGTAATCGAACCGTGTTCGCAATGAACCTATTACCCTTTCATGTGCATAGATGGGAATATCACCCTGACGAAAGAAAAAAGGTCGAATGTCATCAATACCAGCGGTATGGTCCGCATGTTCGTGGGTGAAGAAAATGCCGTCCAATTTAGTGACGGAATTCGACAACATTTGCTGCCTGAAATCGGGGCCACAATCAATCACATAATTAAATCCTTTCCAAGAAATCAAGACAGAAACCCGAAGTCTTTTGTCCTTCGGATCCTTGCTCAAACAGACCGGATGATTGCTTCCAATAACAGGAATTCCTTGTGAGGTTCCCGTGCCCAAAAAAGTAATGGTCATACGATCATCCATTAAAATCAAAATTATAACTTATTTATTTAATAGATTTGATGAAGAGTGTAACTTTGTTTTCATTAAAATCCCGGTTATGTCCACTGAATCCAGTACTCCGCAGAATGCTTTTGAGAACATCCCTTCCATAAAAGCCAAGACGCTTAGAATCAATCTGAACCCAAACATTTATGGAACCTTCGCCGAAATCGGTGCAGGCCAGGAAACGGCACGTCAGTTTTTCCGGGCAGGGGGTGCTTCCGGCACCATTGCAAAAGCAATGAGCGCTTACGACAAGGCATTCAGCGATGCCATTTATGGATCTGAAGAAGATGGCCGGTATGTAACACAGGCAAGGCTCAAACGAATGTTGGCGCACGAAATGAACCTTGTGGAAGAGCGTATCAGTCGGAAAAGTAATCCCAACTATCTGTTTTTTACCTACGCCAATACGGTGGCCACCATCGATTTTTCAAAACGTTACAAAGGTCATGGCTGGGTGGGTATCCGATTTCAATTGGATCCCAAGCAAAAAGAGTACGATGAGATCGTCCTTCATATCCGGTTCAAACAAAATGAGGCCAGACTGCAACAGGAAACACTTGGAACAGTGGGTGTCAATTTGATTTACGGTGCCTATTTCAAATACCATAAACCAAAAAAGCTACTAAAATATCTTTATGATCATATCGATAAGGATACCATTGAAATAGATATGGTCAATTTTACGGGACCCCATTTCAAGGATGTGGACAACCGATTGATGAGCTTACAGCTCATTCGAAATGATATGACCGATGCCGTAATGTTCGGCCCTGACGGAAACAACTTGCTGCCTGCTGCAGTGCTTTACAAGAAGAATATTTTGGCCCTTCGCGGAAGTTTTCGCCCAGTGACCAAGGTGAACATGGACATGTTCCAAAAATCGTACGACATTTTTATACGGGAGCAGACGGTGGAATATGAAAATACGATTGTGGTCTTCGAAATAACCCTTTCCAATTTAAAAGCATCGGGAGAAATCGATGAACAAGATTTTATGGATCGGGCGGAACTGCTAAGTTCCTTGGGACATACGGTTTTGATTTCCAAATTCCAGGAATATTACAAGTTGGTCGAATACTTTAATAATTATACCAAGGCTCGGATCGGGTTGACCATGGGTGTAAATAATTTGGTGGATGTCTTTGATGAAAAATACTACCGTCACCTAAGTGGTGGTATTTTGGAAGCTTTTGGAAAACTGTTCTTCAAGGATTTAAAAGTGTACCTGTACCCCATGAAAGATCCTGCTACTGGACAGATCATGACCAGTAATAATGTAAAGGTTCATCCGCGTATGAAGGAACTTTACAAATTCTTCAAGTACAATGGCAAGGTGATGGACATTATTGATTATGATCCTGACATTATGGACATCTTTTCAAGAGAGGTACTCAGAAAAATCACCGAAGGTGAAGAAGGTTGGGAAGAAATGCTACCAGAAGGTATTTCTGAAATGATCAAGGAGAAACAGCTGTTCGCCAAGAAGAAGGAACTCCCTGAAAAGGAA
>JANQRD010000170.1 GCA_028284725.1 Allomuricauda sp. | reverse complement strand
ATATTCATTGATCCCGGTAACTTTGGAGAGAACGAACTATATGTTTATAACCGATTTCGCCAGGAGGTGTTTTATCAAAAGAATTATAATAATGATTGGAAGGGAACCGACCCTTCGGGGGCACCACTTCCGGCAGGGACTTATTTCTATAGTTTTCAACCATTGACCGGCAAGGTTTTGAACGGAACCATTTCGATCGTCCGGTAGTTTCGGCCGACTAGTATTTTTTGTCTGGAAAGATAAATCCCAAATTTAGTTCCAGAGCTTGTTGGAGATAGGAGGGGAGGCTACTAAAACTGTAATCGTATCCTAAGCCAATTTTCAGGAAGGGTCGTCTCGTTTTCTGCCAGCGGTTTGCTGTTTTCTTCATATCCCGCACGTGGAGTCCCACCTCCGCATGAAAAGTCTCCTGGGTGGAAACACCGACCCCTATCCAAAATGGTTTCCGAAAACGATATCTCAAATTAAAATCTACATGGATTTGATTGTCAAAAACTGATTTGATCCAAAACGACGGTTCCAAAAAGGCATAATCGGCAATATATAGGTTCGCTCCAACCAATCCATAAAATTGGGTGGGTTCGAATTGAAGAGCAAATTGATCATTTTCCTGGTCACGTATTGTAAGATCCAGCTCTCGCATCTGCGGAACAGAAAACCCGAAGTATAGATCGTGACGTCGGTTAATTTGATTACTATAAAACAAGCCGAATCCCAAATTAAGATATGAACTACTAATCCCCGCTATCCCATTGGACGGCACAATAAAATCTTCCGGATTGGACCGGATACTGAATTGATTGAAACCTACATTAAAACCTAAAGAGACCGTACCCAATTTTGGTGTATTTAGAGTATATACCCCAAAACGTATGAAACCTCCGTTAAAATGGGTCAAATCAAACTGGTCACTCATAAAATGGCCCCCTAAAAGAAAGCGGAAAGTGTTGCTTGCATTTTGAGGACGAGGCATCCAATTGGCTTGAAGAATCATTGTTTCCGGAACGGAAACCTCCCCGGTATTTAATCCTCCCTCTCTTCGAAAAGAAGCATTTAAAACCAGGTTGTAAAACCCTTTGTCTTCCAGAAATTCCGGAGAAAGGGCGGCAGGGTTTATAATGCTTGTATAGGCTCGATACTGAGTAAACCAAGGCAACTGCTGGGCATTAACTGGTTTCCAAAAGATCACTACAACGAGGAAAATCGAAAAGAGGGGGTTTAATAAATGCATTGTTGGCTTTTTTGCAGGGATAAAACATTAACGATTTTCCAAATTTGAACTTTTTTTTTGAAAAATCTCAAAGAAATTTCGGGACCTCGCCCAAAAAGGAACAATATAGTTTTGAAAGCCCAAAGTATAGAACTGTGCTTTTTTCGGCCTCAATTTTCATAAGAACACTTAAAATTTGCAATCAAATGAGGCTTTGTAACAATATGGTTACATGGATTTCCGATGAAAAGTGAATAAAAAATGAAGGTTCTGAAAAAAATGGTCCCAGACAATTAACGGTGGGGACTAGGGGCATCTATTTTCTGAGGTAAATAAGCCAATTCACTATGAAAGCATTATGGAGTGTTATCAAAGTATTCCTTTTGACTGGATTGCTAGGCATAATCTGCAGTTGTGTTGATGATTTTGTCCATGTAGGAAAGGGGGTCTATCCGGTGGAAATCATTTCTCAGGAGCACCAGGGTATAGAGTTAAGCCTGTCGAAGGGTACTAAGACATTAGGATCCTTCGGCACGGATTATGATTGGAGAAATATGCCGGTTTTTCAAGCCTTAGGTAAAGAACGATTCTATTTTTTTATTCAAGTTGGTCCCGTCAAACTGCAATTGAATTTGTAACGAGAAACACTTTTTTGGAAAAATTTTCAAGAAACTTCAGGACCTCTCACTAACCAACAACATATACTTAGGAAAGCAGCAAATACAACAAATATTGACATTGCTAATCAGTCTTACTTAAAATTTTAATATCATGAGAACCTTCAAATTTCAATCTATTACTATTAACCTTGTACATTTAAAGCCGGCAGTTAAATTGCTATTTAGCCTTTTCTTGCTCACTTTTTCTTTTCAAAATGTACAGGGGCAGCAGTTAAGAGAATATTACTGTACCGGAGACGGATACTTATTTGGGAACTCCACATGGCTTAACGGTCGGGTCGGATACGAAGTGACGAACGGAAAATTATATGTTTCCACACCCGATCGGGTCTACGAAAGTAGCGGAAAGACGTTTTTCGGAGCTGATCTATATACCAACCAGGGTAAATTTAATTTAAGATGTGAAGGCAGATCTTACCCACTAAGAGCCGAACTCGAATTACCGAACGGGAATGTACTTCCTGCCCGCGTTTTGATATCGGATTACGATAGCCAAAGATCCGTCATTACCATTTCGAAGGCCATCAGTTTAAGATATGAGGAGTGGGGGAAATTTATTGTAACCTGGAGCCCTAAGTAATTTAAACCATTTGGTTATTACTCGATCTGGCATCTGGTCCAAGCACTTAAATGAATCTTTTAAAATTCAATTAATCCAAAACTCATTTTATGAACATCGAAGACCTTATAAGACGGTACAACAACAAAGAAAATTACGAGCTGCTTAATGTCCTGAATAACCCCGAAAGCTACCAGCCTGAGACGATCAAAGCGGTTGAACGAATAGTAACGGCCAGAGGCGGGAGGGAAAAACTGGAAAAGGAAATCGAGGCACAGGAAGGAAAGATAAAAGAAGCAGAAGCTATACAAAGAAAAATAACGGAGCTGCTCGATCATGGAATAAAAAAAGAGGATGTCAGACAGGAAATACCATCTGAATTGTTGACAGAAGAGGAGTTGAATGACCTTTTTGAAACGACAGTGATGGATTGGAATAATGAAAAAGCAGATATGAAAATTACTTTTAAATCTGTACTTGGAGGCCTGATAGGCGGTTTGATCGGTGGTACCATCGGAGGTGTTCTATGGGGACGCATGATGATCGGGTCGGGAAAGATATTTTTTATCTTTGGTTTTGGCCTGATCTTATTGTCTTATTTTTTTGTCTGGCTCTTCTCCCGAAAGTCGAAAAAGAATATTGCAACGATCATTATTACTGCTGTTTCTGTCGGATATGCTTTGTGGTTAGGGCAGTTGATTTCAAATAATGCTTATCAATATTATCAAGATATTATAACCAATTAAATGAAGACAGGAACACACCGATACAAATACATCAGGCAGATCAAAGGAAGCAGTCACTATGGAGAAGTTGAAATTGAAATCAATTGGATAGATTCTGATTCGATTGTGATAGACGATTGTAATTGGAAAACATTGAAACAATCCTATCCCAACTTCAAAGAAACAGAAGTTTTAAAGACTTGGAAACAGAGTGCAATGAAAGCAGCTCAATATATACTCGATAACTACGATTTGCCTGAATCCATTGAGATAAAGATTAAGGATGTGGTTGGTTTATACGTTGACACCGTACCCGCCCATCTTGGTGCAGCTATGACAATTGGGATTTTCGATCTAATCAAGAGTCCACTAAACCCAGAAGACCTTAAGGCAATCGATGATTTTGTTTCTAATAACAGGGACATTGAATTGATCCCAAATTATAAAAACATGGCTATAACAAAAGCTAAGAAATCATAGCACCCCATGGAAAACTAACCTCAAACTTCCACCACTCGCCGCCAATACTCCTTAGGCGTGATCCCCATCTTCTTTTTAAAAAAGGTATTAAAAACAGTTTTGGAACTAAAACCACTGTCGTAGGCCAGAGCAAGAATGGTCATCTGTCGATTGGCAGGTGCCGCGACCCTGGCTTTAAAGGCCTCCAGCCGGTAGGAATTGATGTAGGCCGAAAAGTTCTGACCGGCCCGCTCATTCAACACCTGGGAAAGTTGGTTCGGGTGCATGTCAATGGATTCTGCAAGCTGGCGAAGCGACAAATTGGGTTCGAGAAAAGGTTGTTTATCCGCCATTTGTTTTTCCAGCCGATCGTAAAGAACGGTCGTTTCTTCTTCACCAAGGGCGGATTTGGCGTATTTCCTTTTTCGGAGTTTCAGTATTTGCGTATTCCCAAAAATGTCGTGCATCAATTTTTTGAACTTTGGGAGCGACTGAAGTGGCTTGGTGAATGGGGATACATTCATCAATAGCATCGTGGATACCCTCTTCTCAATTCCTTGCTCCACCAGTTGAAGTGCGGCTTCGTAATTACCCAAGGTAGTGTGAATAAATATCAGGAACATGAGCGCTCGTCCCATCACATCCGATTGCAAGGCGGCCTCTAATTGTTTGAGGCCTTCTTCTACCTTTTCGGTTTCCCCCAGCAACACGTAGGCCAGGGTGGACCCGCCGACTTTCGACATGTCGATTTCTCCTGAGAGGGGAAGGTTTTGAAAGCGGGCAAGTCCTTCTTCAATACGCCCCATTTTTAGCAAGGTCGCTCCCCAGACGATATCCGAGAAAATAAACTTGGGCTCAATGGCCAGGCTCTTTTTGAAATGAGCAACGGCCCGATCGTATTTTCCGCCAAAGTAATAGATCATGCCCTTGTAATAGTGATTCAGGGGCGACAACGGATCGAGGCGTAAGGCGATGTCTATGTTTTCCATGGCCGCTTCCAAGTTGTTGTGCGCAAAAAGGATGGAGGCAAGCGACTGATAGGCGTCCGCATAGCCGGGGCGTTTTTCCAATGCCGCTGCCAGGTGTTGGTAAGCTTTGTCGAAATCCCAGTGTTGGCGGTGGTAGATGCCTCCCAGGTGGAACTGACACTCCGGAAGCTCGCTATTCAGTTCGAGCGCCTTTTCGAGATACGGGTTTCCCCTGGTAAAAGCCACAGCAATATCCATCACACCGATGACCCCCAGGAAGGTGTAGGCGTAATGCATGCCCAAATAGGGCATCGGAAAATCAGGTTGCCGGTCAATGACTTCCTGTAAAATCGTCTGACCCTTTTTTACATCAACCACATTCATTTTCCGCACATAATACTTGCCCTTTAAGTATTGCTGATAAATGGCCAACGGAACAGTAGGGATTTCTACCAGCCGATCCTGCAAATTAAAGTGGCCGATATTCTCTCGTAATTTATCGGCGATGAGCAAACTGATCTCGTCTTGTACCAGAAAGATATCTTCCAACGGGCGGTCGAAGGTTTCGGACCAAAAGTGAAAGCCGTCGGCTACATTGATGAGTTGAGCCGTGATCCTGACTTTGCGACTTGCCATTCTGACACTTCCCTCCAGGATGGTGCTGACCCCGAGTTGTTTGCCTATTTCCCGCACATCCATATTCTTGTTCTTGAAAGCGAAAGAAGAGGTCCGGGCAATTACCCTCAGGCCTTCTACCCGGGTCAGGGCATTGATGATCTCCTCCGTTATGCCGTCGCTAAAGTATTCATGCTCCGCATCGGAACTCATGTTGACAAAAGGCAGGATAGCAATGGATTCGGTTATCGGATGATCAAAACTTGAAGCCATGAGGATTACAGGGTTGACCCTATAAAGGTAAGAAATCCGTGCACATTGTTTTATTCGGCCAACGGGGCAATTTCTATTGGTTCGGGATTATAGGATGGAACGATTGCCAGGGGAATACAGCCCAAATTTGTAGCTGAGTTAACTAACCAAAGCAAAATCCAATGGAACGATATTTTTTCTACTTGATCATCGGCCGATTTGTATTGCCCGCCTTATTTATAGGGTTGCTCGGCGCCCAACTAGCCGCGCAGGAGGGGATCCACAACTCAAGCAGCGACCGCAAAAGCAATACGCTGCAAATTGCTTGGGGGGTTCAGTATAACCGGGCCCAAGACCTGGTTTTTTCCCCTATGATTTATGAAAGCAATGCTGCCTGGACCCTGGGTTTGAATTACAAAAAACAAAAAGCCCGGGGTTGGTATCAATTGGGGTTTGCCTACGACGATGCGAAACTTTCCCCCGAAACTTTGATTACTTCGCCGGTATTCGGTACCAGGGCTCGAAGCGAATCCAAACAGTTTGCCCTTCATTTTGCCTATGCCGGTCTGATGAATGATCACCAAAAATTCAACATTCATCTGGGGGTTCAGTTAGATGTCCGCTTTCACCAAATCGATTATGCATTTGGGTTGGGCATCGAAGAAAGTTATTTTTTCGCCAATTCGGTGAGTCCGTTGTTGAATTTCGCATGGCGATTGGGGGAGAAAAACAGATTGGAGACTGGATTTAGCCTGCCCCTTTTGTCATTCATAGCCAGACCGGAATATGCCATCGTCGACAATCGCAATATCCAGGGAGAAGAAGGCATTGCATACCTTTATAAAAAGGGAAATTTGTCTCTTTAGCCGAATACCGATCCTATCACTTTTTCGTTGGTTTCACGCGAGTATTCAGCAATTCTTTGGACGGTTTTGTCCGGTTTCAATCCCAATACCACCGCGTGGAAATGCCGCAAACCCTAAGCATCTTGAAAAATAATTTTGATTTGGGATTATCCCTTAAATTTTAACCTGTTTGATCAATGAAAACCAATTTTTGCTTTCTATTATTGGCCTTATTCGCTTTTCACTCCTGTGAAGAACCATTTTTTGAAGCTCCGCCGGCCAATGATCCGGTTACGAATTTCGAAAACCTTTGGCAAACCTTCCATGAAAAATATGCGGTATTCGAACAAAGAGGGGTCGACTGGAATGAATTGTACACCATCTACCGTCCGCAAATTTCCGATGCTTCATCTGACGCCGAACTCTTTACTGTGATCACCGAAATGCTCAGTCACCTGGATGACGGCCATGTATCTCTCATGGCAACCGACCGGCCGTTTTGGAGCGGACACCGGGAGTTCAGAGAGCGGACGGAAGACTTGTTATTTAATTTATACGTCGTCAAAAACCATTATGTACAAGGCCATTTGAAAAACATCAACGACCAATATTTTTACGGCAAGCTGAAAGGCGAAATCGGCTACCTTTACATCCATCGATTGAATGGCGATAAACCTGCCTTTATCGATGATTTCATTCGGGAAAACCAAAACAGTAAGGGCATCATCATCGATCTGCGCCACAACAACGGGGGAGATTTTACCAACGGAGAGGTCATTGCATCCCGTTTTGCTGGTAAGCGCACCCTGGCATTCAGTGCACAGCCCAAAAACGGTCCCGGCCCGGATGATTTCGGCGAAATCGTCGACTATTATCTGGAAGCCAAGGGAGCAATGCAATTCACAAAACCGGTAGTAGTCATTACTAACGGCTATACCATCAGCGCCGGAGAAAATTTGGCGCTCTACCTCCGAACGCTGCCGCAAGTAACAATCGTCGGAGACAACACCACCGGCGCTATGGGCGAACGCATTGAAAAAGAAATGCCGAACGGCTGGATCTATTCCATCACCGCCCAGATCATTACTGCAGCCGACGGGCAAGTCTATGAAGGCCCGGGCATACCCCCCGATGTCTGGTCTTTGAACACCGAAACGGACCTGAGCAACAACATCGACCGAATGCTGGAAAAGGCAATTGCGGAGATTGGAGAGTAGGAGATAGGCAAACTAATGTACCATATGTCTAAATAAAGTATTTTGCGTAAGCGTAGTATGTTTAAATCATTTTCTACAAGCAAAATTATCACAGTGTTTAATTTCAAATTCGCAACGCTAATAATGTCCTCTTGGGTTTTGTCGGTCCAAATACCGGAACTAATGGGCCAGACGGATGGACCGAAATTGGATAGAGCAGAAATTTCAGTTACTCTGGACGCTATTTCCCATCAACTTCGGGACAACTATGTATTTCCGGAGACAGCAGACAAGATGGCGAAACATTTAAGTAATAGTCTGAATGAAGGTAACTATCGAGCAATAGAAGACCATTCGGAGTTTGCCCGTCAACTAACAAAAGATCTCCGGGCGATCAGCAAGGATAAACATCTAAGGGTAGTTTATAACCCTTCAATTATTGCAAGAGAAAAAGCTTTGACGGATGAAGATAGGTCAAACGAGGAGGCAGAATGGATCAAAACCCTTGTGAAAAATCTAAAACGCGACAATTATGGGTTCAGAGAAGTCAAAATTCTCGAGGGGAATGTTGGCTATATGGATATCCGTGAGTTTGTAGATCCGAAATATGGGGGAGAAACGCTGACTTCGGCCATGCACTTTCTTTGTAATACCAGTGCAATGATTATTGACTTACGGAACAATGATGGCGGTTTTCCTGGAATGGTACAACTACTTGCCAGCTACTTTTTTTCAGGCGAATCCATACACCTTGCCAACCATTATAACCGACCAAAAGATGAGTTAACCCAATCATGGACACTGCCCTACGTACCGGGTGCCAGAAGGCCAAATACGGATTTATTTATACTAACGAGTAAAAAGACTTTTTCGGCAGCTGAAGCATTTAGTTACTTCATGAAACATCTCGGACGAGCGACCATTGTGGGGGAACAAACTTCAGGAGGAGCTCATCTGACCGGTTCCGTGATCGCGACCGACAAGTTCTACGTAAGGATTCCTCAAGGTCGCCCCACAAGTCCCATAACAAACGCCAATTGGGAAGGAGTAGGTGTTACACCGCATATTAAAACCAGTTCTGATCAAGCCCTGAAAACGGCACATGATAAGATACTTGAAAATTTGGGTATTGATAAATAACGCTTATTTTCTCCATGATCATTCAAACGTTAATCAAAATCCACGCACCAAGAGATACATACTCCTGCCAAGTCATGATGCCAAGGCTCCTTTTTCAAATACTTATGCATCACTCGCTCAAAACCCTTCAAACTGCAAATCATCCTTAGGGCAGAGAATGATGGCTGGAAGATCCAGCGAAGCGCCCTCTCCCGGAGTAAAATTCTTGTTTCTTTCCAGGAGGAAAACATCGCCATTTGAAACAACTTCATAAACCTTAATATTCATTACTTCTCCCAGTTCGATGTGGAGGGACACGGAGCGAAACGAGTCGGGCCCAAAGACATACTCTTTCTGATCCGTGCTGGATGACAATACAAATTTTGCCGTAATCCCCTTCCCACAAATGTCGCTGCTTTGCTGAACGACAGAATAAGCTACCTTGAATTACGACTTTATTAATTCAAAATGGGATGAACAATAGACTTTATTCTGAAATATTTTATGTGGAAAAAATGAAGGGTTTTTTTTCTAATCAAGGAACGCCCGGAGCCTAATAGCAGTGCTATTAAGGCGAGGACGTGACACAGAGTAGGAGAAAAAGACAAGTTTTTTGCCATACAAATTATTTTAGAATAAAGTCTAATATCCAGGAACATTTCAATGACTTTTTTGTCCTGCTGGATGAGCACATTGGAGGCCATGAAGGAACGGACTTTATTGAGTGGATATTTGTATATTTGATCAAGAGTTCCGTATTAGAAAATGTCAATTTGAAAGATATGATCGACAACGTCAAAGAATCATTTCGGGAGCCGGTACAGAGTGCTTACGACCGTTGGATGGCTGAGAGCCGGATGGAAGGTATGGTAGAAGGCGACCAAAAGCGGATTCGTATTTCTTTCAAGAATATGTATGATGAAGGTCTGGATTTGCCGACTATTGCTCGTTTTTTAGGCATTACGGAAGAACAAGCTACTGTCATTTTGGAAGAAATGCAGGAAGAAGGGGAGGTTTGCTGAAAGGAGCGTGATTCCCACTTCACATCCACCACGGGAGGCGATTTTTAGCTCCGCTGGTAGCCTTCCAGCTCAGCCACAAATTCCAGCGCTTCTGCCGTATCTAGATCGCAAAAGTAATCGAAGGTGGGTTGAATGCCGGCAAAAAATATCAGTTGATAATCTA
>JANQRD010000145.1 GCA_028284725.1 Allomuricauda sp. | reverse complement strand
TCATAATCCGCCCAGGAGACACCATACGAGTATCCGACATCCTCGACTAAGTGGCCTTTCTCCACTTTTTCAAAATCCCAGTTTCCCAGATTCACATAATATTCGTTGACAGTTCGGGCATTGGCAATGTAAAACTCGGGGAGTCCGTCATTGTTGACATCTCCACAGGCACATGCCCTGCCCCGACCAGTTCCGCCTGCCATGGGATGATCGCTGATCCTTCTAAACACTCCTTCTCCTAGGTTTTCAAATAAAAAATTTGGACCACTACCACTGGCTACGACCAATACATCCAGGTCTCCGTCTCCCTCAATATCCGCCCAGCAAGCCATAGATGTGCCCATTCCTTCGCCAGTCAATGGATGGTCCGTAATTCGCGTAAAGCCTAAATTGTCTAAATTTTTAAACAGGAAATTTGCTTCGGATCCCCGACTTGCCACGTATAAATCCAAAGCTCCATCATTATTATAGTCGACCCAATTTACCCCCTGGGAATTGCCACCATGCTTCACAGTTTCCGAAATGGCACCGATATCACCTCCCCCCTCGGTCATTTTTTTAAAGGTTCCGTCCCCATTGTTACGGTAGAGTGCGTTCCATTGACCATTGGAGTTGGCCACATAGAGATCGGGGTCGCCATCTGCATCGTAATCACCCCAAGCCACACCTCTTGAAAGTCCACCATCGGTAGCCAACCTACCCTCTTCAACAGCTTTGAAGATTTCTTCTGGTTTATGATTACCCATTTCTTCGGAAGCATTCTGATTGCAACCTGCAGACAGCAACACCAGAATGCTGTACAACTTAAATCGTAATTTCCTTTTAACGACTACTTTTTCCATTCTTTTTTGGCGCTGTTATAGTCTCTCATAAATTTTGGATTATCCCACATCTCAGTAAGTATTTTATGCGCAAGTACTCTCGCTGCTTCTTCGTCGCTGGGATAATGAATTCCCATAATTTCCCTGGATTCGCCCACCTCATATGCCTTTGCCAAAAATTCGTTTCTTTTTTCGGGAACCAGCTCACTCCAAATAAAAGCATGGATGTATGCCCATAATGTATGTCCACTGGCGAAGGAAGGTGATGAAATACGGGCAAGGGGATTTAAGTTGGGTTCCAGATGGTATGGCCGGGCCCTGAGCAGATGGTATTTAACCGTAAATTCCATGATACGCATATCTTTTGTAATGCCTTTGAGCAATTGCAAGGTATTAGGGTACTTAGCAGGATTGCAATCTTCACCCAGTACAGCCCTCCCGATATAAAACAAATGCCGCTGATTTTCCGCATAGCGCTGATGGTCTTTAAGAATGTCTATATGGGGCCAGTAGCCTATAGGGGCCAACACCTCTCTAGATCGATGTTCCTGTGCTGCGGTTCTTTTATATTGCCACTCCAATAAAAAGTCCAATTCTTCCCTTGTCTGTTCTGAACTGTTGGCAGGGAACTTAATACTGTTTTTGAGCAATTCCACCTCATCCGGAGTTAAGTAATGTGGACTTACCATTGTATAAATCAAGGTTCCACTTCGGTACTCCGAAGCAGGATATTTGATTTTATCCAAATCTGCATTTTCCGTGGTGGGATGAGAACTAAAGGACTGAAGTCGTTTGTAGTGTCCTTTCGATGGTTCGAGCGGATGGATGCTTTGGGAAGCAGCTCCCGTATAAATGAATGGAATGAGGAGTAGAACAATTTTTTTCATGGTCAAGTTTTTTAAATCGTTTATTGTCGATATACGAATTTATCTAAAAAGACCACTACCGATTACTTTTTAACAATTAATTAATATGACATTGATTATAAATCCAAAAACTGTCGGTATTCCTCAAGAAGTTCCTTGTTCAGGTAGTATAGTGTGAACTTCTCCTTGCTTTCGGTGATAAACAATCCGGCTTCCTTTAAAATCTTTACATGTTGGGAAACGGTCGATTGGGAATAATCGAACATTTTGACCAAATCCTTGTTACAGGTAATATTATCGACTCCCCTTCCATAGTTTTTTGTGCTTAGATATCGAACCAGTGCTACTCGAAGTGGATGGGCAAGGGCGTTACCTACAATTGCCATTTGATAATCTTTATCCGTAATGTATTTACTCTTGGTTTGGGTTCTGATTCTCATGGCATAAATCGTTTACAGCAAATATACATTATGTCCGTTTAAAGAAGAAAAGGCTTCTTGTTCAATTCCAAGACACAAAAATGTGTTTTCCCATAATCTTTGGTGCGGACTTTTAGCGAACTGCTACATCCCAAGAAGAAATTCCCTGATTTCCAAACAAAAGGCTTCCCTTGCTTCCGCTGAATCGTTGCTAGGGTTCATCAAGAAATAGCTAACCGTTTGTTTCTGACAAAACTCATCCAAATCCCTTCCTCCCCATAAATGATAGCTCATCAACAGCACATGATAATCAATTTTGTAAGGTTTATTGGGTTCCTCTCCGTTGAGGAAAAGATTCAGTTGAAAGATGGAATAATCAAGATTGGCAGGCTCGTTCGTTAAAAACGAGAAGATTTGGACATCGTTATTGTCGCTCATTTAGCTATGTAGAGTTGGCCGAACTTTGTTCGGGTGATTTTGAGTTAGTTTGCTTTAAATATACTCAAAAAACACCTTTACACCTTATCTATACAGGGTAAAATGCCCTACGTATTGCTGTTTCTCTTTGTCATTGGCATTGACCACATACCAATAGTCTCCTGTTGGTAAAGGACTTCCTTCATAGGTCCCGTCCCATTTTTTAACCTGGTCCAAACGGGCCACTACCCGACCGTAACGGTCGTAAATAATAACATCAATGTCAGGGAACAATTCGCGATTTCTGGGATACCAATTATCGTTCATCCCGTCGCCATCAGGAGTAAAAAATGGTGGGATATCCGGCATACCTTCAAAATTAAACGGCATAACTAAATTAGCGACGCAACCATTCTGGTCCCTTACCATAATATTGATGTTAGCATCCTGTGTAACGGTGAAAATGTTGTTCTCTCCATAGGATTCTCCTTGGAAAAAGTACTCATATCCACCAAAACCACCTGATGCCATGGCCTTAATCTGCGCTGGGCCAATTTTCTCTGCTTCAAGTACAAGGGGTTCGTAGGCGTCGATCTCAAACTCCACAAAAGTTACACACCCATTCTCATGATAAATGTAAACCGTATGCTCACCCGGCGACAAATCCGCAAAAATCCGTTGCTCCGTAGCTATTTGAACATCATTTACATCCAATGAAAACAAAAGACTTGGTAATAATGAACCATCTGCTATTGAAATCGTAGTAGTACTGTTCGGGAAAATTCCCTCACACCCATACTGTACAATAGGTTCTGCCATCAGCTCGATACCAACTCCAATCTCGGCAGGAATGCTGGTTTGACATCCGTTGGCGTCGCGTACAAAAATTATGTAGGACTGTCCTCCCATCAGGTTATCAAAAAACAGATTGTCGTTTTGTACAAAGTCAGCGTCCTCGGCAGAATCCACACTGGTAAAATAAGGAGCTGTTCCTCCAGTAACTTCTAGCATCAATGTTCCATCTCCATCACCCAAACAAGTTTCCGGAGTACTCGCAGCGATACCGGCTACCAATTCCATCGGTTGGGTAATTTCAACAGTCCGTGTGATGGTACATCCCAAATCATCCTGAATGATGATGTCATAGGTTCTTGGAGCAAGGTCATTGAACGTTTTTCGATTTGGGTTCATGGGGTCGTCCCCTTCAAAGAACTCACTCAGGTTGTCTGAAATCGAATATCGAATTGCACCGGTTCCACCGCTGGCCTCAATGATGATCTGTCCGTTTTCATCTCCTGCACACACAACAGGAACAGCCTCAAGATAATCCAACACCAATGGAGGTTTTGGTTCGATGACAATTGGGTCTGAGATGGCTTCACAACCACCACTTTGCGCATAAACATAATAGGTTCCGGGTTCCAATTCCCTAAAAATGCCTGAACTTTGTGCAGGTCTTACCGTATTGGCAGCTATTGGGTTTGGAGGTGTATTGGAATTCAACAACGTATAAACGTAACTCCCGATTCCACCAAATGCCTCGGATCGGATAATTCCTGTAGCTTCTCCAGCACAGTTTATGGTCGCGTTGGTCAAGTCCAAAGCAATTACCAAAGGTGCAGCTGGATCCAAGGAAATCTGGTTGGAAAGTACGAAGGGACAACCATTAGAATTCTGAACGTCATACTGGAACGGTCCTGGATCTATGGTGATGTCAGCCGTAATTTCAACACTTGTCATTCCAGCACCAAAAGGTGTAAAAGGGTCGGCAGTTCCTGATCTACGGTAGAAGTAATCCACCCCTATCTCAGGATTGGTCACAGTAAGCTCCATTCTTCCCAAATCCCCACATCCAGGAGGTTGAAGCTCCACCAATTCGGCCACAACAATCTCAGGATCTTGTACAGTTATGGGAATGGTAGTGAAGCTACAGTTCCATCCATCGAAAATAGTAATTGTATAGTCCCCAGCCGATAGATTGGCAAAAGTCGGTGTAGTCTGCAATCCACTATTGGTACCGTCCGTAATCCTATTTAATTGGTACAAATAATTACCTGGACCCTGACCTCCAGCGACACTATAGGCTTCTATGATTCCATCATTATCATTGTTACATCGTAAAGGTTGTACTACCTGGATATCAGCCGTAATCGGAGTCGGCAACGGAAGATTGATTGTAGTGCTTTCTTCACAACCTCTAAAATCCCTTATGTTAACCGTATAGGTTCCTGTGGATAGATTTTGGAAGACAGGATCTGTATTTGGGTAATCCACCAAAACCGTAGTGCCGTCCGGTGCTATCAATTGATACTCGTAGGTTCCCCATCCACCATCGCCTGTAGCGGTGATTTCACCAAATCCGGGAACGTTACATGTTACCTCTGAAGTCTGTAATGCAGTTACAGACAGCGCTCTATCCGGAGATCTTACGGTGACCACGTTACTGACCACATCACAGAAAGGTGAATCCAAGGCCTCGATATGGACAACAAGGTTGCCGGCGGGCAATCCGGTAATGATTTCCGGTGTGTTGATAGGTGCATTGGTATCAAAACTTCCGGTTACACCAGTAGTGGTTTCTACACCAGAATTATCTCTTGAGAATACTTCATAGTTATAAGTACCACTATAATGGTTGATTTCAAGGCTTATTTCGCCATCGTTACCATTAAAACAAGTAACCGGTTGAACCTCGGCTATAATCGCCTCAATGGTATTGTATTCTGGCATGTTGACCGTAGCCGTTAGGTACGAACAACCACCATTGCCAATATCGGTTACAGCAAAAATATAGTCCCCTGGTGTGGAAATAGGCCAAGTGACCCTATCCGTTCCTCCAGAGTTTAAAGCTGGTTCTGAACCTAACGGGAGAATTTCCACTTCGTAGTTTCCAGGTCCCTCATTTACAATGATCTCTATATATCCAGGATTCACCCCGGTACCGGTAGCATCACATGTTATCTCGCCAACCGCATAACTGAAAGTGATATCAGTAGGTGTATTAATGTTGACGGTAGTGGTTTCTTCACATCCGTTTTGGTCTCTGGCTGTCAGGATAATGGTTTGATTGGTACCATTATCAATGACCTCAAAAACATTACTGGTCTGGAAATTGGTCCCATCAAACTGCGGTGTCCCATCGTTCATACTGTAGGTGTATGGACCTGTTCCAGTAGGTGTCCCTGTACCATCACCATTGGTGTCTGTAAATACCGTTATTGTTGCCGTGCTAAACTGATTGCTTGACGGATTACAGCTAAACTCAGTATTGATGGCATTCACGAGCAATTGTGCCGGTTCGATAATGATAACATCCGTGGAACGATCGGTACATCCCCTATCGGAAACTACTTCAACTTGATAGGAACCGGGTCCAAGATTATCAAAAATTGGAGAGGCTTGCGGCCCTGCGATCACCGTAGTGCTGGAACCATCGTATAATATAAAGCTCAATGGAGTATCCGTATCACTTCCTGGCAGTAATTCAACAGCTATGGAAGCATTGCTCGCACCTTCACAAGTAATTTCAGTATTTGGTGTTGCTGTAATTATTGGTGTGTTTACTGTTGATACGTTAACAACGGTTTCATCGGAACATAATGGAAACGTATTCGAGCTCAAATCCGTCACCAGAATATTGTAATCACCAGGCAGTACGCTGTTGAATACATTGGAACTCTGCGGAGGTCCAATATTGACCAAAGTACCTGCATCCCTCAGCTGATATTCAAAGTTTCCACTACCTCCGGTAGTATTTACGGTGATAACCCCATCTCCCGCATTACAGGTCGGGAAGGATGTAGCATCCGCAGTAATGGCAAAGAAATCGAAAACATCAGCCGTAATGGTGTCAGTACAACCATTACCATCACGTATGGTAATCACATAACTTCCAGGATTTGGCACCACAAAGTTGACACTGCTTTGAAAACCACTTCCAATGTCATACATAAAGGTTTCCTCTGGAAGACCAGATCCTGTGGATATTGGAGCAGTTACTTCAATTTGATATCCACTTGTGGCCGTACACTGGTTTGTAACATCTATGGATGGTGGTGGAATTCCCGCTTCCTGAGTAACAGTAACGGTGGTAAGAGCGGTACATCCGTTGGCGTCTTCCACATAAAAATCATAGTCCAAAGGATAGGGTCCAGGTATTTCAAAAGTTGTATCGGTGGTAAAAGTGGTAGGTGCAGGAGCTCCATTTGGAACATAAGCGTATCCAAAAGGTGCCGTTCCGCCAAAACCACGTACCGTTACAAAGGCGCCAGCGTTACAGGTGGCCTCAACATTATTGTCGACAACAATTGTGGGCGAACTAAAACCAATGAATACCAAGGTGCTTGCACTACAACCCGAATCATCGTCCGTTACTATGATCTGGTAATTGCCAGGAGCCAACCCTGTAAAGGTACTGTTAAATGGAATGGGCTCATTTGTATATGTATCTGGTCCAGCCTCTGTAGCTCCAGTATCCGTATTTTGAAGTGTGACCGTAAAATTCCCGGGGTTATTGGTGATTCCGGTCACTTCGAAATCTATGGTTCCACTTCCGGCCACATTACAGGATGCCGTGTTCGAAGTAGCCGTAACGGTAACTGGATTTGTTGCAGTAATTGGGTCGATTTCTTCTATGTAGGTACACCCCAAAGCATCACGCACCTCAACATAGTAGGTGACTCCAAAGGTGACCTGCCCTGTAAAATCGAATTCATCACCATTAATTCCGGTACCTGGCTGAAAGATTGGATCACCGACCAACCTAAAATCGTATGGGGCGGTACCTCCGGTTGCTCGGACCCGATAGGTAAACGCACTGCCTGAACATACAGGAGGAGTCACATCCAAAGGAATGAGATCAAGTGTATTTTGATCGATGATAACATCGTCCCTGTCCTCACAGCCTTGTGCATCTGTGGTGACAATGGTATAATTCCCCACTGGGAGACCTGGAAAAGTAACCGTTGTACTTGCTGTTCCAATTGAAGAGGCAACAAGATTTCCGGCAGCATCCAATAGTACATAGTCGAAAGGCGCAACTCCATTGTTAATAGTGGTGGATATGGAACCTTCTACATTCGGTGCAGCACATACCGCCGGGGTCGGGGTGGCAGTGGCATCCAAGGCATCACTGGGCGCTATGGTAACACTATAAGGAGGACTTACACATCCCCTGCTATCACGTATGATAAAGCCGCCATGGGTACCTGGACCATAACCAGAAAAGATATTTTGTGTTGTAAATGTTGCTCCATTATCATTACTGAATTCGTACGGGGGAACTCCCTGCGATGTATCAGGAATCAATTCCACAATTCCACTGGTGTTATCCCCACATTGTGTATCCGTACCTACCACAGAACCCGCAATAGTTTCTGGAGGAGTAATGGTTACAATATTCGATTCTGTGGTACATCCTTCACTGTCCGTAATCAAAAATTGATAGGTAGTATCGGAAGTTATGGAACCATCATTTGGGATACTATAAATGAAAGAATTTCCTGTAATGTTGTTATTATCGGATGAGTAACCTCCTCCATTTATCTGTACTTCGTAAATGTCATAATCACCACCTGAAGTATATCCATTACTGATGTTCACCTGTATTTGAGCAGGTGGTCCTGCACAATCCAATTCTTGAATGGTGGTCGCGGTAGCTATCACTTGTGGCTCAATGGTCATGGTAACCGTATCGCGACAATCGTTGGCATCCACTACTTCGATGGTGTAAGTGCCCGGTGTAAGTCCAGAGAACGTATTACTTGCACCCAAAGCCCCTCCATTAATTCGATACTGATACGGTGCCGTACCCAAAGTAGCATCCACAACCAAAGTTGCAGCATTGAAATTGTCATAACAAAGATCTGATGCACCTGTGTTCAATGTTAACGTTGGGGCATCCAATGAAGTAAGTGTGAACGTATCGGTCACTGTACATCCATTGGCATCGGTAACACTTACCTGATACAAACCATCCTGGGAAAGATTCGAGAACACACTACCATTTTGTGGGCCTCTTGTGGAGGCATCAGGTTGCGTAAGGGTATACCGGTTACCTCCCCAGCCCCCCGTGGTGTTAACAACTACAGCTCCGATATTACCATTTTGACAAGTCATTGGGGTAACATTCAAACTTGAAATGGCAAATGCTGTGGAAGGTTCTTCAATAACCAAAGTAGCTGTATCCGTACAGCTTGTCTCTTCATCTGTAACAGAAATCACATAACTACCGGCCGCCAATCCTGTCAAGGGAACAATACTAGCACTTTGTCCTGTAAATACAGGTCCACCATCAATACTGTAGCTATAGGTTGTGTTGAATCCGTCCACCAGATAACGCCCTTCACCATCCGAATCACCAACACAGGTGACAACTCTGGTCTGCTGTGCTTGAACCCCAATGGAACTGATGTCAGTAATTGCATAGTTCTCATCGTAAGAACACCCCTCATTGTCGGTTACCCTAAAGGTATAAGTACCCAATCCAAGTCCGGAGAATGTATTGTTCGTGCCATTGTTTATAGCACTGGCCGCCGGCGCAATTATTTCATAGTTATAAGGTGCTGTACCTCCGGTAACCGTCAATCCAACAGAAGCTGTGGTGGTGATACAGTTTAAGCTTGAAATGGTAAAATCGAGGTCAGTAGGCTTGTTTAATGCGTTAAAGACGATATCCGGCAATGGCTGGACACATCCATTGGCATCACGAATCAAAGGGGTATAGGTCCCCACTCCCAAGTTTGTGAATACAGGACTGGCTCCAAAACCGGCTCCAACACTATATTCATAGGGTGCGGTTCCGCCGGAAACACCTGATATGGTAATCTGACCTCCATTCTCATTAAGACAGGTCGGTACCGAATCTGGGGTTGCAGTAGCAGTAATATTTGATGGAGTCCCAATAGTTCCGGTAACAGGTGTTGTGGTACATGTAAAAGAATCTTGTTGATAGCGTAAAACGATATCATAGGTTCCAGGAGCGAGATTGGAAAATACGTTACTGATTTGATAGTTGGCCCCATTGTCTATGCTATACTCAATTTCATAACCAAACCCATTGGTCACATTAATAGTGATTCGACCATCATTGGAGCCACCACAATTGGCGTCCTCTTCAGTAATGGTGAAAGTTGGTGGTGGAATGTCCGGAACATCCACAGAGGCTGTTCTCTGACAACCGTTGGCATCTTCCACTACAATGGCATAGGTTCCTGGCGTGGTCACTGAGAAGGACGTAGTTCCCGTATACGGTGAACTGAAAGCACCACCGTCCACACTAAAACGATAGGGTGCGGTTCCTCCGGAAGTAGTCAAATCCACGTCCACAGAAGTCGCTCCACAGCCAAAACTTGCAGAGGCAGTAGCTGAAACGTCCAAGGGGCTGATACCATTTCCGATTTCAATCGGGTCGCTATTGATATCGGTTGTTACCGTCTCGGAACAGTCATTGGTCTCCACGCGAATACTATAGATTCCTGGACTTACATTGGCAAAGGTATAGGAGTCAGAGCCATTGGGACCAAACGTATCCACGGTTACCCCTCCCTTAATGAGGCGGTAGGTGTAGAATCCTGGGACACCAGAGACCTGTACATCAATACTTCCCAATTCGCCACTACAAAGAATATCATTAGCCGTGACATCAACGGTAATATCCAGGTCCTGAACTGTAACCTCGTTTGAGGGGAAAAGGCAGGCACTGGCCGAAACGTTTTTCAAACGCACCCAAACCCTGTAGTTTCCAGGAGTGGTGACATCAAAAAATGGATCATCTTGGTAAGGCCCGGCAGAACTGTTCAAACTATACTCATATCCGGCTGGAACATTGGTTACCTCAACTCTCCCCGGGTTTCCGCAAATAATATCCTCGTGAATCAATTGGGGATCCAAGGGGTTCAAAGTGGCTTTAAAATAGTAAAATTGACCAGAATCAACCCTAACCCTAAACTCACCGGCGGTGGACAAGGTGTAAGTTGAGTTGGTGCCCACTGTATTCCAGGTACAGGCAGCGTTTATCGTAGGACAATCTTCGACAACGGTTGGCGCACATGTATTTGTATCCAATTGCTGCCATTCATAACTGCTTCCGGATTGACTTACACTAAGTGTTCTGATATCACTGGTACCACATAAAAAGAATTTGGCTAGCGTACTACCGTCATTGGGACACACGACTTCCTCATCTGCACCTTGGATGATGGTCATAAACATGGGGCTGGCGGCAACAAAGGAAATATCTGCTTGAGCTGCTGAATCATCGGCTTTGGAAAACTCCGAATTGTTTTCAACACTAGGTTCTGAAACAGCGGATACTATACTAGAAAGCATCCTACTTACCTCCGTCTTTGCTAATACCGTGGAACCGAAAATTGATATGATCGCCAATAACACGGCATATAGCGAATGCCTTGTTTTTCGAGGGAGCATAGGTTAAGTCTTGTTAGAAAGAATACTCAGATTTGGGACCTTAATATTCTAGATTGTAATTATCTAAACTTATATAATTCTATTTATCTTTCGACTATACAAAGTCGTCATTCGTCTACAAAATCTATTATTTCAACGTAAAACTATGAAAAAAAGTGCGTTTCTTCCTTATTTTTTCGTTGTAATGCTAAGTACATCCTGCGCTCAACGCAAGGATAACAGCATCAACCTTCCCAAAACTATTGATTTCACTGTAGAACAGGTTGTCCCCAACATTCAGAATCCATGGGGGATGGCTTTTCTTCCGAATGGTAGTATTTTAATTACCGAAAAAGCAGGAAAATTATATCATTTTATCAACGGAAATACCGTGCAAATCTCTGGTCTGCCTGAAATCTATGTGCGGGGTCAGGGTGGGTTTATGGATATTGAACTCCATCCTAACTATTCGAAAAACGGATGGATCTACTTGTCCTACTCTTCTGAGAAAGGAAATGGTAAAGGTGGCAATACGGCTATCATGCGAGCCAAACTTCAAGGGAATTCGCTGGTGGAAAAGCAATTACTCTACAAAGCGGAGCCCAACACCACACGAGGTCAGCATTTTGGGTGTAGGTTAGAATTTGACAGGGACGGATTCCTTTATTTTTCCGTAGGGGATAGAGGTAATCGGGATGTAAATCCACAAAGCATTCGAAGGGATGGCGGCAAAATTTACAGAATCCATGATGACGGGCGCATTCCGAAAGATAACCCCTTTATAAATGAATCTAGTGCAAAAAAGGCCATCTACAGCTATGGCCATCGGAATCCACAAGGGTTGGCGCTACATCCTGAGACCGGTCAGTTATGGGAACATGAGCATGGGCCTAGAGGAGGTGATGAAATCAATATTGTTGAAAAAGGGAAGAATTACGGCTGGCCCATAATTACGTATGGCATCAATTATAGTGGTACTAAAATCACGAATGAGACCTCCAAACCTGGCATGGAACAACCACTATACCAATGGACACCTTCCATTGCACCTTGCGGAATGACTTTCGTTTCTTCGGATAAATATCCCAAATGGAAAGGGAATCTTTTAGTGGGGTCATTATCTTTTCAGTACCTGGAACGCTTGGTCATACAGAACGACAAAGTGACCTATCGTGAAAAATTGTTGGATGGCATGGGCAGGATCCGAAACGTACGTCAAGCTCCTGATGGCTTTATTTACGTGGGAATTGAGGGCAAAGGGATTTATCGTCTTACTCCAAAGTAATTTATAGATTCAATAGTCCTTGTGTTTTCTGAGCTTTTTTTGAGACCGATTTTCTATTGTCTGTTGATAGGCGTTCCAAATGTGGGGCAAGCCATACTTTCAGTTCCTCATCGTTTTTAGCCCATTTCCCCAGGGTGTCCATAGTCTGGTTGAGCACAATCCAATCTTGGTGATTCGCAATGTTGTTTTTTAAAATGCCTTTGGCCTTTGCCATCTGCGAATCGTCTAAATCCTTTTCCAACAGCAAAAACAATTGCGCCAACGTCCATTGGGTTGAAGCCTGATCAATTTTTGAGATTTCATCCAGGAACCGATTTAAGTAAGGAATGAGCATTCCCTTATTTTCCTTACAAATACGTTTCATACCGTTCGAAACGCGCAGACGAACCACTTCATCCTGGCTAAAATAACAGTTGAAAAGCTCATCAAAAAGATGGGGATTCTTTAATACTTCCTCGACGATTTGAATGGTATTGCCCAAAGAATTAGGATGCCCACCTTGTAGTCTTTTTTCAAAAGACATCATGATTTTAGAGCCTCAATTGCCTTTTTTACGGAGCCGTATTTTTTAAGGGTTTTTTCAGCCTCGTCGTAGTCCATTTGCAATTCTTCAACCAGATAACGGGTTCCCCTATCCACCAACTTCGTATTGCTCAACTGCATATTCACCATTTTGTTTCCCTTAACCCGACCGATTCGAATCATTAAGGCCGTGGAAATCATATTCAAGACCAATTTTTGGCTGGTTCCACTTTTCATACGGGTACTGCCTGTAACAAACTCTGGGCCTACCTCAACCTCAATTGGAATATCGGATTCTGTGGCCAACGGTGAACCTGGATTGTTGGTGATCCCCGCAGTCAAAAGTCCGTTTGCTTTGGCATCGCGGATACCTCCCAATACATAAGGAGTGGTGCCCGAAGCGGCTATTCCAACGACTACGTCATTCGTATTGATATCGAATTCCGTCAAATCCTTCCAAGCTTGGGTGGTGCTGTCCTCAGCAAACTCCACAGCTTTCCTTATGGCACCGTCCCCACCTGCAATCAGACCAATGACACGGTCGTGTGGCATTCCATAAGTTGGTGGAATTTCAGAGGCATCCAGGATGCCCAATCGTCCACTGGTTCCCGCACCAATATAAAAGAGTCTACCACCGTCAACGAAGCGTTCAGCAGTGGCATTTACAAGCTTGGAAATTTGGGGAATCGCCTCGGCGACAGCCGCAGCAATCTTTTGATCTTCCTTATTAATGCTCTCCAAAATGGTGTTGGTGTCCATCAACTCCAAATTGTCATAATTTGAAGGATTCTCCGTAATTTTCTTATACTCCATTTTCATTACAAAAGACGAATCTCGTGATTTCTAAAGAGGTTTAAAAGGTTATTACTGGGATCCAATTCGGTAATCATGGTGTTGATGGCATTAATATCACAGGTTTTATAACGGTGTTGTGAGTTCAATTTTTCGGATATCGACAAAAGTACAGTTTTTTTGGAAGCCTTGATGACCGCCTTTTTCACTTGCACGATATCCCAGTCGAATTCTGTGAGCCCGTAGAGTGAATCCACATATCCTGTGCCAATAAATCCATAGTCCACGTGTATTTCGGAAAGTTGATGAATGGCACTTGCACCAATAGCAATCTGTGAATCCTGGGAAACCTCGCCGCCGATCAATATCACTTTAATGTTGGGTTTTGACAAAAGTTCCATGGCAACAGGTAGGCTCAGTGTAAAACAAGTAAGCTTAATATTATCAGGAATCTGCCTTGCCAATTCGTGACAGGTAGTACCACCATCAATAAAAATAACCGCACCCTCTTTTACCAATGTCAATGCCTTTGTTGCAATCTTTTGTTTCTCCTCTAGCGCATAAATGTTGGTGTTGCGCACCGTAGTATTGGTAAAGCCCAGCGAAATAGCCCCGCCATGCACTTTTCGTAGCTTATTTTCGGCATCGAGCTCCTTTACATCCCTACGGACGGTATCGATGGATACGTCCAACATTTCGGCAATGTCGAGCAAAAGTACCTTGTTGTGTAAGGCCACTTCGTTTAAAATTGTTCGCTGACGCTCCTCCTTCAACATAAATTAAGGGTGGTATACTGCACTTGAGGAACAAAGATATAAAATTATTCCCCATGCCATTTTATACTGTTTTCATTACCAAAACATCAACAAAAAGTTAATTATTGCAAAAAACAGCATTAAATACAGCAAAATAATGCACTTTTAACTACCTTTGCCTGCGAGTCTAAAAATCATCTATCCTATGTCACAACTTATTGAGGTACCTAAAAACCTAGATCACGCCAGTGATGAAGAATCCAGAAAATTTGAGAAGGTCAACACCCACATCCACGAAAGTTCACAGGATGCTTCGTTTTGGGTTGCCAATGAAATTGTACAACTGATACGGCAACGCCAAAAACAGGGTAAAAATGCTGTTTTGGGCCTGGCTACTGGATCCACGCCCATCAAAGTTTATGACTACTTGGTGAAGTTTCATAAGGAGGAAGGTTTGAGTTTCAAGAATGTGATCACCTTCAATTTGGATGAGTACTACCCGATGCAGCCAGATTCCATCCACAGCTATGTGCGATTTATGAACGAACACCTTTTTGACCATATCGACATCAAGGAGAAAAACATACATATTCCCGATGGGACTTTGGACAAAGAGGATGTACGGGACTTTTGTCAAGCATTCGAGGAAAAAATTGAAAAGGTGGGCGGAATCGATATCCAGGTTTTGGGAATTGGACGTACCGGACACATCGGATTCAATGAACCGGGCTCGTCCCTGAAAAGTAAAACAAGGCTCGTTCGGCTGGATAGGGTAACCCGATTGGATGCTGCCAGTGATTTTTTTGGTCTTGAAAATGTTCCGACGAAAGCCATTACCATGGGTGTGGGTACCATCATGGCTGCCAAAAAGATTATCCTTATGGCCTGGGGCGAAGGAAAATCAAGCGTCATAGAGCAATCTGTTGAGGGCCAGATCAGTGAAAGCGTCCCAGCTACATTCCTCCAACATCACGACAATTGTGATTTTATACTCGATACCGCAGCTGCATCTTCCCTGACCCGGGTAAAGACACCTTGGTTGGTGAGCGAATGCGACTGGAACGACAAGCTCATCAAAAAGGCGGTGCTGTGGCTCTCTGAAAAGTTGAACAAGGCGATTTTAAAATTGACCAACGAGCATTACAATGAATATGGAATGGGAAGTTTGGTTGCCGAAGTAGGCTCGGCAGAGCATATCAATCTCAAAGTCTTCAACGATCTTCAACGCACCATAACTGGATGGCCGGGAGGAAAACCCAATACGGATGACAGTCAACGCCCGGAACGAAGAGATCCCTATCCCAAACGCTCACTTATCTTCAGCCCCCACCCCGACGATGATGTGATTTCCATGGGAGGTACATTACTCCGTTTGGTAGATCAAGGGCACGAAGTACATGTAGCATATCAAACTTCGGGTAACATCGCAGTGTTCGATGACGAAGTCATTCGTTTTTTGGATTTCGCCACAGATGTACAAGAAGACAACCAAGAATTGGAAGACAAACTTAAAGAAGTACGTAAATTTTTGAGTTCTAAATCCCCTGGTCAGGTAGACAGTCCGGAAATTCAACAGATAAAAGGACTCATCCGAAAGGGAGAAGCCCTGGCGGCATGCCGATATTGTGGTGTGGAAGAAAAGAACGCACACTTTCAGAATCTACCATTCTATGAAACTGGAACCGTGAAGAAAAAACCCCATTCCGAAGAGGACATAAAAATCACTTATGATCTTCTGAACGAGATAAAACCTCATCAAATTTTTGCTGCGGGTGACCTTTCCGATCCGCACGGCACCCACCGCGTGTGCCTACAGATCATTTACGAGGCATTGGATAGACTGGTAAAGGACAAAGTGGAATGGATCAAGGACTGCTACTTTTGGCTATATCGCGGGGCATGGCAAGAATGGGACATAGCCGACATGGAAATGGCGGTTCCGATAGGCCCAATGGATATGGAGCGAAAGAAAAATGCCATTTTTAAGCACCAATCCCAAAAAGATGCGGCCATGTTCCCCGGAAATGATGAGCGGGAATTTTGGCAACGTGCCGAGCAAAGGAACAAGGAAACTGCTAAAAAATACAATCAACTTGGTATGGCAGAGTACGAAGCCATTGAAGGTTTTGTGCGGTACAATTTCATGTAGGCTGCCGCCTGGAACTTTTATTTTATCGCGATATTTTTTCCATAAGATTCCAAAATAGGGTTGTGGTTATCCAACTCGGTGATCAATAGATCTACATTTTCCACATCGCATATTTTATAGCGTTGCACTGAGTGTATTTTTTCTGAAATTGTAGGAACCACTACCTTTTTGGATGCCTTGATCATCGCCTTTTTTACCTGTACAATTTCCCAGTACAGTTCGGTTACACCTTCAGCCGGATGGATACTATTAACCCCCAAAAAACAGATATCCGCCTTCAACTCGGATAATGCCGCTATAGGGCCGCCCCCAACCGTGATTTGCGAATCCTTGTTCACCTTCCCCCCTATAAAAATGATTTCAATATTTGGTTTGGGCAATAACTGCATTGCTATGGGTAAACTGGGTGTAAAACAAGTGATATTAAGGTAGGGTGGAATCAACCTCGCAATCTCAAGATTTGTGGTTCCCCCGCTGAGCAATACCACCTGACCCTCTTTTAATAAGGAGACTGCCTTCTCGGCAATTCTTGATTTTTTTTCTAAAGAATAAATCTCGCGGTTGGCATAATTATAATGGTTGAATCCCAAGGAAATGGCTCCACCGTGAACCCGTTTCAGTTTGTTTTTGTCGTGCAGTTCCTTGATATCCCTCCGGACGGTATCCTGTGAAACCTTCAGAATTTCTGCTATGTCCGTTAGCAAAACCTTGTTATGAATCCGGACTTCATTTAAAATGACCTGATGACGTTCTTCTTTGAGCATAATTAGTTTTTAACGCGAAAAAGTGTGCAAAAGTGCTGGTAAAATAATGCAAAAATTTGCTGTTGCAAAGTCAATATGTAAAAATTATTGCAAAATATTGCAAGCTTTTCGATTATTTGCATATTTTTGATATGAACGCTATATCACTTCAGTGAAATCAAACGCACTAACTTAAATTGAATTACTAACGTCCATTATTAAATGGAAAAACTCAACTTTATGAATGGAAAAATTTTACGCCAATTCCTGTTTTTGGCTTGCATGGGCATAAGCACCTTTGCATTTTCCCAGAATCCAGGCTCTTTCTCTGGAACGGTAACAGATAGTGAAAACAACATTCCGCTTTCCGGAGTGTCTGTGTTCATTGAAAACACTTCCTTTGGAGCGGTCACCGATTTTGACGGTAACTACAGCTTCCAGGTCAACCTCGCGACAGGTGATTACACCCTAACCGCAAGTTCATTAGGGTATTCCACCCAAAAAATAAGTGTGAGCTTCTCGGGGGGTGAGGTTACCAACGATATTTCACTTTCGGAAGACTTGCTCAGTTTGGATGAAGTGGTGGTAACCGGAAACCCTGCAGGGGTCAACAAACGAACTTTAGGTAACGCCATTTCTTCAGTAAAAGCGGAAGAATTGGTAAACAACGGTGCCATAGCGGTAGATCAAGCCATTTCTGGTAAGATCTCAGGTGCATTGGTACAGCAGAACTCTGGTGATCCTGCCGGGGGTATTAGTATTAGGCTACGGGGACCCAGTACGGTTCTGGGTAATTCAGATCCTTTATATATTGTAGATGGAATTATTGTAAGCAATTCCAGTAACAGTAATGACCTGGTTGATTTGGGAGGTAATTCCCAAAACCGTTTGGTAGATCTGAATCCCAATGATATTGAACGTATAG
Source organism: Allomuricauda sp. (assembly GCA_028284725.1). GTDB lineage: Bacteria > Bacteroidota > Bacteroidia > Flavobacteriales > Flavobacteriaceae > Flagellimonas. The sequence goes on along the minus strand of JANQRD010000145.1, from coordinate 21,891 downwards.
AGGTCATTAAGGGAGCCGCCGCCGCTGCAATCTACGGTTCCCGTGCAAGTAATGGGGTAGTACAGATTTTTACCAAAAGAGGAAAAACGGGAGACCCACAATTCAACTTTAGTACCAATGTAAGAATCAATGAACTTCGAAAGGAAATCGATTATAACAAAGTTCCCTTGGCATGGGTAGATCCTTTTGACCGGGAGAATTTGGAGACGGTTCCTGTAGAACGATTCAACTTACAGGACGAATTTTTCGAATCCGGTTTCGGAATCGAGAACTTCCTATCGGTTACTGGAGGAAATGAAAAAACCTCTTACTACATTTCTGGATCTTTTTTGGATAACGAGGGAATTATAAAGAATACCGATTTTCAGCGTATAGGCTTTAAGACCAACATTACCCAGAAAGCTTGGGATTGGCTCGATATCAATGCTGGCTTGAACTTTACACGCAGTGTAAGTAGCGATATTCCCAACGGTGGAATAAATGCCGCATATGGCGCCATTACGGGTTTTGTGTTCAGCGATAACTCAATCGACCCATCCCCTGATGAGTCAGGAGTTTATCCAGTTACCTCACTTTTGGTTCCCAGAACAAATCCCGCGGAAGCAGTAAATCGATTTGACTTTGGTCAAAAAGTAAATAGGGTCATCACCAGTATTGGATTGAATGCTCGAATTACGGATAAATTGAGTGCCAGCTATCTTTTGGGTCTTGATTTTTACAACCAATCTGCTACTGCTTTTATACCGATTAATAACACATCACCAAATGGTGACGGTTTTTCAAGAAGAGCGGACATTAATAATTTTCAGTATAACAGCGATTTAAACCTTGTCTATCAAACCCCGATTACAGAGGATATTGCTTCGACCACTACACTTGGAGGGTCTTGGCAATACGAAGAATTTGACAGAGTAGCCATCGAGGCGGACGGTTTAGCACCAGTGGTGGAAGTAGCTTCCGATGGAAGTATTTTGGCACAAGGTGAGACCCGTTCCCAAATCTCCTATTGGGGTTCTTTCTTGCAGCAGACCTTTAGCTACAAAGACAAACTTTATCTGAACGGAGCGATACGATTGGATGGTGCGTCCACCTTTGGGGAGGACGAACGCAACCAGCTATATGCCAAAGCAAGTGTTTCCTATGTGATTTCCGAAGAGGATTTTTGGGAAAACACCTTTGGTGATGCCTTCAACACTTTCAAACTGAGAGGGTCATGGGGACAGGCTGGTAACTTAACGGCATTATCAGCCTTCCAAAGATTTACGGTATTCACCCCTTTTTCACTAAATGGACAGCCCAGTTTAGTACCAGCAGGAAATAACATTATAAGCAATGCCCCCGAACAAGGAGATTTGGACATCGCTCCAGAGCGTCAGGAAGAATTTGAACTAGGTTTTGATGCCGGTTTCTTGAACAATAGGGTAGGTGTTGAATTCACCTACTACAAACAAGATGTGACCGACCTGTTGCTGCCAAGAGAGTTGGCTCCTTCTACCGGATTTGGATCAAGAATTGAAAATGTCGGGGATTTGGAAAATGAAGGTATTGAAGTATTGGTGAGGGGTGCCCCAATCAAAACGAACGACTTTAGCTGGGATATCACCGCTACCTTTTCTCAAAACGACAACGTTGTGACCCGAGTAGCTGGAGGTGGACAGTTTGCTTTGGATGGTAGTTTTTCCACCAACTTTGTCATCGAGGGAGAACCTCTTGGGGTGTTCTTCCGGCAGTTCTATGCTCGAGATCCCGATGGAAGCATCTCATTGGATGATGATGGATATCCTTTTAGGGGCACTACAGAGGATGGTGCAAGTTCCAAAGTCATTGGAGATCCCAACCCCGATTGGTTTGGTTCATTGATCAATGAGTTTACCTATAAGAACTTTAAACTGCGTATCCAATTGGACGCTGTTCAAGGATTTGATGTTTTCAACTGGAACCGAAGACTTTTGGACAATGTGATTTTTGGAGGGGGCTCCAATGTTGGTGAAGAACTATTGGGCAATCGTCTAAAAGGATTCGGTGGTGCGCAGGCGGGTATTTTCGAGGAATTTGTGGAAGACGGTTCTTTTGTAAAATTAAGGGAACTGGCCATTACCTACGGATTTAAACCTCCATTTGATGGCGTGGACAATGTAGAGCTCAGTTTAGTGGGCCGAAACCTGATATCTTGGGATGACTATTCCGGGTGGGATCCCGAAATCAATACGGCAGGACAAAGTAATGGGGTCCGTGGCTTCGACTTTGCAGGTGTCCCAATACCCAGAACATATCAATTGGGAATCAATGTCAGTTTCTAATCAAAAAAAAGCAGCTACGATGAAAAACAATTTTAAATATATAATTCTTTGTATATCATTTTCGATGGGAATCATTTCCTGCGAAACTGATTTTGACAATCCGAATGCGGCAACGGAAGAACAAACGTTTTCCTCCCGTGAAGGTATCCTGGCCACAGCAGTAGGGCTACAACAGTTATTTTCAACCACAGGAGTGCGTTGGATTGTGGAGACCCCTGCCATCACGGCCCGCGAAGGTGGAATCACAACCACTTTCCAAAATATGATTGAATTGGAAGATGGAGGAACCGCCCTGCCCAATTTTAATTCCAATGTTCAAGGTCTATGGTCCACGATGCTCCGTGTCGTTAAAATCGCGGAAGATATAGAGGCCAACGCTGGCAACATAGAACTGGATCCCGGTACGCAAAGTGGTTTGATTGCCCATGCCAAATTGTTCAAGGCTATGGCTATTGGCAGCTTGGCACAAAACTATGAGCAAGTGATTGTCGAAACCAGCAATGACAATGATGCCACTTTCGTGACCCGTAATCAAGGGTTTGAAACTGCCATAACCCTCTTAACGGAAGCTTCAGCGCAATTGGCGGCTACCGCAGCCTCCGATGAATTCATAAACGCAGTGACGCAAGGCAATATCGACTTGCCAAATACCATTTTGGCAATGACTGCACGTTACAATCTCTTTGCGGGCAATTACGATGCTGCATTAGCAGCTGCCAATGCTGTGGATTTGACCTCAACATCAATTTTTGATTATGATACACAAAATCTAAACCCAATTTGGGCACGGGTATTTCAAAATGCTGCACCGAATTTTAAGCCCCGAGATAATTTTGGGCTTCCAGCAGCATTTACTTTTGACGCCGCGGATGGTAGGCTTGCGTTTTATTTGGTTCCTCTGGATGAAACCAACCAAAATGGCTTGCCTATTGAAGATTTAGCAGGCTTTTTTGACGTAGATACGGGTCCACTTCCTGTTTACATTCCAGATGAAATGAACCTAATAATCGCCGAGGCTAATTTAAGGTTGGGGACACCAAACCTGGGAGCGGCCACAGCCGCCCTCGATGAAGTCCTTACAGACACAGACGATCCCTTCGGAGTCAATGCAGATGTAGCGGCTTATTCAGGGCCAAATACAGTTGATGCACTTTTGGACGAGGTGTTTAGGAATCGACGGGCCGAGCTCTTCCTTACAGGAATGAGTTTGGAGGACAGTCGACGTTTCGGCAGACCGGAACCGAGCGGTGCTGCTATGAATTATAACGAAGAGCGGAACCGGAATTTCTATCCATATCCCGATTTGGAGCGAAACAGCAACCCTAACACCCCGGCGGATCCAACAATATAAACGACTTATTTTGAGTTTGTTAGTTTTTTAGTTAATCCACAAAAGGCCTACATTTAGGTAATGTAGGCCTTTTTTATTGCCATCCATGCGAAGCCTTATCCTTGTTAGTCTATTATCTTTTTTCCTTTCCTGTTCGGTGCATCGAAGGGGTGAAACCGTTCCTGAAACGGAGTTTAGGGGTGTTTGGATTGCCACTGTTGTCAACATTGATTGGCCAAAAAATCCCAATGATTCTGCATTAAAAAAGAAACAGGATTTTATTGAGATTCTTGATTTCTATGAAACCCTTAACTTCAATGCAGCAATTGTACAGATTCGTACAGCAGGGGACGCATTCTACCCTACCGAACTTGCACCTTGGTCCAAATATTTAACTGGAAAAGAAGGGAGTCCACCCAAAGATTTTGAAAACGTTTTGGACTGGATGATTAGTGAAACCCACAAGCGGGGAATGGAATTTCATGCATGGCTGAATCCATACCGGGCCACTTTTGATTTGGATACTTTGGCACTTTCGGAACAGCATGACTTTTACGGACACCCTGATTGGATGATCAAATATGGAAAAAAATATTACTATGATCCCGGACTTCCAGAAGTACAGCAAAAATTGACAAATGTTATCACCGAAGTAATTAAAAACTATTCCGTTGATGCCATCCACTTCGACGATTATTTTTATCCCTATAAAGTTAAGGGAGAAACCTTCACAGATTCGCTGACCTTTCAAACCTATGGTTTGCCGAATCAATCGCTGGAGGAATGGCGAAGAAGCAATGTGGATACTTTGGTTAAAAAGGTGCACAAGGCCATCAAAAAAGTCAAACCCTGGGTACAATTTGGCATTAGTCCCTTTGGCGTATGGAAAAACAAGGATACCGATCCCAATGGGTCGGACACCAAAGCCGGACAGACCAATTATGAAGACCTCTACGCGGATCCATTGCTGTGGATGGAAAAGGGATGGTTGGATTATCTTGTACCCCAGGCGTATTGGAGCATGGATTATCCACCGGCATCCCACCGGGTGGTGACCCAATGGTGGGCAGAAAAAGCCGAAAATGTCAATCTGTATGTCGGAAATGGCCCGTACAAAATCAAAAACAATAAGGACAAAGCCTGGAATCGTAAAAATGAAATTCCCAAACAACTAACATTGGCAAGATCGCAAGAAGAGATTACAGGAAATGTCTTTTTTAGTGCCAAATCACTAATAGGAAAACATAAAAATGTGGTCAACATCCTAAAACGACGATTCTATCCGATACCAGCTCAAAATCCATCTGGACGAAGCGGGATAAAACGCGACTTGGCACTTCCCAACATTACATCGACCCAAATAGCGCATAAAAGCGTTACGGTTTGTCTGTCACATTCGGACACCATACCAAGATTTGCACATTTTTACAGCTTTGCTCCCATTGGTGGACCTGACAAAAAAACACTCATTGGAAAAAGTTATCTTTCCGAAAATGAGGATTCCAATTGCATCACCCTAAAATTGACCAAAAAACAATTAAAACACGACATTGGCATTGAAATCAAGGATGCATTTGGAAATAAAAGCAAGCTTATGTCAATCAACGCAAACCCAAAACGCCGATGAGCGAAGTTCAAAAGGATAAAGGAGCGTGGGCCTGGATTCCTACCCTATATTTTACACAAGGCATTCCCTACATTCTGATCGTTACGGTTTCCGTGATCATGTACAAACGGTTGGGGATCAGCAATGCTGACATTGGACTGTACACGAGCTGGCTATATCTCCCCTGGGTATTAAAACCTTTGTGGAGCCCCATTGTGGATCTTAATGGTACCAAACGAAAATGGTTTTTGGGGATGCAACTGATCATTTCCCTGGCTTTCTTGGGTATAGGTCTCTTTTTGCCTTCCAACGCTTTTTTCACCATTACGTTGGCATTCTTTTGGATGGCTGCCTTTGCATCGGCCACCACCGACATGGCTTCGGATGGCTACTACATGATCGGGCTCACCCAAAAAAAACAGTCCTTTTTTATTGGCTTGCGAAGCCCCTTTTATCGCCTTGCCATGGTCACAGGGCAGGGACTTTTGGTGATTTTTGCCGGATTCCTGGAACAGAAATACGGAGACAATACCAAAGCATGGTCTTACACCATGATCTGTGCTGCCGTACTAATGTTGCTGCTGACCATTTCCAATTTTTTTGCAGCTCCAAAATTCGAAACAGGTGGTAACAAGGAAGCAGAAAAACCATCTAGCTTTTTACAAGTATTTGCCTCATTTTTCAAAAAGAAACAAATAGGAATTGCCCTGCTTTTTATCTTAACCTATCGGTTGGGTGAATCGCAACTGGTAAAAATGGCCTCTCCATTTCTACTTGACACCAAAGATGTTGGCGGACTGGCGTACTCTACGGAGGCAGTTGGCACCATATATGGAACAGTTGGGGTTATTATGCTGTCTTTAGGGGGAATCGTAGGTGGTATTTTGATTTCGAGGGATGGTTTAAAAAAATGGATGTTGCCCATGCTGTTGGCTCTAAACCTGCCCAACGCCTTTTATGCACTGTTGGCTTTCACCCAAACCAGCAATCTGGTCGCCGTAGTTGGAACCGTGGTTTTGGAGCAATTTGGATATGGATTTGGCTTTGCCGCCTTTTTAATCTATCTCATTTATATTGCTGAGGGAATTTCAAAAACATCACATTATGCCATTGCAACTGGTTTTATGGCCCTGGGCATGATGCTACCCGGCATGTTGAGTGGATACATCCAGGAATGGTTGGGGTACGACGGCTTCTTTTTGTGGGTTGTGATTGCCGCACTACCCGCCTTTTTAGTGTTGAAGTACTTAAAGTATCCCGAAGACTACGGTAAAAAAACCACAACCAACGATGCCTGAAACAATTCCAACATATGAACAGGCAAAAACACGGTTAAGTCCTCAACAAAAGGTCGGGCAATTGTTTATGCCTGCCATTTTTATAAACGACAGTGAGGAAGAGATCCAAAGGATGGAGCACCTGATTCATAAACTTGACATTGGTTCCATCTGTTTTTTTCACAGTAGGGCCAGTGCGGCCACCAATTTTGAAGGCAAAAAAGAAGTCATCTTCAACGAAAACAGCTACAATCGTTTAAAAGAACTGATATCCCGATATCAAAAAGCAGCTAAATTTCCCTTGCTCATAGCCATGGATGCTGAATGGGGGTTGGCCATGCGTATTGAAAACACACCACAATATCCTTATGCCCTGACCTTGGGGGCGCTACGGAGTAAAAACGAACTCATCTACGAAGTAGGCAAGGCCATCGGAGAAGACTTTAACAAAGCTGGTATTCATTGGAACCTAGCTCCGGTTGTCGATATCAACAACAATCCTGAAAATCCGGTTATCGGGTATCGTTCCTTTGGTGACAACAAGGAAAAAGTACGTTCCAAGGCCAGCGCCTTTTTGAAGGGAATGTCGAGCACAGGCATCTTGAATTCTTTAAAACATTTTCCTGGTCACGGGGATACCGCTACAGATTCTCATCTGGGGCTACCCGTGATTCAAAAGTCTAAGGAATCCCTTTTGGAGAATGAGCTTTATCCCTTTAAAGCGCTAATCAAGGAGGGTGTGGATTCCGTTATGGTCGGACATTTGGCAATACCCGCGCTTGATGCTGCCGATAAACCCGCCACGGTTTCGCACAATATCATTACTGGATTACTCCGAAATGAATTGGGCTACAACGGTGTTATTATTTCTGATGCGCTCAATATGCATGCGGTTTCTAAAAACTATCCGGAAAAAGGGGCTTTGGAAGCGGAAGCATTTGCTGCAGGAATGGATGTATTATGCTTTTCAGAAAATCCTGAAGAGGGGATTGACTTAATTTCCAAAGGAAATTCCATACAACGTATCGAGGAAAGCTTCAAAAGATTCTGGAAATTGAAAGAAAAAGCCTTTTCAAATGATACTCCTATCATCAATAACACTTTGGAGTCGAATATCGAATTGAACATGGCGATAGCCGCCAACACAGTAACTGAACTAAAAATAGATCCAAAACTGATATCGACCCTAAAATCTGACGATTTTCTGAATCTATCCGTGGAAAACAATTCGGAAAACACTTTTTCCAAAAAAATTGAAGATGCATTCGGACAAAGACACTACACACTCCAAACCCATGCAGTTTCGCAAATAAAGGAGCTTCTGGAAAAGTATGAAAGGGTTGTGTTAGCACTGTTTCCACCTTTGGTTAAACCCAAAAACAAATTTGGTCTATCCCAAAAAGTAATTGACCTCATCAGTGAGATTTCTGTTCAAAAAGACCTATTGATCTATCTTTTTGGGAATCCCTATGCGCTGGATGTTCTTGGGCTTCATCCCGATTGCAGTATCGTTATGGTGTACCAGGATTTCATGGAATTTCAGAAAGTGGCCTTCCAACACTTTTCCGGTGAGATTGATGCCGTTGGAAAACTTCCCATCAAACTTAAAACCATATCATGACACAAGACGATATTATCCCATCCTGGAAAAAAAATGCCGCTGAATGGATCAAAGCAATAGAAGAAAACAGCATCGCTTCCAGAAAATTCACCAATAAGGCTATTCTGGATACGCTTGTAAGTCTGAAGACCAAAAAGTTGGTGGATATTGGTTGCGGAGAGGGCTGGCTAACAAGGGAAATTGCTCGCACTGGTGTGGAGGCAATTGGACTGGATGCCATTGAAGCTTTGATTCTGCAGGCCAAACAAAAGGGCAAAGAGTCATACCACGTATTTACTTTTGAGGATATCATTGCAGGCAAAAATCTACCCAACGCTCCTTTTGATGCTGCAGTGTTCAATTTTTGTCTGTATCTGGAAAATGGACTTCAACCTCTTTTGGAAAATACGCTGAAGGCCATTAATTCCAATGGATATCTTATCATACAGACCTTGCATCCTTATTTTTTGATTCAAAATGGACTTCCATACCAAAGTCAGTGGCTCTCTGATTCATGGAAGGGGCTTCCTGGAAATTTTACGGATGGACATGCCTGGTATGCCCGAACTTTTGAAGATTGGTCAAAAAATCTTGTAAGCATCGAAAACACGAATTATTCCTTCGAAGAGGTAGTAAATGATGAACAAACACCTGTTTCCCTAATCATCCAAATTCAGAAAATGTCATGAAAACATATAAGGTTTTGGGATTGATGTCTGGCACCTCATTGGATGGCCTTGATCTGGCCTATTGCCATTTATGGCACGCTGAGGGTCATTGGAAATTCGCTATTGAAGCAACCAAAGAGGTAAGCTACGATCTAGAAATGCGGGATTACCTCAAGAATGCCATTTTCCTTTCGGAAACGGATCACGCAGAACTACATAAGGACTATGGGGTTTGGTTGGGAACCCAGTCTGAAAAATTTATCGAGGAACAAGGTTTGGAAGTTGATTTCATTGCAAGTCACGGGCACACCTCACATCATCGTCCAGAGGACGGATTCACCTTTCAGCTTGGAGGTGGGCAGCTTTTGGCCAATACCAGTGGCAAGCAGGTGATCTGCGATTTTAGAACAAAGGATGTGTCGCTGGGAGGACAGGGTGCACCTTTGGTACCTATTGGCGATCGATTGCTTTTTCATGAGTATGATTTTTGTTTGAATTTGGGTGGTATCAGCAATATGTCATTCGAAAAAGATGGAAAACGTGTAGCTTATGACATTGGTCTGGCAAATATGCCCTTGAACCACATCACCCAGAAAATAGGATTGGCCTACGACGAAAATGGAAAATTGGCCCGCACTGGAAAACTGGATGTAGAACTTCTAAAAAGTCTGAATGCACTGGAATACTACCGGTTACCCTACCCCAAATCCACAGGATATGAATGGTTTACCGAAGAAATTGTTCCCATGATCGAGGCTTCCGATTCCAACGAAACTGATTTGCTCCATACGTTCATTCATCATAATTGTGAACAAATTGCGAAGGAAGTTCACGCAAATACATCGGGCAAAACACAAAAACTATTCGCTACCGGAGGTGGTGCCCTGAATCAGTTTTTTACGGATACACTTCAAGAAAAACTAGGTCCAAAAGTTAAAGTCGTGATACCATCAAAAACCATTATTGCCTTCAAGGAGGCACTTGTCTTTGCACTGATGGGCGTATTACGCTTAGAGGGTAATGTCAACATACTGAGTTCCGTTACTGGAGCAACTTCAGACTCAAGTAGCGGTCAAATCTTTTTTCCAAAAAATGGTTAGGCTGTAGCCATTCGCTTCGGTCTGCGAACCATCATAAAAATAAGGAGCGCCACAAGACCACAAATGGCCAATCCGGCGAAAAGTGGCCATACACTATCTGTTACAAAATCCCCGATAAACGTAGCTATAGGTATCGCCAACAAGGTTGATACAAACCCATTAATGGCTGCCCCAATACCTGCAATATGCCCTATCGGTTCCATGGCAATAGATCGGAAATTCCCCCACATAAAGCCCAAGCAGAAGAACTGCGCGGACAAAAAACTCACCAAAATAAAGATGTTGGGGTTGGGAGCATTCCAAAAGATGAAAGCATACAGCAACGCAATGACACAAAAGGCCGTAGTTGCCATAAACGATAGTTTTCGCATACCAAATCGCAGCACCAAGGTACCGTTTAAGAATGTGGAAAGTCCGATGGAAATGGCTAGGCCAGCAAAAATATAGGGGAATGCTTCCTTCAAGTGGTACAAATCCTCAAAAACGTGTTGCGCCGCACTCAAGTACACCAAAAAAGCACCGGTCACCAAACCGGAAATTAAGGTAAAGGCAATGGTTTCCCGATATTTTAAAAATTCCCTTGTCCCATCAACAAAAACAGTTTTGGAAAACGGAATCTTGAATTCCGGTTTGAGCGTTTCGGGCTGACGTCTCCAAAACCAAATACATACCAAAAGCCCAAAAGCCAATTGGATATAAAAAATAGCCCTCCACCCCATCGTATCCAAAATGACCTTACCAATGGCTGGGGCTACCACCGGAATCAGAATGAAAAAGGCAACCACGAATGACATTACTTTTGCCATATAATCCCCTTTGTACGTATCACGAATAATGGAGATGGCCAAGGTTCGGGGGGCCGAAAGACCGATTCCCTGTAAAATTCTACCAACGACCATCACTTCCAATGACGGAGCAAACACACAAATAATACTAGCAGCTACAAATAGGCCAAATCCCAGATAAACAATCGGTTTCCGTCCGTAGCAATCGGAAAGGGGGCCAAAGAACAACTGTCCGAGGCCAAGTCCCAAAAAAATCATGGTTACCAGCAACTGATTATCGGTCGGATCCAAACTGTTTATGGCGGCACCGATATCGGATATCGCTGGTAAAAGGGCGTCTATGGCCAAAGCCACAATCGACATTAGTGCAGCCATTAAGGCCACGAATTCGAAGTTGGGTTGTGGGGTTTCCTGATTCATGGGTGCAAAATTAGGAATACCCTTTTCAGTGGTGACCCTTTTTAGGAAGTATTTAAGTTATTTTTTGAAACTTTTTTCTAAAACATTTAGAGCGGAATATTCCCATGCTTTTTCTTGGGAGGTTGCACCTGCTTTTTCTCCAGCATTGCAAAGGCTTTTAATAACTTTCGCCTCGTGTTTTTGGGAAGAATCACCTCATCGATGAATCCACGTTGTGCAGCGCGATAGGGGTTGGCAAATTTATCGGCGTACTCTGCTTCCTTTTCCTTTAATTTCGCCTCTGGGTCACCGGAAGCCGCGATTTCCCTTCTGAAAATAATCTCACTAGCTCCTTTTGCTCCCATTACCGCAATTTCGGCACTCGGCCATGCAAAATTAAAGTCAGCACCAATATGTTTGGAGTTCATCACATCATACGCACCTCCGTAGGCTTTTCGAGTAATCACCGTGACCCGTGGCACGGTAGCTTCACTCAATGCATATAACAGTTTGGCTCCATGCATAATAATACCGTTCCACTCTTGATCCGTTCCCGGTAAAAATCCTGGTACGTCCACCAAAACCAACAAAGGAATATTGAATGCATCACAGAATCTTGTAAATCGAGCTGCTTTTCGGGAGCTCTTTACACCCAAGACCCCAGCCAAGAACATGGGTTGGTTGGCAATGATCCCAATGCTTCTACCACCCAGTCGCGCAAAACCTACAATAATGTTTTCAGCATAGTCCTTATGGATTTCATAAAACGAATCCTTATCGATAATCCCTTCGATCACGTCATGCATGTCGTAGGGTTTATTGGGATTGTCAGGAACTATGTTCGTAAGCTCCTCACGAATTTCCTCACCAAGCTCATAAGGTTTCATTTTGGGTAATTCGGAATTATTTTGGGGGAGATAATCCAGCAATTTTTTGATATCCTGCAAACATGCGGCATCATTAGCCGATGTTTTGTGCGCCACCCCTGATTTAATGGCATGGGTGCTTGCACCTCCCAACTCTTCTGAAGTCACTTCCTCATTGGTCACCGTTTTCACCACATTGGGCCCCGTAACGAACATATAGCTGGTCTCTTCGACCATCACAATAAAATCGGTCATCGCAGGGGAATATACCGCACCCCCTGCACATGGACCCATAACAGCAGATATTTGTGGAACAAGACCCGATGCCTGTACATTCCTATAAAAGATATCGGCATAACCTCCCAAGGACTTCACTCCTTCCTGGATTCGGGCACCTCCGGAATCGTTCAAACCTATTATGGGAGCACCCACTTTCATGGCCAAATCCATCACCTTGCAGATTTTTTCCGCATGGGTTTCTGACAATGCGCCACCAAAAACGGTAAAATCTTGGGCGTATACATAGACCAATCGACTATTGACGGTACCATATCCGGTTACAACGCCATCCCCAAAATAGATTTCCTTCTCCATTCCAAAATCGGTGGTACGGTGCGTGACCAACACTCCCATTTCCTCAAAGGAGCCATCATCCAACAAATAGGTAATACGTTCCCTAGCGGTCAGTTTTTTCTTTTCGTGTTGTTTCGCGATACGCTTTTCGCCCCCACCCAAATGGGCCTGGGCCACTTTTTCTTCCAGTGTCTTTATTTTGGAATCCATAGTATCAGTTTAGTGGTAGTTGTAGTGTTTTTTGGTCTTTGAGATATTGGCGCAACGCTATCAGGGCGGCTATTTCAGCTTCTTGGGTGTGTTTTTGATGGATTGCTTCCGGGGAATAATAGTCTTTTACGAAATGGGTGTCAAAGTTTCCAGACCTGAAGGCTTCGTGTTCCATTACAAAGGCACCAAAGGGCAAAGTGGTCTGCACGCCTTTCACTTTGTAGTTCTGAATGGCCTTCAGCATCAGCTCTATGGATTCTTCCCTAGTTTTACCGTACGTAATCAGTTTTGAAAGCATGGGATCGTAATAAATGGGAATATCCATCCCTTCCTCGAACCCATTATCGACCCGGACACCTTCTCCCTCCGGTAACTGGTAGGTCTCCAAATTTCCAACACTGGGCAGAAAATCATTCAATGGATCTTCGGCGTATACCCTTAGTTCCATTGCATGACCTTTTATGCTCAAGTCCTCTTGCTTAAATGGCAACGCTTCGCCTCGGGCAACATTTATCTGAAGTTCGACCAAATCGACCCCAGAAATCATTTCGGTGACCGGATGCTCCACTTGCAAACGTGTGTTCATTTCTAGGAAATAGAAATTCAGGTCGGCATCCATTAAGAACTCTACTGTACCTGCCCCGATGTAATCGCACGATTTAGCTACTTTGGTGGCCGCTATTCCCATCGCTTCGCGGAGTTCGGGTGTTAAAATTGAGGAAGGCGCCTCCTCTACCACTTTCTGATGTCGTCGTTGAATACTGCATTCCCGTTCAAAAAAGTGCAATACGTTACCATGGGTATCGGCCATCACTTGAATTTCGATATGCCTGGGTGAGGTGACATATTTTTCAATGAACACCGAACCATCTCCAAAAGCAGAGGTAGCTTCGCTAATGGCCCGTTTCATCTGTGATTCAAAATCCTTTTTCTTCTCCACGATCCGCATCCCTTTGCCCCCGCCTCCGGCCGAAGCTTTGATAAGGATTGGGTAGCCAATTTTATCAGCGATGGTCTTGGCTTCATTTACATCGGTTATGGCCTCATCTACCCCGGGTACCATAGGAATATCGTATGCTTTTACGGCTTCTTTTGCGGCAAGCTTACTTCCCATTATCCGAATGGCCTTGGATTTTGGCCCAATAAAAGTTAGACCGTTTTTCTCAACAGTTTCGGCAAAATCAGCATTCTCGCTTAGAAATCCATAGCCGGGGTGTATGCCATCAACCCTAAGTCGTAGCGCTTCCTGGATAATTTTATCCCCGACGAGATACGATTTGTTCGAGGGTGCCTCACCAATACAGACCGCCTCATCCGCAAAACGAACATGAGGTGCATTTCGATCTACCTCCGAGAATACAGCAACGGTTCGTATCCCCATTTTTTTTGCGGTTTGCATTACCCGAATGGCAATCTCACCTCGGTTGGCCACCAAAATTTTTTTCATCTAAATCTATTGAAATTGAATCAACAATTGTTTTTTATCCACGGCATCACCTTGTTTTACGGTCACTTTTTTGATCGTGCCATTTCTAGGTGAGGTGATGATGTTTTCCATTTTCATGGCTTCCAGAATCAGCAACTGGTCATCTTCCTTTACTTCATGTCCTTCCTCGACCATAATATCCAGAATCAATCCTGGCATTGGTGCTTCAATGGAATCCACATTTTTGGAGCCATTGACGGCAAATCCCATTTTGTCGATGAGCTCATCCAAAGGAGTATGTATGGTAGATTCGTATTCATTGCCATTTACCTTGACCAGATATTTCCGGTCGTTGAAATCGGCCTTAATAATTTGAACGTGATGGGAGTGGTCGCTTTGTAGAACATGAAATGAAAGGTCGCTGGTTAGATAAACATCCAATGACGAAATGTCTTTTTCCGACAATTGGAAATCAAAGCTTTCGTCGACCTTTACCCGATACGATTTTTCCATAAAATAGTGCCCTTAGGTTATTCAGCTAAAGATAAGGCTAATGCCTTAATCCCACACAAAGCTATACCGATTTACTTAGCTAAATTATGATGATTATCATTCTATTTTAACAAACGCTGTACTAACTATGCAAAGGCAATCATGGAAAGGAAATCTTATTCAAATGCTTACTTTTGAAATCAAAATCATCATCATGCTGATTATTGGAATTGCTGGGGGCACAGGTTGTGGAAAAACGACTGTGGTAAATCAAATTGTGGACGAACTCCCAGAGAATGAGGTTGGGGTCATTTCTCAGGACTCTTACTACAACGACCTTTCGCATTTGACAAAGGAAGAGCGCGGAAAAGTAAACTTTGACCATCCCAACTCCATAGATTTTGAATTGTTGATCTCGCATCTAAAACAATTGCGAAAAGGGGAATCCATTGAAAAACCCATCTATTCCTTCGTTGAGGAAACCCGATTGGAGGAAACCGTGTTAACACCCCCTCGAAAGGTTATGATCGTTGAGGGCATTTTGGTATTGAGCAACCCCCAATTGCGTGAAATGTTCGACATAAAAATCTATGTGCATGCCGATTCAGATGAACGCCTTATGCGCCGATTGCAAAGGGATATCCGAGAGCGGGGACACGATTTGGAAAAGGTGCTCACCCGATATAAAAATGCTGTGAAGCCCATGCATGAACAGTTCATAGAACCGTCAAAGGAGTTTGCGGATATCATTATTCCGAACAACCATTACAATACGGTAGCCGTGGATATGGTGCGTAGCATTATAAATGACAAACTGGGATAGTACATGGGATTCAAGGAATTGAAGAACAGAAAATGGTTCAAAGTAATGACCAATATGTATGTGCTGGTACTTACCATTTTTGTGATTTGGATGGCTTTTTTTGATACCAATTCGCTATTGATCCATCTGGAGCTGAGGAAGGAAATCAAAAAACTGGAAAAGCAAAAGGAGTTTCTTGAAGGTGAAATCGACAGGGATAAGTTAATTCTGGAAAAGCTATCGGACAAAAAAGAGCTTGAAAGATTTGCGCGAGAGAAATATTATATGAAAAAAGAAAACGAGGAGATTTTCCTGATTGAGTATGAGGACAGTCTAAAGACCAAAAAGAATGAGTAAACAAGGATTGTTTGAAGAATTTCCCGAGGTTTCCGCCAAACAATGGAAACAAAAAATACAGGTCGATCTTAAGGGTGCTGATTACAATGACACTTTGGTTTGGGAATCTTTGGAGGGCATCAAAGTGAAACCCTTTTACCATTCCGAAGATCTCGAAGACCAAAAAACATTTCACCTCGCACAAGACCACTCGTGGAACATCGCGCAGTCCATTTATGCAGGCAATGTCGAAAAAGCGAATACCAAAGCCTTGGACAGCCTGGACAGAGGGGCCGAAAGCTTGATCTTTACCATCCCAGATCAAGAAACAGACTTTGGAAAATTGCTTTCGGGGATCGATCAAACAAAGGTCTTGCTGTATTTCGATTTTGAGTTTTTGGAAATCGCACCGATTCAAAGGCTGCTGGACATTTTGCGGAAAGACCAGGCGAAGGCCTACCTCAATATAGACCCCTTTGGTCATTTGGCACGAACGGGAAATTGGTATCACTCACTGGAAAAAGATCAGGAACTCCTAAAACTGGTTTTTGGGATGGTAGAAAGCGATGACAGAATCGCTGTTCCCAGTGTCGATGTTTCCCTTTATCAAAATGCGGGTGCCAGTTCGATACAACAACTGGCTTACGCATTGGCACAGGCCAATGAGTATCTAAACCTTTTTGCAACTTCTTCGGATGTTCCCCTGAAAAACTTTCCCATCACCTTTAAAGTATCGGTTGGTGGCAACTATTTCTTCGAAATAGCAAAACTCAGGGCACTTAGGTGGCTTTGGAAAAGTTTTGCCACTACTTATGGGATTCAGAATGATTGCCATATTGTGGCCTTTCCATCGACAAGAAACAAGACGTTGTACGATTACAACGTAAACATGCTTCGAACCACCTCAGAAAGCATGTCTGCTATATTGGGTGGCGCGAACACGGTTTGCAATACCCCTTATGATGCCATCTATCACAAAGAAAATGAGTTTGGTGATCGCATTGCCAGAAACCAACTTTTATTGTTGAAAGAAGAAAGCTATTTTGGTCAGACCTCCCATGCCGCGGAAGGTTCGTATTATATTGCTTCCCTTACCCAACAACTGGCGGAGAAAGCGTTGGAGCTTTTCAAACAAATTGAGAATTCCGGGGGATTTTTAAATGAATTAAAAAAGGGCACCCTGCAACGAAAAATTAAGGAGAGTGCCGCCAAGCAACAACAGCTTTTTGATGCTAACGAACTAGTTTTACTCGGCACAAATACCTACAAGAATCCTGAAGATCGTATGAAGGGAGAACTCGAACTCTTTCCCTTTGTCAAAACCAAACCAAGAAAGACACTGGTGGAACCAATAATTCCCAAAAGGTTGGCTGAAACTTTGGAACAAAAAAGATTGGATGATGAGTAGAAAAGACCTGAATCATATCGAGCTTTTAAAGAATGAGGCCAATGAAGTCGAGACCTCTTCTAAGGAACATACCAATTTCGCAGCGGGTATTGTTCCTTTCCTACGAGGACCCTATTCCACCATGTACGTTCGAAGACCCTGGACCATACGTCAATATGCGGGATTCTCCACTGCAGAAGAGAGCAACGCTTTTTACCGCCGAAATCTGGAAGCTGGTCAAAAAGGACTTTCCGTGGCCTTCGATCTTCCCACGCACCGCGGCTATGACAGCGATAACGAACGTGTGGTCGGTGACGTCGGCAAAGCCGGAGTAGCCATTGATTCTGTGGAGGACATGAAAATTTTGTTTGATGGCATTCCATTAGATCAAATGTCGGTTTCCATGACCATGAACGGTGCAGTAATCCCGGTTATGGCCTTTTATATTGTTGCTGCGGAAGAGCAGGGAGTACCGATGGAAAAGCTTTCAGGAACCATTCAAAACGATATCCTGAAGGAATTCATGGTGCGAAACACCTACATTTACCCTCCTGCCCCATCAATGCAATTGGTGGCCGATATTTTCGAATTCACCAGCAAACACATGCCAAGGTTCAACAGCATTAGTATTTCCGGGTACCATATGCATGAGGCCGGTGCTCCAGCGGCAATGGAACTGGCCTATACCCTTGCTGACGGTATCGAATACATCCGAACTGGGCTTAAGGCAGGTTTGCAAATCGATGATTTCGCTCCACGCCTCTCTTTTTTCTGGGGAATTGGGATGAACCATTTTACCGAAATTGCCAAAATGCGGGCGGGCAGAATGCTCTGGGCCAAGCTGGTGAAACAATTCGAGCCAAAAAATGAAAAATCCCTGATGCTACGCACTCACAGCCAAACGAGTGGTTGGAGTTTAACGGAACAGGATCCTTTCAACAATGTTGCCCGTACCACTATTGAAGCCATGGCAGCCGCTTTTGGGGGAACCCAAAGTCTTCATACCAACGCATTGGATGAGGCCATCGCGCTCCCAACGGACTTTTCGGCACGTATTGCACGGAACACACAGATTTACCTCCAAAAAGAAACCCATATCACCAAAACAGTAGATCCGTGGGCAGGCAGCCATCTTGTAGAATCCTTGACTTCTTCAATTGCAAAAGAAGCTTGGGAACTCATTCAAGAAGTGGAAAAACTAGGGGGTATGACCAAGGCGATTGAAGCTGGAATTCCCAAGATGCGCATCGAGGAAGCCGCGGCCAAAAAACAGGCCAGAATCGATAGCGGTCAGGATACAATCGTAGGGGTGAACAAATATCGCTTGGAAGATGAGGACGAACTGCAAATCTTGGAAGTCGACAATGCCAAGGTTCGGGAACAGCAGGTGCAACGTTTGACAGATATCAAATCGACCAGAAACGAGACGGCGGTTCAACAGGCACTGAATCAAATTGAGCAGGCAGCCTCAAAGGCCATTGAAAATGATGGGGAGCGTGAAAATTTATTAGCTTTAGCGGTAACAGCTGCTAAGGCAAGGGCTACTTTGGGCGAGATAAGTGATGCCATGGAAAGCGCCTTTGGGCGATATCGAGCTAAAATTCAATCTTTTACAGGAGTGTATTCCAAAGAAATCAAAAACGACGAGAGCTTTGAGCAGGCCAAAAAAATGGCAGACGACTTTGCTTTGGAGGAAGGTCGAAGACCACGGATCATGATAGCCAAAATGGGACAGGATGGCCATGATCGTGGTGCAAAGGTGGTAGCTACTGGATATGCCGATCTGGGCTTCGATGTAGACATCGGCCCACTCTTCCAAACCCCTTCCGAAGTAGCCAAACAAGCCATAGAGAACGATGTCCATGTGCTGGGTGTGTCGTCCCTAGCTGGTGGGCACAAAACTTTGGTACCAGAAGTGGTCGAAGAACTAAAAAACTATGGTCGGGAAGATATCATGGTCATCGTGGGTGGGGTCATCCCTAAACAGGATTACGACCATCTTTTAAACAATGGCGCTGTTGCGGTGTTCGGACCTGGTACAAAAATCAGTGATGCCGCCATTGAAATCTTAAAGATTTTGATGGACTAAATCCCTTTAACAATCTAATAATTATAACTTTAACTTTCTTTAACGCGCAATGTTAACGTTATTCACCTACTGTTAACAAATTACATTTTTTAGCGTCTCAAATAATCGTATTTTTAGCACCTAACTTACTATGAAATGGGCAAGATTATTGCTATTGCAAATCAGAAGGGTGGCGTTGGAAAGACTACAACTACAGTAAACCTTGCCGCCTCACTTGGTGTATTGGAAAAAAAGGTGTTGTTGATCGATGCCGATCCCCAAGCCAATGCAACCTCTGGTCTAGGAATTGATGTGGATTCCGTGGAACACGGAACCTATCAATTGCTCGAACATACCATGGGTGTCGACGATGTAATTGTCTCAACGGATTCCCCTAATGTGGATTTGATTCCAGCGCATATTGACCTTGTGGCCATTGAGATAGAATTGGTCGACAAGGACAACAGGGAATACATGTTGAAGGAAGCACTGAGGGGACTTGGAGACCGATATGATTTTATCTTGATTGATTGTGCCCCATCTTTAGGGCTTTTAACTTTGAATGCACTAACAGCAGCGGACTCAGTAATGATTCCCATTCAATGTGAATATTTTGCCCTTGAAGGATTGGGAAAACTGTTGAACACGGTAAAGAGTGTTCAGAAAATACACAACAACGATTTGGATATAGAGGGCATGCTGTTGACCATGTACGATTCCAGATTACGCTTGTCCAACCAAGTTGTTGAAGAGGTCAAAAAACACTTTGCGGATATGGTATTCGATACCATAATCCAAAGAAATGTTAGGCTAAGTGAAGCACCCAGTTATGGAGAAAGCATCATTAAATACGATGCCAGCAGCAAGGGTGCCTCCAATTATCTCAACTTGGCCAATGAAATATTGAAGAAAAACAAGGAGAAAGTTTAAATGGCGAAAGCAACCAAAAAACAGGCTTTGGGAAGAGGCCTGTCCGCGTTGTTGAAAGATCCCGAAAACGATATTCAGTCGGTTGGGGACAAAAATGCGGATAAGGTCATCGGAAATGTGGTGGAACTGGATATCGATTCCATTGAAGTGAATCCCTTTCAGCCACGATCTAATTTCAACGACGAAGCCCTTCAAGAACTGGCGAGTTCCATAAAGGAATTGGGAATCATACAGCCTATTACCGTTCGAAAACTCGATTTCAACAAGTTCCAACTCGTTTCTGGGGAACGTAGGTACCGTGCCTCAAAATTGGTGGGGCTCGATACAATTCCAGCTTATATCCGAATAGCCAATGATCAAGAATCTTTGGAAATGGCCTTGGTGGAAAACATCCAACGGCAGGATTTGGATCCCATCGAAATCGCCCTTTCCTATCAAAGGCTGATTGAAGAAATCAAAGTGACTCAAGAAAAATTGAGCGATCGGGTGGGTAAAAAACGTTCCACCATTACCAACTATTTGCGATTGCTGAAATTGCATCCCATCATCCAGACAGGAATGCGGGATGGCTTTGTAAGTATGGGTCATGGTAGGGCCCTGGTCAATATCGAAAAGAAGAAAGATCAGATCAACATTTACGAGAAAATTGTTTCCGATGGTCTTTCGGTACGAGAGACGGAAAGCTTAGTCAAAAACTACAAGGAATCCAAAAATCAAGGTGATTCAGAAAAAAGACTGAAGACTTCCAAAGAAGTTCCCAACTTTATTTCGAAAGGCATGGATGCCATAAAGGAACACTTGTCGGCCAAGGTAGACATTACCACGGCACAAAACGGTAAAGGCAAAATTGTGATTCCGTTCCACTCCAAAGAAGAGTTCCAGCGGCTAAAAAAATTGTTGACAGGTGAGTAAAAACCTCTTTTTTCTATGCTGCTCCTTGCTTTTTCTCAACTTCTCCCTTTCCCAGGAAGATGAGGAACAACGCCATCCCCAAGAAATTGATTCCCTCGCCCAAAATTTGGAAGATCAGGGTCTGATCATCGAGGAAGTCACCTACGAAAAGAAAAAAATAAACCCATTGGCACCCAGTAAGGCGGCGTTTTATTCGGCCATCTTACCAGGTTTGGGGCAAATCTACAACAAGCGCTATTGGAAAGCTCCCATCGTTTGGGGTGCTATCGGAACAGGAATCTATGTTTATTCCTTCAACAACACGGAATATAATAGAGCACGGGATGCCTTTAAAAGACGCAGGGCAGGTTTCAATGATGATGAATTTTTCGATCTTAACGGAGATGGGGAAGGTCCCGATATTTCTTTGGAGGCACTACAGGATGCCCAAGAGGCCCGGCAACGTGATCGAGATTTAGCCTTACTGATCACAATAGCCCTTTATGCACTGAATATTATTGATGCGAACGTGGATTCCCACCTGAAACAATACAATGTGGATGATAACCTCGTCATCGATTTCAAACCTTATCTAGATCTTAATTCCGTGACCAATCAACCGAACTACGGCATGGCACTGGTCGTAAAATTTTAATTTATGAACATCGGTCTATTCGGCTATGGTAAAATGGGAAAAATGATAGAGCGCATCGCTCAAGATAGAGGTCATACCATCGTAGCCAAAATTGATGTGGGCGCCACTGAAATTGCCTATAACCAAATGGATGTTGCTATCGATTTCAGCACCCCCGATGCCGCATTCAATAATATCACAAGCTGTTTTC
>JANQRD010000122.1 GCA_028284725.1 Allomuricauda sp. | reverse complement strand
CATTCTTAATTTTCAACTAGATGAAACTTACGATTCTCGGATGTTATTCCGCCACTCCCCGTACATTGACCAATCCTACTTCCCAAGTGCTCGAAATACGAAATCACCTGTTTTTGATCGATTGTGGGGAAGGGACCCAGGTACAGCTACGGAAGTACAAGATTAAATTTTCTCGGATCAAGCATATTTTCATCTCCCATCTGCATGGAGACCATTTTTTTGGCTTACCTGGTTTAATTTCAACATTTCGGTTGTTGGGCAGGGAAACCGAGTTGCATGTCCATGGCCCCAAAGGCATCAAAGAGGCGATTACCCTTTTTCTAAAATTGGGGGATTCGTGGACCAACTATCCATTGATTTTTCACGAATTGGAATCCACTGAATCAGAACTCATTTTTGAGGATGATACAGTCAGTGTACATACGATTCCCTTAGATCATAGGGTTTACACTAATGGTTTTTTGTTTACTGAGAAGCCTCAACCGAGAAAATTGGATATTGATGCGGTGGCACAATACGAAATAGACCGAAGTCAATATAACAACATAAAAAATGGGGCCAACGGCGTTTCCAAGAATGGAAGGGAAATTGACAACCAAAATTTGACCCATGATCCGCCAAAACCAAAAAGCTATGCCTTTTGTAGTGATACTGCCTATAATGAGGCCATAGTTCCGCTAATAACCAATGTAGATACCTTATATCATGAGGCTACTTTTTTGGAAACCGAATCCCATCTTTGTCAAAAAACAAAGCATGCCACGGCCAAGCATGCAGCACAAATTGCCCAAAAAGCCGAGGTGGGGAGCCTGATTTTGGGGCATTATTCTACGCGTTATAAATCCATCGACTTTTTTAAAGAGGAGGCACAAACCATCTTCCCGGATGTTGAACTGGCCGATGATGGAAAGTCCTTCGAAATTTAGGATTGACTAATAGGTCAAAACAAGTCCCATCAATTTTTCTATTCTCCATTCTTTTGCTGAAATTTGAATTGGATTAGAAGGAAAACAATGCAAAAAGATTTAAGCAATTATCGAAAATCGTACGAAAAAAGTGCTTTAACGGAGGATTCCATTAAGGAAAACCCTATTGAGCAGTTTCAGAAGTGGTTTTATGAGGTAGAGGCAACCGACGGACTGGATGAACCCAACGCGATGACCATATCGACCATTGGGTTGGATGGATTTCCAAAAAACCGCGTCGTGTTGATGAAAAAGTATACCTACGAGGGATTCATTTTCTATACCAATTACAATAGTGAAAAAGGAAAGGCCATTAAGAAAAACCCAGTCACCAGCCTGTCTTTTTTTTGGCCCAATATGGAACGTCAGGTAATCATTAAGGGAACCGCGGAAAAAATACCCGAAAACTTGTCTGATGGTTATTTTGAATCGCGTCCGGTGGGCAGTCAACTCGGTGCATTGATCTCTGACCAAAGCGAAGTGGTCGAATCCCGGGATATTTTGGAAAGGAAACTCTACGCAGCCGAACGGGAGCACGAAGGCAAGGAAATTCCGCGTCCTCCGCATTGGGGCGGTTATTTGGTACGTCCCGTTTCCATTGAGTTTTGGCAAGGACGTCCAAACAGACTTCACGACCGCATTCGGTATACGCTGCAAGAAGATTTCGATTGGAAAATTGAACGCCTTCAGCCGTAAGCAAATTTTAATCCAACAATACCAAAGGGATGAAAACAATTATTTTGATGCGACATGGTAAATCCTTATGGGAATATGGGGTATCCGATAAAGATCGACCGCTTAAGGAACGGGGAATCAACGATGCCCATTTGGTATCCAAAAAGTTTTTGGAAAGCAAGGTTCCGGTTGACCTTGCTTTTTCAAGTCCGGCGAATCGGGCATTGCATACCAGTATGATTTTTGTCAGAAACACAGGATTTCCTTTGGAAAAATTTCAGATTATAGAAGACCTTTATGATTTTTCAGGAAAAAGTGTTGGAGATTTTGTGAGGAGTCTGGATGATGCAATCGGTACCATAGCAATTTTTGGCCATAATTATGCCTTCACAACCCTTGCAAATACTTGGGGAGATCAGTATATTGACAATGTTCCCACGGCGGGATTGGTTCAAATCCAATTCAAAGAGACCAAATGGTCAAAAATTTCAAAGGGAACCACGTCACAGGTAATCTTTCCTAAACACTTAAAACAATAATGATAAAGACTAAAAACGAATACGTAAACAGGGAAATCAGTTGGTTGCATTTTAATGCCAGGGTACTTCAAGAAAGTGCGGACAAAAAGGTGCCCCTGATTGATCGGTTACGGTTTTTAGGTATTTTCAGTAATAATCTCGATGAATTTTTTAAGGTGCGCTACGCCACGGTTAAGCGCATTGTTGATGCAGGGAAAACAGGGAAGAGCGTACTGGGGGGAGAACGCGCCAAAGATCTTTTGGAAGAGATTACCAAAATCGTCATTGCACAGCAGGCTAGAAGTCTTGAAATCTTTAATAGTATTGAGGAAGAACTCAAATCGGAAAATATCTTTATCATCGATGAAAACGAGCTGAGCGAGAGTCAAGCTGAATTTATCCGGGATTACTTCTTTAAAAAGGTCAATCAAGAATTGATGACCATTATTTTGAACGACCTTACAGAGTTTCCCCTATTAAAGGATACGGCCGCCTATCTAGCGGTAAAAATAGTGATGACCAATAGTGAACAGGTGGGGACCACAGGTGGAAACCGTTATGCCCTTATCGAAATCCCAAAGGGAATAGATCGATTCATTGTACTCCCAAAGGAAGGTGATAAAAATTATATTATCATTCTGGATGATTTGATTCGATTTTGTTTGGACAGCGTCTTCACCATGTTTGAGTTCGAGTCCATTACGGCCCACATGATCAAAATTACACGCGATGCGGAATTGGATATCGATAATGATTTGACCAAAAGCTTTATCCAAAAGATTTCCACTAGTGTAGAGCATAGAAAGATCAGCGACCCTGTCCGCTTTGTCTACGACAAGCAAATCGACAAGGATACGTTGCAATTTCTGAAAGAAAAGATGAACATTGTCGATACCGACAGTGTCATTCCCGGTGGAAGGTATCACAATAGAAGAGACTACATGGGCTTTCCTAGCTTGGGAAGAAATGATTTGATGTATGACAAGATTGAACCGCTTCCCGTAAAGGGGTTTGGCATGGAGGGAAGTCTTTTGGAACTCATTGCCCAAAAAGACTACATGATCTATACGCCGTACCATACCTTTAGTTATGTCACCAAGTTTTTAAGGGAGGCAGCGCTCGACCCTCAGGTGCGGAGCATCAAAATAACGGTGTATCGTCTTGCCAATGACAGCCAAATAGCTTCTGCTTTGGTCAATGCAGTTAAAAATGGAAAACAGGTGACTGTACAGATTGAGTTACAGGCCCGTTTTGATGAGCAGGCAAACATCAATTATGCCAATCAATTACAAGCAGAAGGTGTGCGATTGATCTTTGGAGTCCCTGGGTTGAAGGTGCACAGTAAGATATGTTTGGTTGAGAGAGAGGAGGGTGATGGAATCAAAAGATATGGGTTTGTAAGCACTGGGAACTTTAATGAATCCACCGCAAAAATCTATACCGATTACACACTGTTTACTGCGCATGAAGGTATTTTGAAAGAGATGAACAAGGTTTTTGACTTTTTCGAGACCAATTATAAAATAAACAAATACAAACACTTGGTAGTGTCCCCACACTATACCAAGTCGAAGTTTATCAAACTCATCGACAATGAGATAGCCAATGCTTTGGTTGGAAAAGAGGCCTACGTCAAGATAAAAATGAACAGTTTTACCTCCTACAAAATGGTCGATAAACTATACGAGGCCAGTAGGGCGGGGGTAAAGATTCAACTCATCATTAGAGGGGTGTGCTGTTTGATTCCTGGAGTGGAAGGAATGAGCGAGAACATTGAGGCGATTAGCGTGGTGGACAAATTTTTGGAGCACCCCAGATTGTTCATTTTTGGGAATCAAGGAGATCCCAAAGTCTATATTTCTTCTGCAGATTGGATGACCAGAAATCTCGATTTTAGGGTTGAGGTAGGATGTCCAATTTACGATAATGATATCAAGCAAGAGCTCTTGGATACCTTCGATATCTCATGGAAGGATAATTTGAAGGCACGGATTTTTTCAGATAAGCAGGACAATGCCTATCGAGAAAGGGATGCATCGGAACCAGAAATAAGATCCCAATTTGAACTTTATTATTATTACCAGAACAAACTCAAATCTTAATAATTAAAACTTGATAGTACGAAAATTTGCGGCGATAGACATAGGTTCTAACGCCATTCGATTGCTCATTCACAACGTCATAGAGCAAAGTGGCAAACCTACTACCTTTAAAAAAAGCGAATTGGTTCGCGTTCCGGTTCGGTTGGGGGAGGACTCGTTTACGACCGGGGTGATTTCAGAACAAAAGGTAGAACGCTTGATTAAGACCATGAAGTCCTTTGATCTATTGATGCAGGTTTATGGGGTTGAAAAATATATGGCCTGTGCCACTTCCGCTTTTCGGGAGGCAAAAAACGGTAATGAGGTTGTAGAAAGGGTTTTGGCCGAATCTGGAGTGAAAATTGACGTGATTGACGGGAAAAAAGAAGCGGCCATTATCGCATCCACAGATTTGAAGGAACTCATTAAAACAGACGGATTTTACCTCTATGTTGATGTGGGTGGTGGAAGTACGGAGTTCACCATTTTTGCGAAAGGCAAGCTCAAGGCGTCCAAATCTTTCAAAATAGGTACGGTACGGATGCTCAGTGGATTGGTGAAGGATTCCCTATGGAGTGCGTTGCGCAGCTGGATTGAGTCACATTTAGATTCTGATAGTAAGGTTGAGATCATTGGTTCCGGGGGAAATATCAATAAACTGCACAAAATGTCGGGTCGGAAAATGGGGCAGCCATTGTCCTATATTTGGTTAAACGCCCAATACCATTTCCTGAACAGCATGGAATACGATGATCGAATTTCCGAATTGGGATTGAATCAAGACAGAGCAGATGTAATCATTCCGGCGGCAAAGATTTTTTTATCTGCAGCTAAATGGAGTGGTGCCAAAAAAATCCATGTACCCAAAATCGGGCTGGCCGATGGTATGATCAAGACATTGTACTACCTGTAGGGATTAACCATGCATGGTTTCCTTCTTACCTAGATTTTTCATCAATTGGGCCTCATAGTCCAGCAACTCCTGCCATTTTCTGTCCACCTCTTCACGGTTTCCATATTTACGGGCAAATTTGAGAAACATGGTATAATGGTTGGCTTCGCTCACCATCAAATTCCGATAAAATTCCGATAGCTCAGCATCCTTGATTTCTTCAGAGAGCAATCTAAAGCGCTCACAACTTCGGGCTTCGATCAGTGCGGCGTACAACAGCTTATGGACCAAATGGGTTTCCCGACTGCCACCTTTTGGAAAAAATTTCATCAACTCGATGACATATTCATCCTTGCGCTCACGTCCCAAAACCCAGCCACGTTTCAGGATTTTGTCGTGCACCATGTTAAAATGCCCCATTTCCTCACGGGCCAGCGCGGTCATTTCCTTAACGAGTTCAGATTTCTCAGGAAATCCAATAATCAAAGAAATGGCTGTACTCGCAGCCTTTTGTTCACAGTAGGCATGATCAGTAAGGATTTCCTCAATATTTTTCTCAACAATGTTGACCCAACGCGGATCCGTGGGTAATTTCAGCCCTAGCATTTATATATTTTTTCGGATTTGAGGAACAAAGATAGCGGTATTCCGTAAGGAATAGTAATCCTAACATAACCTAAAAATCGAGATCGAACTCTTTACGAAGAAGGTCTATAGCTGGATTTTTTTCTTTTAGCTTTTGATATTTTTCTTCAGGGGTAAAAGCGAACTTTTTGGCGGCTTCCTCGTTTACCGTAATGTGTAAAGCAACCGAATGGTTGTTCAGCTTTTGCTTAAGGTAATCGAGCATTAGACTTTGTTCCCGTTCCACTTCCTTTTTCATGGTACTGTTTGGAAGTTCAATCCAAATGGTGTGGTCATTTTTAAGCTTGGGCGTGTCGGTCTGTAGATTGCTGGCCAATATTTTTCTTCCTTTATCCTCCAGATGTTGCACAAAGTCGTTCCAATGGGTCTGCATTTCCTCTTCGGAGAAAGCATCTTTTGGGAGTTCTTTCTCTGGAGTAATTGGGATTTTTACGTTCTCGTGGGCCTTTTTGGCTTTAATACTGGATATGGACAAGCCCGAAACTCGGTTTTCTGGTGTTTTAAGCTGAATTTTTTTTATGATGGGCTGTTTCACCACAGGCTCTTCGATTGCAACCTTTTCTTCCACTAGAACAGGTTCTTCAGGTGTTGGTTCTTTAGGTAAGGATTCGGATTTATCCTCCTCCCCAGGAATCAGGTTTACAGCGGCTGGATTGCTCTCTATTTTAGAGATAAAACGGGAAGCTGGAATTATGAAGTCAGGCTTTTTTTTTTCTCCATCAAAGGTGATGGAGGCCAATTTCATCAAAGTGAGCTCCACAAGCAAACGTTGATTCTTACTGGTCTTGTATTTTAGATCACAGTCGTTTGCCATTTCCAGCGCTTCCAGCAAAAAGGCTTTTGAGGCTTTTTTTGCCTGCGCCTCATATTGTTTTTTCACATCTTCCCCAACTTCCAACAACGCAATGGTCTCAGGATGCTGACACACCATAAGATCTCTAAAGTGGGAGGCTAGTCCGTTTATAAAATGATGGCCATCAAATCCCAAAGCAAGGGTTTTGTTGAAAAGCACCAGTAAATCTGGAATGTTGTTTTCCAGAATCAAATCAGTTGTGTTGAAATAGGTGTCGTAATCGAGTACGTTGAGGTTTTCGGTCACTGCCTTCCGGGTCAACTTTTTCCCAGAAAAGCTCACTACCCGATCAAAAATTGAAAGTGCGTCGCGCATGGCGCCATCCGCTTTTTGGGCAATAATGTGCAAAGCACTTTCCTCGGCATCGATTCCTTGCTGCTCCGCTATATATTTGAGATAGCTGGATGCATCCTTTACCGTTATCCGCTTA
>JANQRD010000104.1 GCA_028284725.1 Allomuricauda sp. | reverse complement strand
ATATACAGGAGGAATTTCTCGAACAGAATTAAGATTAAAGGATTTTACTGAAGAGCAAAATGCCGCCATAACAAATTTAGACTATCTCTCCATTGGATTTCCCATTGCCGAAAACGTAGGATTGGGTTTTGGGCTTATGCCTTTTTCCGCAGTAGGGTATAATCTTACCGACGAATCCACAAATGGGGATGGAGATTTGGTCACCAACGTTTTTGCAGGGGAAGGAGGCCTCAACAGGGTATATGTTTCTTTAGGTTTTGAGCCCATCAAAAACCTTAGTATTGGAGCTACAGTGAACTTTAACTTTGGGACGTTGGAATACCAGCGCATACAAAGTGTGGAAAACGTACAGTTCGGAACCTTGGATCGAAGAGAATCCCGGATTGGGGGCTACGATTTTAATTATGCCGTCAACTACACTCCAACCATAAAGGACAAATACACCTTATATACCTCTTTAATGGTAAATACCCAAGCGAACCTTACTTCCGAGAATTCGGAGCGACTGGGGTCTTTTTCGTTGGTGAACGGCCAGGAAATCGAAGTTATTGACGTTAATCTCGATGCCAATAACCTAAGAAACACGGAGCTTAAAATACCTACAAGGGTAACTGCTGGTCTTGGTTTTGGAGAAAATAAAAAGTGGTTTGTGGGTGGAGAATACAGCTTTCAACAATTCAGCGATTTCCGAAACGATTTTCTTGGCATTGAGAACGTAGTCTACGATGATGCGAGTACGTTTGCTTTGGGGGGGTACTTTGTGCCGGATTATCGAGCACTTTCCGGATATTTTAAAAGGATTACCTACCGGGCCGGACTGCGTTACGATGTTAGCGGTCTTGTCGTCAACGGGAAGGAAATCAATGATTTTGGCATAACTTTTGGATTTGGCCTACCGCTAGGGAACAATTTTTCCAATGTAAATCTAGGCTTCGAGCTTGGAAGAAGGGGCACCACAGATGCCAATTTGATCGAAGAAAGTTATTTGAAAATTAACCTTGGCCTGTCGTTAAATGACAGATGGTTTGTCAAAAGAAAAATAAATTGATTGGAATTTTTTTTAGAAAATCAACAATTTAACTGCTGATATTGGTTGTATTAAGATGATTTTTTATTGAAAATTTGTACATTAACCACTTTAAAATTAGTAAGATGAAGAAGAAACACTACTTAACGATGATAGCGGTCCTTATGTCGATGGGATTAAGTATGGCTCAAGCACAGAATCCAGAGTGTATGACCAATCTTTCCATTTACGCAGAACACGCAAAAGTTAAAAATTACGACGCGGCCTACGAGCCATGGAAAATGGTCTATGAAAGTTGCCCGGATATCAACAAGGCCAACTTCTCCTATGGTGAAAAAATATTGGCGCACAAAATCAAGAATTCCTCTGGGGCGGATAAAGATGGTTACATTCAAGATTTGATGACATTGTATGACAACAGTCTAAAGTACTTCCCCAACAAGTTTCACCCTGCCGGGGTGGCCATCGATAAAGCTTTATTGTCCTACGACAATAAAATGGCTTCGGACGAGCAACTTTACGACATGCTCGGTAAAGCTTTTAAAGAGGACAAACAACATTTCAAGAACCCAAAAGCACTTTATCTATATTTCTCCACTTTGGTAGATTTGCACGGAGAAGGCAAAAAAGACCTTCAAGAAGTGTTTGATGTATATGATGACGTAACCGAAAAGGTTGAGGTTGAAAACAAAAAGCTCACGGATGTGGTGACCAAGCTTCTTCCAAAGGATTCCTTGGGGACATTGACATCAAAAGAGAAAAGAAGACTTAAGGCAGCTACAACAAATTCTAAATCCTACGGTAAGATTGCCGGTAGTATTGACTCTAAATTGGGAGCATTGGCCGACTGTGGTAACCTGATTCCTTTGTATGAAAAGAGTTATGAGGCTAAAAAAGGAGATGTCAATTGGGTAAAAAGAGCTGTGGGTAGAATGTTCTCCAAAGAATGCACCGACGATCCCATGTTCCGAAAGTTGTTTGAGGCACAGTTGGCGTTAGATCCCTCTGCGGATGCTTACCTATACGGCGGAACTTTGAAACAAAAAGCAGGTGACAACAAAGGAGCCATTGCTGATTTTAACAAAGCAGTGGAGTTGGAAACGGACCCTTACAGAAAATCCAATATCCTATACAAGATTGCTACAACCGTAAGAAGAAGCAGCAAGTCGCAGGCAAGAAGCTATGCGCTTAAGGCCATTAATGCCAACCCTGCCAATGGAAAAGCCTATTTGTTGATCGCCAACTTATATGCCGGTAGTGCAAATGCCTGTGGTAGTTCAGCTTTTGAAAAAAGAGCCATCTATTGGAAGGCTGCTGAAATGGCAAGAAAGGCTGGCCGCGTAGATCCATCTTTGAGTGGGCGTGCGAACAAGTCTGCAGCTAGTTATTCAGCCAAAGCACCTACTAAGGAAATGATCTTTAGTTCCGGTAAGGCAGGTCAAACCGTTACTTTTAGCTGTTGGGTTGGTGGTAGTGTAAGGGTGCCGAATCTATAGTGTGAAACGGATTTCAGGAAATAATTTAAAGTGTTTTGCCACGGTTTTTACCGTGGCAATCCTTTTTATGTCCTGTGGGGACAATTATCAAAGGGTCGGTGAGGAAGCTGTAAAACCTATTTTTCCACAGGGTGTGGCACAAAACTTTGTGTTGACCTACACCGAAACCAAGGAAGAAATGGGTGCTGAGGCTTTAGCTGATTCCAAGGTGATAGCCATTCTAACCAGTCCTGTAACAGAAGATTTTGACAATCAATATTTTAAATTTCGTACTTTTCCTGAAGGATTGAAAGTTGACTTTTTTGACGAGAAGAATCAGAAGAGTGTGATTACTGCTGATTACGGAATCGTTTATTCCCAAACCAACTTGATTGATTTAAGGGGTAACGTGGTCATTGAAAGTCACGATGGAAAAAAACTGGAAACACCACAACTGTATTACGATAGATCCAACAATTGGATTTTTACCGAAACGGTGTTTACATACACCAATCCCGAGGATGGAACTATAATGGATGGAGAGGGAATGGATTTCAATAAGGATTTTAGCTTTTTTAAGGCCCACAAGACCTATGGGCTTATGACCATACGGGAAACAACGGAACAAGATGATTAAGATTTTAAGGTATACCGAGTACTTATATTTGGCCGTGGCGGTCATTTCTATTTATAAAATAGCCACGCTATGGAGCGTCGATCCAAAGGAGACTTATATTTTTATCTTTTTTGCGGTCGTTTCCGTGGCCATGTTCCTTTTTAGGAGAAGGTATCGCAAACGCTTCGAACAGCGAAAACAGGATAACCAACAAAAACAGTAATTGGACGTCTCCCTCCTCATAATAATTTTGTCCTTACTGTTCTCCGCCTTTTTTTCGGGTATGGAAATCGCCTTCGTTTCCGCGAATCGAATTCATATTGAAATTGAGAAGAAACAAGAAGGCTTTTTTGCCAAAGTGCTGACCTGGATTACGGAAAAGCCCTCAAAATTCATTGCCACAATGCTGATTGGCAACAACATTGCCTTAGTTATTTACGGACTTTTTATGGGTGATGTGCTCATGGAATGGTTTCAGGGCTTGCTTCCTACCTCCAGTGAATTTTTGGACTCCATGCTAACGGATTTTAGTCTGCTTTCCAAGACCATTATATCAACCCTGATCATTCTGGTTACGGCCGAATTTTTACCCAAAGTGCTCTTCCAGATTTATTCAAATACCTTGTTGAAGGTTTTCGCCATTCCGGCCTATTTCTTTTATGTATTGTTTTCATTTATTTCTTGGTTTGTCATCAAGGTGTCCGATTTTATTTTGCGCGTCTTTTTCAAAACAGATGGGGATGAAGTGCAATTGGCGTTTACCAAAATTGAGTTGGGGGATTACATCACAGAACAAATGGAAACCGTGGAGGAAGAGGACGAGGTCGATTCCGAGATTCAGATATTCCAAAATGCCCTGGAGTTTTCAACGGTGAAAGCCCGGGAAGTAATGGTGCCACGAACGGAGATTATGGCGGTTGAAATCGAGGATACCCCAAAAAATTTGACCAAGCTGTTCTCGGAAACAGGATATTCCAAAATTTTGGTGTACAAGGAGAACATCGATGAGATTATTGGATATGTCCACTCTTATGAGCTCTTTAAAAAACCGAAGACCATCAAAAGTATATTGTTGCCGGTGGAATTTGTTCCGGAGACTATGTTGATTCAGGATATCCTGAATGTCCTTACCAAAAGAAGAAAGAGTATCGCGGTAGTGTTGGACGAATACGGAGGAACAGCCGGGATTATGACCGTGGAAGATATTATCGAAGAATTGTTCGGTGAGATTGAGGACGAACACGATTCAACAGATTTATATGAAGAGCAGCTAAGTGAGAATGTCTACAAATTTTCGGCCAGACTGGAGGTGGACTACATTAATGAAAACTACAAACTGGAACTGCCGAAAAATGATGAATATGAAACTCTGGGTGGCTTAATCATGAACGAGACCGGTGAAATCCCAGAACAGGATTCCGAGATTCGTATCGACAATTTTGCCTTCACTATTTTGGAGGTCTCCAACACCAAAATTGATTTGGTCACCGTACGCGTTATCGTTGAAGATTAACAGTTTCCGCTCATTTTTACCCTTTCCTATTTGAAAAGAAAATGGTATTTTCGCCCACTGAAATTATAGAAAACCGACAGTAAAATGGCAATATTAGAGAATATTAGAAAACGGACTACCGTACTTATTTTGATCATTGGTATGGCGTTGTTCGCTTTCGTAATATCAGGGGTTTTTACCAGCAACGACTTTGGAGGTGCCAAGGTAGGTTCCGCAGTGGCCGAGGTGAATGGAGAGAATATTTCCATCGATGATTTTAGAAGGGAAGTTGAAAATGCTTCCAGAAGGTTCGGCCCTGGGCTTTCATCCACTCAATTGGTGAACCGCGTATATGATCAAGAAATTAGAAAGTCAATTTTGGGACAGCAATTTGAGGACTTGGGCATTGCCGTGGAAAGTGACCAGATCGTTGAGTTTGTAAAAACTTCTGGTTATGCACAGATTCCTGATTTCCAGGATGAAAATG
The DNA here is from genome assembly GCA_028284725.1 of Allomuricauda sp. GTDB lineage: Bacteria > Bacteroidota > Bacteroidia > Flavobacteriales > Flavobacteriaceae > Flagellimonas. The sequence continues at coordinate 4,074 of JANQRD010000104.1, read as the reverse complement.
GCATCTTTAATGTAGAGGTCTTTAGAAGTGCCATTGCTGATTGGAAGGTCAACGATCCCTTACGGTATGATGCTTGGTTGCAAGACGAGCAGGCCATTATTCAATCTGCCAAAGAGCGTATGTATTTCAACTTGATAAAGGGTGGTGTTGCCGCTACGCTATCCGAAGGGCAGTTCGACTACAAAATGGCCAATGAAAAAGTTGATATACAGTATGTAAACGTACCTTATGGATCTATCCCGGACAGTAGTATTCAGGTATCAAAGGCGGATATACAGTCCTATATCAGCAAGCATAAGGATGATTTTCAACAAGATAAGGCACGCGATATCCGATTCGTATACTTTGAGGAAAAAGCATCTGCTGAAGATGAAAAAGCAGTAGAAGACGCAATCACCAAATTGTTGAACGATACCGTGGAATATTTTGAAGAAAGGGAAACCACTGACACCGTTCCCGGATTCAGGAACACAAAGGACATGGTTGCCTTCCTGGATAGAAATTCCGACACAAAATTTGATACCATCTTTAAGGCCAAAAGAGATTTACCCTCTGCCGTGGCTGATTCGTTAATGGCTTTGAGCGTTGGTGAAATTTATGGCCCTTATCGGGACAGCGGTTTCTTTAAGATTTCAAAAATGATGGATCGAAAGCGCAATGGTACAGTAAAGGCCAGCCATATTCTTTTGGCTTATGAAGGTGCGGAACGTGCAAATCCAAGTGTCACCAGAACTAAGGAGGAAGCCGAGGCAAAAGCCAAGGAAATCTTGGCCGAAGCCAAAAAAGAAGGGGTTCTTTTCACAGTACTGGCAAGGGAAAATTCAGACGGACCGTCAGCACCACGAGGAGGGGATTTAGGTTATTTCCAAGAAGGGGTTATGGCCGATGCCTTCAACGATTTTTGCTTCGGAAATGAAGTAGGGACGATAGGAATGGTAGAGACTGATTTCGGTTTCCATGTCATTAAGGTGGACGACAAGCAAGATATCGTTCAGGTAGCAACCCTTTCAAGGGAAATTGAACCTTCCGAGGAGACCATCAATACCTTGTTCACCGACGCCACCAAGTTTGAAATGTCTGCGATCGATGCCGAACCTGAATCTTTTGGTGATATTGCAAAAGAAAGCAGCTACGTGGTAAGACCCGTAAACAAGATTAAGGAGATGGACGAAAGCCTTCCCGGACTTTCAGCACAACGCGGCATTGTACAGTGGGCCTTTAATGATGATACCAAAGTAGGGGATATTAAAAGATTCAATGCGAACGACGGTTATGCAGTAGTACAGTTGACCAAAAAATACAAAGAAGGGCTGATGTCTCCAGAAGATGCCTCTGCCACGGCTTTGCCCAAAATCAGAAAGGAGCGAAAGGGCGAACAGATCATAGCTGCGAATCAAGGAAAAACCTTGGAGGTCTTGGCAAAAGATAACAATGTGAGCGTGTCCACCGCTTCCGTATTGACCATGAAATCCCCCACCATACCCGGTGTGGGCAGGGAACCTTTGGTTGTAGGAACCGCTTTTGCTTTGGAACAAGATCAGACATCCAAACTTATCCCAGGAGAAACCGGGGTGTTTATGGTAAAGGTGACCAAAAAGGAAGAAGCACCAAGTGTCGAAAATTTCACCACCTATGCACAAACATTAAAGACCAATGCATCAGGTAGGGTAAATAGCGCAGTATACAATGCATTAAAGGAAGATTCCGATATTGAAGACAAACGAGCTACTTTCTATTAGAAACTAGCGGATTCAATAATTAAAAAAGCCTCTATTTGGAGGCTTTTTTATTCTCCGGAAGTCACCAGTGGAAGAATTACATTGGGAATAAGATCTACCAAAAAGTGGGCGATGATATTAGCCTTCAAATCTCTTTTTTTCCAATAAACATAGGCCAAGATTATTCCTGCAACAAACGAAATTGCAATACCGGCGATACCTTGGGAATAATGAAATAATGAAAAAATGACCACAGGGATTAAAAAATAGGCGTACCAATTTCCGGTCCATTTTTCGATTCGCTCCATGATGTAACCTCGGTAACAGATTTCTTCCACGACTCCGGCACGGATTACAATCAGGAACCATGTCCAGAGCGAGATGGATTTATACTTTGTGGTTTCACCTCCGCCTATTGGGATGTCCCATAAACTTAGTATCCAAGCCACCACTACAACCGCGGCTATGAGTATTACTGTGGTTTTCAATGCAGTAACAACCGACTTGCCCCAATGTCGATTGTGCAAACCTATGGAAGCTACAGTCAACTTTTCACCTTTATAAATGAGTATAATAAGGATTCCGGTCATTCCAAAAATGAGGAGTTCCTTTATGATGAGAAAAGCGTTGGTATATGCTTCGGGTGCCAATTGCGCAGCTATGTAAACAATTAAAGGGGTTCCAAAAAAAGCGATCAACAATCCCACTAGGGTAATGCGGGGTATGGATTTAATTTGACTCATGATATTTTTTGATCCAAAACTAGATGTCCATTGGAAAAGAATCGACCTTTGTCAGGAAGTAGAACCTATTTGTTTCCTTTTTTAAACTCGGAGGGAGTAATCCCATGCACTCGCTTAAAAGCTTTGCTAAATGCGGATTTGGTATTAAACCCACAATCGAATGCAATACCCAACAATGAAAAATTTTTGTAGGCTGGGTTATTGAGTTTTTGTTCAAATTCCTTAACACGGTACCCATTGATGAAATGAAAAAAGTGGGTTCCATGTTTTTCGTTTATGACTTGGGACAATTGCTTGGGATGAATGTCGATCATACCTGCCAATTTGGCGATGGACAAATGGCCGTCCAGATGGGGCTTTTCGTTAGTCATGAGTTCATTTAATCGGGTTTGGATTTGTTGAAGATCCGTTTCCGTAAGTGTGGAATCCCTGTATTTTTTGACAATGATCTGTTCATCGGAGGGATAGATAATTTTGCGATGGATGGCGTGGAAAAACAAATAAAAGGGCAGCAATGACATGCATATGTAAAAAAGGAATCCCTTCCATTCCAGTGAAAAAAGTTTGAGGATGTCACTAAGTACTAGACTCACCAAAATCAAACCAGAAATGAAGAGGAAGGCATATAACACCATCTGGAGCCATTGAAAATTAATTCCTTCGGTGAAGGAATATGATTTGGGCAGTGTTTTTCGAAAACTGCGCAAGGTCAAGGTGGAAGCGACGATATACGTAATCAGCAAGGCATGGATGCTTACCTCCAAGAACAACAGAATTATATTGGGCTCATAGAAAAGCTTTCTTATTTCCTCATAGGTTGCATTGGCATGCTCAAACTTCAGCAAAAAGATGAGATAAATACTAAAAAGCAGATAAGGTATACCGTGAAAAAGGTGTTTCGGTTTTAGTTGCGGTTTTTCCGAAACGGAAGTTATCACATACAAATAGAGCATAGGACCATGGAGAAAAACCAAGGTGGTATCGTATCCGAAGAAATGGGGGCGGGTCTGATAAAAACCATAAACCGCCAACAAGACTCCACCCAAGTTGGCAGCAAGAATCAACATCCATAGGAATAAGATTTTATTGGGAAGGGAACTTCGTCTTGCCAAAACCAATACCACCGCAAAAAAAATGGCCTGTACAATTCCTAATGTTAGTAGATATTTCATTAATGCCAATGGTCATCGAAACATGCTATCCCAAAGATAACTGATAAAAAAGTTGGCACTAAATGCGATTAAAGAATCAAATCTGAAAATTTTAACACCGCCATATAACCTTTACTTTTAAAATAATTTGGTGTTTCTGCATCGCCGGTTGCCAATACAAAGTCGCCTCCCCAAGCCCCCAGACTTTTAATGGCACCGGAATAATCTGAAAAAAGTTTTGATTTTATGGAGGGTACTTTCAAAACTTCGGAGAGCATTTGCTCATGCCCGGTAATCAAGGTTTCAAATTCCGTTAGGGAAGAAGTCATAACCATTTTTCGGGTGATTTCCGAAAGTTCCAGAATCAATTTGTTTTTATCAAAATCTTGGTTGCGGTAGGCAGCAATAGCTTCTTTGCTACTTTGCTTTTGGTTGAGGTGCACAAAAAAGAGGGAGTCCTTA
>JANQRD010000102.1 GCA_028284725.1 Allomuricauda sp. | reverse complement strand
CAATGCGGACGGTAGCATTCCTTCCGACAATCCAAATTTGGGGTCTGAAGCTATACCTGGAATATATGCATTGGGGATACGAGCTGCCCAGGGAATTGCAGTGGAGCCGAAAACCGGGAACGTTTGGTTCAGCGAACATGGCACTATTCAGGGAGATGAAATCAATTTGTTACTCCCAGGAGCCAATTATGGTTGGCCTAATGTTACTTCCGGAAAATTGCGAAGCAATGATTACACTCCTCCCAAGCTTGAAGGGGTAACCTTTACACCTCCTGTTTGGTTTTGGCCGCATACAGTAGCACCCACTGGACTTACTTTTTATACCGGTGATCATTTTCCGCATTGGAAGAACAATTTAATTGTACCCGGGTTGTCTCGCGGAAGCCTTTGGCGGCTCCGAATCGAAAATGATACTGTAAAAAGCGCTGAGGAACTTTTTATTGATGACCGTATACGTATCCGCAAAGCACGCCAAAGTCCCGAAGGGAAACTATATATCCTCACTGACGAGGACGAAGGAAAATTGATTCAAATAAAACCCAAAACAATCAAATCATGAAGTTTTTCTTTTCTTTAATTAGTTTTTTATTAATTAGTTATATTGCTTTACCTCAATCAGAAGAAGAATACATTGAAAATACAATTCAAGCCTATCTTGATGGCTCTTCCCATAGCGACCCGGAACAGATCATGTCTGCTTTTTATGAAAATGCCGACCTGTTTCTTTCCAAAAAGGACGAAGAGTTATGGATTCTTTCGCCGGAGGGTTATAGCGATTTGTTCAAGCAACGGGAAAAGGGAAAATTCAATGGCAGACATGGAAAAATTTTAGCCATTGACCAGGCCAATACCATCGCAACGGCAAAAGCTGAAATCCGAATTCCCTCCAGAAACCTGGTTTACATTGACCTTTTCTTATTGAAAAAAATAGAAGGTCAATGGAAAATCATTAGTAAGGCAGCAACGTCAATTGCTCAGTAGGTATGTTACACTGCCACGCTCAATTTGGTTTTGACCTCTTTCCGTAGATAAAATCCTGTAACCAGGGTCGATAATACATCCGCTATAGGAAAAGAGAGCCAAACACCCAACTCCCCCATGAGCTGTGGCAGTACCAGTATAAGGGGGATAAAAAAGAAGCCCTGTCTTGTCAAGGTTAAAAGCAGTGCAGAAATTGCTTTTCCAACCGCCTGAAAATACGCTGCACCGATCAATTGAAGTGCAATGATCGGAGTCGCCGCAAAGACCCATCGCATTGCGCTGGGAGCATGCTCCATTACAAAAGCATTGGTAAGCTGTTCTTCTATCGGGAGATTAGGCCTGCTGCTCAAAAACAAAGACGTGATGGCGTCTGGAAAAACCATCAATACAATAAAAACCAAAGTCGCTACATAAGCGGCGTACTTTATCGCAGTATATATGGATTCCTTTACACGTTCGTACTTCACCGCTCCATAATTGAATCCAGCAATAGGCAAGAATCCTTGGGTGACCCCAAAAACAGGAAAGAGGGCGAACATGAGCATTCTACCAATAATTGCATAAACGGCAACCATGGCTTCCCCTCCCAAATTGAATAAAATATTGTTCATCAGTAGGTAAGTTACACTGGTTACAGCCTGTCGGGCCAGGGTAACAAAGCCCAGTGATCCCATTTCTTTTAAGATGGGTGCATTCAGCAAAAAATGGGCAAATCCAATCTTTAATTCAGAGTTTGAGGATAGAAAAAAGTAAAAAATGTAAACGAAACACAACAAATAGCCCCCTGTTGTCGCCCAAGCCGCTCCATGCATCCCCCAGTCCATCACATAAATAAAAATATAGTCCATCAACAGGTTCCCAACTGAAGGAATGATCATGGCCACCATCGCAAACTTTGGCTTTCCTTCCGCCCGGATAACCGTGTTTCCCATCATGCAAAGTGCAAGAAATGGTACTCCATACAAAACGATGGTGTAATAGATCTTGGCCAAATCGAAAATGGAACCCTTCCCTCCAAACGCTGGAATGAGGTCATCCACAAAATAAAGTCCCAAAGCCACCATGGAAATAGTGACCACAAGTGTCAAGGTAATCTGATTTCCAAAAGTTTTTAGTGCCTTTTCCTTATCTCCAGAACCCAATGCTCGGGAAACAATGCTAGATCCCCCAACTCCAATGGCCATTCCCAAAGCGGCAATAAAAAAGGAAACTGGGAGCACTACATTGATGGCCGCAATGGCGATGGATCCAATCCAATTTCCAACGAAAATGGAATCCACCAAAACATTCAGGGACATTACCAAAATACCTATGGAGGCGGGTACTGCTTGTTTGATCAGCAATTTGCCAATGGGTTCCGTCCCTAGTTGTTCAGCAGATACCTTGGCCATCTATACAGGCAAGGTTTCTTTGGCCTGCCATTCGTTGACCCATTGTGCCATAAGGGTCACCCATGGATCGCTATCGTTCAGGCAAGGTATGTGTTTGTAAGATTCTCCACCTGCTTCCTTGAACTGCTCCTCACCTTCCATTGCGATCTCTTCGAGGGTTTCCAAACAATCGCTCACAAAAGCGGGAGTAATCACAGCCAGTCTTGTTTTACCTTCCTTGGCCAAACGCTCAAACTCAAAATCGGTGTAGGGCTTTAACCATGGATCGCCTGCCAAACGGGATTGGAACGAACTGCTGACCTTATCTTCAGGTAAATCCAAATAGGCTTTCACCAATTCGGTGGTATCATAGCACTGGTGTCGGTAACAGGTATGGTGGGCAACGGAATTTATCTTGCAGCAATTGCCGTCGATCTTGCAATGAAATTTAGTCGGATCCGATTTTCGAATGTGCCTTTCGGGAATACCGTGGTATGAAAACAAAATGTGGTCGTATTCGAAATCCTTTAGTCCATTTTTAATGCTTTCCGATAGTACCTTAATATAATCTTGATTACTGTAAAACGCGGGCAAGGTGGTCAGGTGCAATTCTGGAAAATGTTCTTGTTGCACCGCCATCGCCTTTACCACCACTGTTTCGTAGGATGACATAGCATAATGCGGATACAGTGGAACCAGTAGAACCTCACTCACTCCTTTGTCCTTTAATTCTTGTAAGGCATTTTTGATGGTCATGGAGCCGTAGCGCATTCCCAGGGCAACAGGCATATCCGTTTGTTGCCTTACCTTTTCTGCAAATCGTTCTGAAATCACAATCAATGGAGAACCTTCATCCCACCAAATCTTGGAATAGGCTTCTGCGGACTTTTTGGGTCGAGTTTGCAAAATGATGCCTCGAACAATAATGTTGCGCAGCCATTTTGGAGTGTCAATGACACGCCCATCCATCAAAAATTCATCCAAATAGGGTTTTACGTCCTTCGGGGTGGGACTATCGGGAGATCCCAAATTGACCAATAGTACTCCTTTCATAGCAGTGGAAAACAGTTTATTTTCAAAGGCATAAAAATACTACTTGAAGCCCATTTAACATTTGTTTCCTTCAATTTGTTTCCTATGATTGGATAGATAATCCTAATTTTAACGCAACGAACATGATTTTGCCCATGTGGTTCAAGAGCATTTCTATTTTTTTATTCGTTTTTTCGGTTACAGCACACTGTCAAATTACCTTTACTCCGAAAGATTCCTCGCTTTTTAGGGATAAAATGGCTGATTTGATACAGCTCCATGAAAATTCCGCGAGTGATTCCATTGTTGCCATCGGAAAGTCTTTTTTGGCCACTCCTTATGTGGAAAAAACTTTGGAAATCGGGGATACCGAGACCCTGGTTGTGAACCTCCGTGGTCTGGATTGCACCACCTATGTGGAGAATGTATTGGCTTTTGGGCTAACCCTAAAAACTGAAGACCAAAGTTTCCAAAAATTCGCCAATAATCTTAAAATCATTCGGTATAGAAATGGCGTTTTAGACGGTTATCCTTCACGTTTACATTACTTTACAGATTGGATTCGCAACAACGAAAAAAAAGGATTGATTAAGGACATCACCTCAGACTTGAATGGTGTTACCTCTGAAAAAGCCATCAATTTTATGGGAACGCATCGTTCGCTCTATCCCTTTTTAGCGGATGATGAAAATTTTGAAGCCATTCAAAAGATAGAAGCCGAACTTGCAAAGGAGACCCTGTGCATCTTACCACAAAATGAGATTGTAAACCAGGAACACTTGATACAATCTGGGGATATTATTGCTTTGGCCACTTCCATAAAAGGGTTGGATGTAACGCATACGGGATTTGCCATCCGACAGCCCAGTGGAAGGATTCACCTACTACATGCTTCGAGCTCTGGACAGGTGGAAATCACGGAACAACCATTGGTTGACTACCTCAAAAAAATAAAAAGTAACATCGGAATTATCGTCGCTAGACCGACGTTTTGATGTATTCGTGGTAGATGGCAATAGGCACCAATCCAGTCCAACCACAAAAGTCTTTTTTGGCCGGCATACCATAAGAAATCAAATCTGGGGCATAATTTTCCCAAAAAGTGTCGGTAGCTTCAAACACCTCGGCAATGGAAGCATAGGTTTTTTCAGCTAAATCCTTTGCAAGGTCATCTTTGCCATTGGCAGTCAACCCCTTTAAAACCATATAGGAAGTAGGTGCCCAAACCCCACCAAGCCAATAATCGCCCCAACCTACATAATCTGGGTCATCTGCAGAGAGCGCAGGTAGTGGTGTCTTTCTATAAAACTCATCGGGATTGGTCAGGTGCGCCAAAAATCCATCCATTTTGTTTTCAGGAACCAGTTGCCCAAGTAGCGTCCAATACATACCAATATGCTTGCGCTTTATCTGCTCCCCATACCCTAGGTCATAGTAAAAGGCGTCCTCCTCATTCCAGCAAAGTGAGTTGATAGCATTTTTCACTTCAGCATGGAAAGCTTCATAACCGTCAATATCTTCAGTCTCCCCAATTTCCTCAGCGATAAATTTTAATTGCATGGCGAACATTGCCATTTGTGCCGAAAAATCCACCAATCTTCCCTCATCGTTCCAAACCCCTTGCAAGGTCTCCACATAATCGGCAATGAATCGGTTCAATCTTTCTTCACCCGTTGACCCTGACATCTTTCCCAACTTCTCACCAAGTTCATGATGCGTCATTCCATTACCCTCGTCTGTTGTCCAGTTCCGTGGAAACCTGGGAATGTTATCCATTCCCATACCTAAGGTATCGCCCCAAAATAATTTATCATCACCCTGATATTTCTTCACATGAAATTCGAAATTCTTCTTTAGGATCGGATAAGCTTTTTTCAGGCGCTCCGTATCTTTTTTTACGCTATAGATCTCGGTCTCTGCCCAAGCCAAAAGGGGCGGGTTGATTGAAACAGGATGTTCTTTCGACCATAACGGACGGCCATTAATTCGATACTCACGACATATATATCCGTCATCCTCCATTCGGTCGTAGAAATTATCCAACGCCTGGTATACAGGAAGTTCATCCAAATGATATTTAGCAAAACACACAATGAAACAGGTATCCCAAAGAAAAATGTTATCCGAAAAGGCGGCATCAACAAATGGCTTTTTGAAAAAGGGTTCGCTGTCCCCACCACGCACCTTTGCTTTGGTAATTTCCAAAGCTTTTGTATACATGCGCTCACTCAACTCCGGGGTAACCTCAAATCCGGGAGCCGTTTTTTCCGATTTGGGCGGAACGGATTCGTTTTTACAACCGACCAAGGTCGGAGTAGCGATTGCCGCCAAGCCCAAAGTTTGATAAAATGTACGTCGTTCCATGGTTGGTTTTCAAAAGTTATTCGGTCTCGCGCTGCAGACACCAAAGGATACCTCCCAACAAGTGTTGTTTAAAATCCGGTTCATCGAATGAGGCTTTGGTGTGTCCACCGCCTGTATAAAAAGACCTTCCTCCGTCATATTCGTGATACCATGCTATGGGATGGTTTTCCCCATTGGTTCCACCCTCATAACTTTTTTCATCCAAATTGAGTAAAACCTTGACATCAGGATTTAGGTTCTTATAATTGTACCATTCATCACTTCGTGACCATGTGTCGCCTAAATGAGCTGTGGAAGGATGGTCTTTGATAAGTACATCCATTTTTGCGTCACGTACATTCGGGTCGTTGGGATGACTATCAAAATAACCTCCGACCAACTTACCAAACCAGACCCAATCGTACTCCGTATCCGTAGCGGCGTGGATTCCCATAAAACTCCCTCCGCCTTTAATAAAACTTTCGAAATCCTTTTCCTGTTCCGAATTGAGGACATCTTGTGTTGTGCTCAAAAAAATCACCAACTTATAATTTTTAAGGTTTTGGGAATTGATGTCCTCGGCGGTTTCGGTTTGCAAAACGATAAACCCATTTTCCCTTCCCAATTGACGCAGCGTTTCTGCACCCTTCTCAATGGATGCATGACGGTAACCTTCCGTCTTGCTGAAAACCAGAACCAACTCAGGGGTTTTTGTTCCTTCGGGATTTTCTTTTGAAGCATCATCTTGCGCATTGGCGTACGAAGTCAATACCATTAGGGCACAAAGTAATTTCTTGAAAGGTCTCATGCGGAATTTTTTACACGTTTGAAGTTAAATATTTTTTGGGCGTGGTACCGTATTTCTTTTTAAATGAAGCGATAAAATGACTAGCAGTGCTATACCCGACTTTCAACCCCACCTCGTTCACGTTGTGTTTTCCCGTCTCCAACATTTTACGGGCATACTCCATTTTATAATCGAACAAAAAACCGTAGACCGAGTCACCGTAAATCTGCTTAAACCCTTCCTTCAATTTTTTCAAACTGAGCCCTATTTCTTTGGAAAGATCAGCCAAGGTAGGCGGTTCCGCCATTCTAGAAATGATGATTTCCTTAGCCATTTTTATACGACGCACATTGTCCTCATCTGCCAAGAAGGGGCATTGTTCCAGATCGGCATCCTTGGTCTTGTTGAAATAAAGCGAAATCAACTCGTACATTTTCCCCTTTACATACAGCGCTTTGATTGATGGGTGCAAATTATAGTTCATGATTTGGCTCAGCACCACCGCGGTAGCAGGTGATAAAACTTCCTGGGAATAGTATTTCTTTTCCCGGTTTTCCTCGCTCAAAAATGGAATGTAATCGGCTTCATTTGAAAACAGGGAATGGAATTTTCGAATTGTCATGACTACCGATAGCAACCACGAGTTCGGAGCGACCCTAAGATTCAAGGGAAGGTCTTTCTGGGTATTGTACAACAGTAATGAATTCTCTTCGGACACTTCCAAATGATAGTTCCCTTGATTGAAATGAAACTGTGCACCTCCCTTTAAGCAAAAATGAAACTGAATGAACGTGCTATCAATATCCCGCCCAACAGCAGTGACTTGATCGGTATCGTTCTGAATTTTAAGCACATAAAACCCGTCTTCAATTAAAATTTCCTCGTATGAACCTGTGGCGACATTTTCCATTGATTATAGTCATTTTCAGAATCAAAAAATACTATTTAAAATGATTCTAAATTAATTTTTGATTATTCAAATTTACAATAAAAACAGTGTATTTGAAGGTTTTTGCCCAAAATACCGCTAAAAGGTATCGTCTCTGATACTTATTGTTCCGCTAGCGTTATTTTTTCCTCACTGACCGACTTACATTTGTGGTGCGATTTTTAATCCTTTATGAGGAGTTATCATATTTCAAAACATAATTCTTTCTACGCCATTGGGCTAAGCTACAAAAAAGCGGACGCCGAAGTAAGAGGAAAATTTAGCTTGGACGTTCCTGCTATCGATCGTATTATGATCCAAGCTGGAGAGCAAGGCGTAGACGGATTGCTTGCCATTTCCACTTGCAATCGAACGGAATTATATGGATTCGCACAACACCCCTTCCAATTGATTAAGATTCTTTGTGTCCAGACCCCTGGTAGTGTAGAAGAATT
>JANQRD010000096.1 GCA_028284725.1 Allomuricauda sp. | reverse complement strand
GCCGAACAAAAGTGATGTCCACCGAAGTGTTGTTGGCACCTTTTAACAGCTCACTGGCGTTATCATCAAAATCGGATACTTTGGTTTCCCCAATTTTTATGATTTCATCCCCGGCCTTCAGTCCGGCCTTATCCGCAGGATAGCCTTTGTACGGCTCCACAATCAATAACTTGCTTTCATAGGAACGGACAAGGGCACCAATGCCCGAATATTCACCTGCATTGTTGATTTTGTAGGCCTCAACATCCTGCTCATTAAGGAAACGGGTATAGGGATCCAGCTCATCCAGCATGTTTTTGATGGCGGAATCCATCAATTCGGCTGGATTGGTCTCATCCACATAGTTCATGTTCAGTTCCTTAAAAAGAGTGGTGAAAATCTCGATTTGCTTGGCGATTTCGAAAAAATCACTCTTAAAACCACTGGCAACCACCAATACGGTAAGCGCCAAAATGGGAATGATGATCTTTTTTCTAACTAATTTTTTCATGGGACTCTTTTTTAAGGAAAGTGCCCAAAAGCTCTATTACCGCGTTGTCCACTTCGGGTTGTTTGGGCATCTTATTACCAAGATATAAAAATAGGAACGCAAAGTTTCCCTCTATGTTGTTAAAAACGAGATGCTTGTTGCGACGGTAAGCCTCGCGCAACATTCGTTTTATGCGATTCCGTTTTACGGCACTTCCAAATTTTCGTTTTGGGGCTACCACACCGACTTTGGCTGTTGAACCATCATTAAAATCACCCTCGGTGTACAACAACTTTATGGGAAATACGGTAATGCTTTTTCCTTCGGAAAAAAGTTTTTCAAAAAGCTTTTTGCCTTTAAGTTTCTCTTTTTTTGGAAAGCCCTGTGTTTTCACCATAAGCCGTATGTCCCTTGGCAAGACATTTTGCAGAGCAAGTTACACAAATTCAATGGGCGAAATCGGAATCTACCGACTTCTACGAAGGAATACTAGGGTTCTTGCTGATATACGTTGTTCTCTCCATTTACATCGGCCATCAACTGCGAGGGATCGATTACGATGGCCTTAACCGAACCTAAGGGCTTGTCAATGGTGAGCTCGTACGTGGGATGGGCCCAGGCCCAATCCTCGACCACAGTTCTTTTTAGACCAGGATATGGATTGTCTTTCTCGCCACGCATCATTCGAAGTGGAAGGTAATAGGTTTCCTGGCTACCGTCGGAATTGGCGATAAGGATGTCCAACGGCATGGGCATTGCTCCAATACGTTCCAAGGTGATTTTCGTTTTGTTCCCATCAGCTTCAACGCTTTTTATTCCATAATCGATGGTATTGGTGGTCTGGGTCCAGTCAGTCAAATACCAATCCAATTCCATACCCGAAACTTTTTCCGCGGTTCTTTTGATGTCGTTCGGAACCGGATGTTTGAACTTAAAGTCTTGGTAATACTTTCGAATGGTCTCCATCAACTTGTCTTGTCCGATGACATAACCCAACTGCGACAGAAATATGGAGCCTTTGCTGTAGGCCGAGACCCCATAGGCAAAATTGGTGGTATAGCGGTCGGCATGCGTGGTCTGGGGAAGTTCCAATCCAGAGTTGACCAAGGCGTAATAGCCTTTATAGGAACTTTCGAAAGGGTTTTCAAGCCCTTGCTCCATAATTTCGTTCATGCAAAGACTACTTATAAAGGTGGTAAAGCCTTCATCCATCCACTCGTATTTTGACTCATTGGTGGCCAAAACGTGCTGAAACCAGGTATGTGCCAGCTCGTGCACCATTACCCCGACCAAACTGCCAAGGGTTCTTTTACCAGTGATCAAGGTGCTCATGGCATATTCCATACCACCATCCCCACCATGGACAACGGAATATTGATCATAGGGATATTTTCCAATATTCTTGCTGAAAAAGTGCATTGCTGCTTCTGTTTTAGGCTGCAGCTTTTTCCAATTTTCGATGATTTCGGGGTCATTTTTATAATAAAAATGAAGCATGGGGCCATCCGCCATTTCAACCACATCGTGGATGTATTCAGGATCCGCCCCCCACATAAAATCGTGGACATTCGGTGCAACGAAATGCCAGGTCAGCGTTTTGCCCCTGGTCTTTACTTTGGTACCTGGGGTTTCATAACCATGGCCCACTTCCTGTGGATTTTGCAAATAACCGGTTCCCCCTACCGTGTAGTTTTTGTCCAAGGTAAGTTTTACATCAAAATTTCCCCATACCCCATGGAATTCCCTCGCGATGTACGGATTGGCGTGCCAACCTTGAAAATCGTACTCCGATAGTTTTGGATACCACTGGCTCATGGAAAGCGCCACCCCTTCTTTACTGTTTCTTCCCGAACGACGAATTTGCAAGGGCACTTGTCCCTTAAAGGTCATGTCCAAAGTTGTTTTTCCTCCGGAAGGAATAGGCTTTGCCAAATCGACAACCAAAATAGTGCCTTCCTCACTGAAGGAAACGGGCGTTCCATCCTGTGTCAATGATTCAGCGTGCAAATATCCCATCTCGCTTTCGGAAAGTTCGGCGATTCGACTTTTTCCGTTTGCCATCATTCTGTTATCGGGATCTTTTACGTTCTGAAGTCGAGCATCCATCTCGCTCCCAGGTTGAAAGGCATTGAAATACAAATGGTAGTACACCCGGTTGAGTTCATCTGGTGAATTGTTGGTGTAAACCAATTTTTGGGTGCCGGAATACTGATACGTTTCTACATCCATGTCGACCTCCATGGTGTAATCGACATGTTGTTGCCAATACGAAGTATTGTTTTGTCCAGACACTGTAAAAAATCCCCCAAAAGCGCAAAAAAGAAAGATAAGTGCTCTACTCATGGTACTATTTTGTGTTTTTGCTCAAAGTCCTTTTGCCTTTTGTGATGTTCTGTGCCAAAATTAGGGCATTATAGGCATTGACCATTTTGCCCGACTTTGAAATTTTATCAAATGTTGTGGCGTTGGCCGGGTCTCCTGAAACGACAATGGAGGCTTTTGAGCTCAATCCCGATTCGATGATGATTTGTTTCACCTGCGAAGCCGACAATTGCGGATAGTACGATCGAACCAATGCCGCAACACCAGCAACAGCAGGGGCAGCCATAGAGGTACCTCCTTGAAAATCGTACTCGTTATTAGGCATGGTGGAGTAAATGGCGTCCCCAGGCGCAAAGACATCAACATTCTGCTTGCCATAATTTGAAAAATTGGCCACCATTTTGGAGCCGTAACTATTGGTAAGTGCTCCTACAGTAATGACATTATTGGCGAACTCCATACCGCCATATTTGTGATCATTGGGAAAGTTGGTGTTTTCTGAATCGTCTAGATCGTCCCCATCGTTCCCTGCGGCATGCACAATCAAAACATCCCGAGATGCGGCATATTGAATGGCATCATATACCCATTGCGCATTGGGTGAAAAAGACTTTCCAAAACTACAATTGATGATTTTGGCACCATTGTCCACCGCGTAGCGAATGGCCAAGGCAATATCCTTGTCGTACTCATCGCCATTGGGCACGGCACGAACGCTCATCAATTTTACATTTCTAGCAACACCGTTGACTCCTTTGCCGTTGTTTCGCTCAGCAGCAATGATTCCAGCAACGTGTGTTCCATGACTTTCAGTATCCACACGGTTTTTGGGGTTCCCATTACCGTAAGACCTATCATTAAAATTATATGGGTCATCACCTACAGGGGTTCTTCCGTCGAATTCTTTGTTGAGGTTGTAGTTGAGCTGATCTGTGAAATAGGTAATACCCTCGGAAAGTTCATCCATCACCGCCGTAATACTTTCTCCGTAGGAGAACATCTGTGTAAGTACGGCAACATACTGTTTCATTTGTTCCGTTTTTGCTTCGATGGCCAACAGTTCTTCTTTGGAATATGAATCTTTGCCCAATTCTTTTTTTACAGCGTCGTCAGCATTTTTGACCACTTGGAAAATCTGCTCGTACTGCTGCTTGTTCTGTAATGCCTTTGGATAGGCTTCATCCAGTTTCAATCTTGCTTTGGCTCTATCAGAAGCATCACCAATGTTCAACCGAAGCATTCGAACATACTCCAATTGCTCGTTGTAGGCTTCACCCAAAAAATTGTATCCGTGAATGTCGTCCACATAACCATTGCCATCGTCATCTTTTCCATTATTGGGGCGTTCGCCTTTGTTCGTCCAAAGCACATCATCCAAGTCTTCGTGTTCCAAGTCGATTCCGGAATCGATCACGGCAACAATTACGGTTTTTCCGTTTTTGTTTTTGTTGATTTCGCGATAGGCTTTGTCCACGCTCATCCCAGGAATGGTATCGGAAATAAGATCTGCATGGCCCCAGTTTTTTTTCTGGGTGTCGTTCAACTCAGAAATTTTTAATGGAACGGCATCAATATTTTCAACAGGAGTGGAGACCAGGGTGGTCGCGCCACATCCCATCAATAACAAGGAAAGCGTAAGTGGGATAAAGGATAGTTTGGTATATCTGCGATTCATATAAATGATTTTTTAAAAATGTAAAACTTTATTGCGGATTGAATATTTCATCAAAGGAAAACAATTCGTCCAACCGCACTCCTTTTTCGGTTTGTTTAAGGGAGCACAACTGATTATGGGCATCATGCTCAAAGAACAGTAAAGTCTCGTTTTCCACGACGTCATTCAAAAATTTGGCTTTTTCCTTTAGGGTTTGCAAAGGCCGCATATCGTATCCCATAACATAAGGTAGAGGAATATGTCCGACCGTC
>JANQRD010000091.1 GCA_028284725.1 Allomuricauda sp. | reverse complement strand
AACCACGACACAGACCGTGTTCATCTACGAGGAGACCGGGACCACCCCCAACTGCTCCGATGAGAGCAGCTTCACCGTGACGGTCAACACCACCATTTTAACAAACATTCAAAACGAATCTTGCTTGGGAAATGGAGATGGACAAATCCAAATATTTGCTGATACTGGGGCACCTCCTTTTGAAGTGAGCCTCAATTCTAATCCGCCCACAGTTTTTGCTAACAACTTCTTCATAATTGATGGATTGGTTCCCGGAAACTACTCCCTAACCATAACAGACGGAAACGGTTGTACATTGAACGAGGATTTTGAAATACAAATGGAAGGACCCAACCTTAATGCCTCTGTGATTCCAATTTATGGTTGTGGTCCAGAATTTCCTTCAAATACACTTGATGTCAGTTTATTTGATCCCACTGTAGCCCAAGATGTGCTCTATGCCCTAGATTCCACTGACCCCAATGATTTTGTTATAAGTTCAAATTTTACGGACATCAATCCTGGGAATCATTTTCTGTCCATTCTCCATGTAAATGGTTGTATACAAACCATCCCTTTTGAAATAGAAGACATAGCTCCTTTACAACTAGACTTGGCCAATACCAACATCAATGAAATTACAGCCACTGTGACCGGAGGCATACCTCCATATACCTATTTTCTTGATGATGGGCCAGGCACTAGCCAAAACATTCTTTCAACAACAGGAGGAGGCACCCATACAGTTCAGGTTATGGACAGCCTGGGTTGTGAAACCCAAGGCAGCATCACCTTAGATTCCATAGATATAGAGATTCCTAATTTCTTTACCCCGAACAACGATGGGCAAAATGATCTATGGGGTCCTCGAAACACGGAAGGTTACCCTGAAATGTTTACAATTATCTACGACCGTTACGGCAGGGAAATTAAAATTATGGGGCAATTGGACGATGGATGGGACGGACGCTACGAGGCCAAAGCCATGCCCTCCGGAGACTATTGGTATATCATTGAGTTGCAAGATGGCAGTGGACGAAAGTATGTTGGACATTTCACTTTATACAGATAAAGATGAGAAAAATAACCTCCATTTTGATATTAATTACAATATTCTCAGTAAAGGGACAGGAACTGACCATTCCACAAGTGTCCCAATATCTTTCCGATAATCCCTTTTTAATGTCCCCTTCTTACGCTGGTATAGGGAATTATGTAAAAGTGCGAATGAACGGTCTCACCCAATGGGTCGGGGTACAGGATGCCCCAGATACGCAATCACTTTCTGCGGATGTTCGGTTGGGAAACCGTTCTGGTATTGGAATGGTACTCTATAACGATTCCAATGGGGAAACCAAGCAACGTGGTGGTAAGATATCTTTCGCCCATCACCTGACCATTGATAAGTATGAAGACCATTATTTTTCAATGGCTCTTTCATTTAACCTAAACCAATTTCGGATTGATATTCAAAATTTTAGGGACAACAATGACCTGGCAGTTGTGGATGATAGGGCCTCGAGCAATCCAAATTTTGACCTTGGCACCTTGTACAGGAGGGGCGGTTTTTATCTGAGTCTTAACGTTTCCAATATTCTCGACAAAAACCTACAAAAGTTCAATCCCATTTTCGAGCCCAACACCTTACGGAACTATTTTTTATACTCCGGTTATAAATTCAGAAAAAGCCGAAGGGATAATTTTGAAATAGAACCCTCTGTCTTTTTTCAGTATTTCGAAAGTGACAACCGTTCCATCACCGATATGAACATAAAATTCAGGTGGTACGATTTTATCGATTACTATTATGTCGGCCTCACCTATCGATTTTTAAATGATCAACCTGGAACTCCCCTTTATGTAGCTCCTATCCTGGGGCTCAAAAAGGGTGATTTGTACTTTGGTTACTCTTATCAGGTAATCATGAACGAAATTTTGGGGTATTCTTCGGGAACCCATGTTTTTACCCTTGGAGTGGATCTTTTTCAGGGAATCTCCAATTGTACGTGTACTTATTAATAATAAACTATAAATTCTATCAATGATGATGTTAAACCCAAAAACACTTCGATTCTTCAACCTACTTATGATTCCAATCATTTTTCTTTGCTTTCTCTCATGTGGTAGTGACGATAATGGTCTTTCATCCAACCTTCCTGAGAATGGAGCAACTTTACAAAGCAATAGCAAGGATACCATTTTACACCTTTCTATTGATAATGTGGACGTTCCCATTTTTTTGTCAATCCCAGATGATTGCACCCAGCAAAATTTCCCTGCCATAGTTGTGATGCACGGTTCTGGAGGCCTTTGGAAAGATGACGACCCCAACACTGGTGTTATGTCCAGTCAATTTCGACAATGGAAAGATCTGTTGAACAAAAACTGTATGGTAGGTGCCTTTGTGGACAGTTACACTCCTTCTGGAGCCACTACCCGTTCGGGAAAATGGGATGTGCCACCAGATAATTTTAAAATAAGTACTCAGTTCGTCCGTCCCCGCTATGCAAATGCTGCATTGACCTTCTTAAGAAATCTTAGTTTCAATGATGGTAGTCCTGTTATTAGGCCTGAACACATAGGCATTCTTGGATTTTCGGATGGAGCAGGAGCTGTGGCAGCAACTCTTTACGACCCCGCATCTTCCCCTTCCGATTGGAAATGGACCCAAAAATATGATGGAAAAGAATACACGGAAGATGATGGGGTAAGGCCGCCGCCAGAAATCCCAGCTGAAGGAGGTTTTGCAGGAGGGGTATTCTACTATGGAGGAACTGTTGGCCATAATTATTGGGGCATCAATCCCTGTGATGAAGATGCTTTTACAGAAAATATTTATACGGTTTACGCCCCTATGTTGTTTCAAATTGCGGCTGAAGGTTATCTCGCAGAAAATGCTTTGTGCATGGTTGACTTGCTTGTAGAAAAAGGAAAACCAATCGAAATGAACCTATATGAAAAAGTAGGTCATGGTTTTGATACGGATGGAGTTGAACAAAGTTCCATTGCCAGGACAAATACCATTGATTGGTTTAAAAAGATTTTTGACATAAAATAATATGTACGCAAAGAGCATATAAAAAGATATCGAACTGCCTACTATCGTAACTACGCTAACCCAATTAGATAGTAAATAATAACCTCCTTGTAAAGTAAATGTTTCCGTAAACATAGGGCTTTTGCAATTAAGAATCTTGCACAAAAGGCCTTGAACCTCCTTGAACCAGGAAACTCTTTTAAATCTTCCTCAAAAACAATGTAAAACCATGTGCCCACTAGGGTAAAATCAGAACACCTAAAATAAAAAGAGTTAAAATGAGAGAACGTTTTTTAGAAAAATGGATTATGAACTTAGTAAAGTCTGAATATGAGTTTGGAAAAATTCCCAAGCAAGCGACCTACAGGCTCAGGGAAAGAATGGACGATTTTATAGAGGTAACCATTGAATGGAACGATAATGCAAACAACAATCATAAAATTGTTTATCATGCCCGATCATATGGTAAAAGGAAAATCAGTGAAACGGCTGAGTTTATCGATGATTCCATTTTTGAACTGGACAATTACCATACCCTGGAGATACATTCATACGTCAACCACATCAAAAGAAGTTACAGTACCAGAAAAATTGCAAATTACGATGTAATGAAAGTAATTGGTCAACTTGATCATTTGGACGAGGTAAAGGACGATAAACCATAGTAATCTTATGTTTTTCGCAAAATCACACAATGTGAATTAGCCTTTGAAAAGGATGTTCGACACACTTTATCCATGAAATGTGCATTTCATGGATAAAGGCCCATACGTCAATTGATAAATGGCATTGATGCATTCTAAGGATAAACTCTTAAGACAAATTCGTTAATTGGATTAAAATTTAGAAAAGTTCCCAAATCTTCTAATTAATCTATAGTACTTATGCACTTGTTAACAATTGTTTGGACGCTAATTTGCGCAGCAGTTATTATTGGATACCCCATTTATTTGTTCAAGAAATCACCCTCCACTATTGAAACCATAAAGGAGTGTTCGCACTTTATGGCCTCAAATACTGTGGAGTTGTTATCGTTCGACTTAAAGCGCCTTTCTCCAGGATGGTCCTTTGCACTTGATGTTCCACAAATTACAGAGGAAGTTCTTTACAACAATCCCATTTTGTTTTATTTAGAAACAGATGACAACTGCTTAAAACTTCCCCTTAACAATGCAACATTGGGGTACGCCGCAAACATCCATAAAAATGTTGGAAAGGTATACATTACTTTTAAGTCCCTATCGGATGGAGTTTCCAATTTCTATGTGCCGGCCTGGCATTTGAGCAAATTAAAAATCCTAATAATAAAGTCCCGTGATAAAAGAATATATGGTGACTGGGGAGCAAAACCAGATAAGTCATTGATTTATAAAGGGTTAAAAAAAGCTGGCATCAATATCAATGATTATGAAGACATACTTGGCTATTTCAGTAATATAGCTGCCATAGATTTTAAAGGCCATTTTTCCAATACTTCCCCAAAAATTCATAGTTCTCGCAGAAAAGCATCCGCCTTAAAAGAAAGGCCTGCCCTTAAGATTGAAAACACCGAACTTTCTTCAACAGGGTAATCAAGCTATGTTGAAACCAATTTTTGTAACCTATTCAAATAAAAACTTAAGTGTTCATTTGTATCTGTTAAAGCGGGACTTCTATAAAACGGTTCTGCTTTAACTTTTCAAAGAAACTCCGTACATCCACAATACCATTCCATCAATTGAAAATAGGGCTTCATCAACTTACCTAAAGACCAGCGGATCATGGCTATTAGTTTTACAGTAATTATTAACCTCAAAAGTTTAATTATGAAAGCAATTGGATGTTTATTGCAAAGGCATGAACCAGCAACAAACTTTGAACCAATAATCGATGTAAAGAATCATGCTCCGTAATCCTAGGATGATAGAGCTAATGATTATTCACTTCAAATATGACAAACTCACCGTCAGTATTTTTTAGGGAACGCTGCAAGCAAGTATGGGGTTATGCTGCGCAACAGCAGCCCTCAAAAGGAGCACGGTGAGTTTTCCATATAGAAGATAAAGGTCTTAGGCAAATGAGACCACAGAAATCATAACTGTTCAATTTCTAAGTGTTTCAAGATTTTTAGCAGTAGCCATAAGTGATTTTCGAAAATTGGACAAAGCTTAAACCGCTTTTCTTATTACACTTCTTAAGAAAATTCAACCTTTTACAGTAAGTGTATTCTATACAGTTCTCCCTCCGAAATTAATCTAGCTAGCAATTTAGATTGTCCATTTGAAAATTACCTCAAAAACATATCAAAAAGACAACTGGAGTTAAGGTGTCATGGATAATTTCCAATCCAGCGCATCTTGAAAACATCTTCCAAAAAATGGCTGATCATTTCAATGTTTTGGTGTCGCCTCATTTTTTTAAGATGATTCTTTAGCTCCGATTTATACGCAAATGCCAAACCATTTTTCTTGAACCCAGCCACCAAACTTCTACGATGCCCCTAGAAACGTCCTTTATATACCACAAAAATTCAGGTTTTAACTCCAAGATATCCATATTGCTATTTCAAATGAAGGTATGGAAAGAACTAAATCCCTCTAAATCCACTATTCAGCTCAAAGGAATTGATTTTAGATTAAAAAGAGGAAGTCATTCCAAACAACCATCTTGGGAAAAAGTCAATGGACGTTCTGCCCCGCTCATACCTTTTTTTCCTTTTTTCAACTGCCGAGTCCTATGAAAGATACGTCTACTTTTTTGGTCCTATGCTTTTTTTTGGTCGGCATTCTTTCCGCTCAAAATAATAAACCAGAGTTTAACCCTCGTAAAACAAAAGGACTTCCGTTTTACGTTCTCACGGAAAAGGATTCCTCAGTAGGGTTAAATCAAATCCTTGAGGAGAAACGCCAATTTATACCATCAGTATCAATCAAAGAAACCTCCAAGCCTGGTCACACTTATTGGTTGAAAATAGACTTCAAAAATGACCTGGACACTTTGGAAAGCTCTGAGGCATGGCGTTTGAGGGCCTCCACTTTTGACAATGCTGAAATTTATTTCATAGACAATGGAAAGCTAAGCCGAAAGGCCATAGGGAGGTTTGACTTCCCAAAAAAACGAAGTTCGACCGTCCATTGGGAAGGGTTCAAGTTTGGAAAACAAAATTTGATAGAAAATAGGTACTTATATATCAAGCTTCGTTTTTTCAATTATTACGCCTCCATCCAAAACTGGAAAGTAGGATACCTATCTGAAAACACCAATCTGTTTTACACTGATTATTATTCAAAATCCGACCTGAAAAAACTACTTAAAGAATATTTGTACCTGGGTGCCTGTTCAATCACATGTCTCTTCTTTTTGGCCGTGTTTGTTTATACCCAAAGATTTGAATTTTTGTTTTATGCACTCTATGTTTTCAGTTCTATAGTTTATTTGACACTACCCAGTATGGAGTTGTATTGGATCAAAGTCTTTTACTATACCATAGCAGGGTATTGGACTGTGGTCATCTCCCAAATATTCATCAATCTTTTTTATGTGGTGTTTGCAATGTTTTACTTGGATACCAGAAATACCTATCCAAATCTCCATAAATTAATGCTATCTGTTAGCTATATTTTAATGGCTTTGATCGCCATGGATGCCCTACTATATTTTACGGGATACTACGATATTCATTTAAAGCTTCTTGACTTTCAACGACTTTTAATGACTTCTTTTGGACTGTTTTCAATGATTTATATGCTCTGCAAAAAGAAAGACAATCTTGTTATTTTCATTGTAGTTGGTTCCTTCATTTTCATGATCGGTGCCCTAGCCTTTTTGTTCACTGTAAATCGATTCTACATGATTACAGGGTCTATTCTGGAAATTATCATTTTCTCATTGGGCTTGGCGTACAAAATAAAGATAGAGTACGAGGAAAAGCTAATGCTCCAAAACAAAGTTTCTTTAAACGAAATTAGTGCCCTAAGAGCTCAAATGAATCCTCATTTCATATTCAACTCACTGAATTCCATCCAACATTTTATATTGAGCAATGACCGATTGTCCGCAATTAGGTATCTTTCAAAATTCAGTAAACTCACACGAAACGTTTTGGAGAATTCAATAGATCATAAAGTCCCACTGAATGACGAAATAAAACTTCTTTCTTCATATCTTGAACTGGAATCTCTTCGTTTTAATGAAATGTTCCATTATCAAATAGAAGTATCCGAAGATTTAGATACTGATAATACAGACATACCTCTATTGCTTATTCAACCTTATGTGGAAAATGCCATTGTACATGGTTTGAGTAAACAAGAAGAGGGTACTCCACGGCTTAACATAAGCTTTAAGAAAGAAGGTGAGGACATAGTTTGTGAAATTGAAGATAATGGTATAGGTCGAGTCGCTTCGCAGAAGGCAAGTTCTGCAATCAAAAGACTACGAAAATCCAGGGGCATGGAAATTACGGGGAAACGATTGAAATTATTGAACCAGTCCCAAATTGGAAAAAATACAATTGAAGTAATTGATAAGTATGATGAAAAAGGTATTCCGTCAGGTACCAAGGTAACTATAAGGATTCGTGAAACTTTAAAAGTGTCAGCATGATTTTAAAAGTAGTAATTGTTGAAGATGAAAAACACAGCAGAGAAACACTAAAATCTCTTTTAGAAGAGTTTTGCAAGGATGTTCAAGTGATTGCGACCGCTGGCTCTGTGAGTGAAGCGGTAAAAGTTTTGTCTGTTTTTAGTCCAGATGTGGTCTTCTTGGATATTGAGTTACAGTCTGGTGTTGGTTTCGACGTATTGAACCAAATCAAAGATCCAAGTTTCGAAGTGATTTTTACTACCGCTTTTGAAAAATATGCCATAAAAGCCATCAAATTCAGTTCGTTGGACTACTTGTTGAAACCCATAGATCTTGATGAACTGCAACAGGCAGTGGAAAAAGCCAGAAATCGAATGGACACCAATATTTACCGACAGCAAATAGATACCCTAATGCATAGTCTTTCCCGAGAAACCAACAAACAAGAGAAAATTTGCCTGGCCACCACAGCCGGCATGGAATTTATCGCCATAGAAGACATTATACTATGCAAAGCAGATGGTTCTTACACTTCGTTTGTGTTAAAGGACAAAAACTCACTTTTGGTGAGCAAACATCTAAAGGAGTATGAGAATCTACTTGCCGATCAACAGTTTATGCGTGTACATAACAGTTATCTTATCAATTTAAAAGAGGTGAAAAAATACATTAAATCTGATGGAGGCTACATCATTATGAGCAATGACATGCACGTTAGTCTTTCTCCCAGAAAAAAAGATGACCTGATTGAGGCCATGAAACGCCT
>JANQRD010000064.1 GCA_028284725.1 Allomuricauda sp. | reverse complement strand
TTCCCGTCTACGCGGGAATCTTTTTTTTCCATGGTACAAAGATACGGCGGTTTGTATTGAAAGGCCAACCGATTGGGAGGTCGTTAACAACTGGGCTTGGTGTGTGGGCTACAAGATGCCATCATACGGGAGCGGGGGATCCTTTATTTGTTTAGTGCTTTATCTATTAACCCATGGATAGTTTTAAATGCTACCTTTTTACTTTTATCAATTATCTGAATCGTACTGTTTACAGAAGCTAAGTTTTCAGCCACCCTAACTTTACTGGGAAAAGAAACTCCTTCCTTTGAACACTGTGTTTCGAGCCACCCTATTCTGTTTACTGCAGGAAATTTCTTGAGATCTAAACTTAATTTGTCATTGCCACTCTTCTCCAACTCTCTGTTTACGGCCTTCAATAGATGTCTGGGTTCCACATAATCTTCTATTGAACATCCACCATCAAGTGAAATGATTTTCTGGGGACTGATTCCACCTGAAATTAGCTTACTACGATTTTGTTTTCCTCCGGCATCGCCATCAACTAGATACACAACCTTGGCTGCTTCAAATTCAAATTCAGAAGCATTCTCCTCTGAGATAGAAGCAATTCCAGGTGCTATCTGAAAATCCAAATTCTTAACTGCAACCGACTCCCTAAAAAGACGTGGTGCCAAAACCGTTTCCGAGGTACCCTCTGCAATGACTGCCTTTCGTGCTAATGTAAAGGCAATAATATTGGCTCCCATGGCAAACAGAATTTGAGAAAACCCTCCGTTATTATGCCAAATCGAATTTTTAAAAACGCTGATTCCGGTATCAAGTCCTCCTTCTTCTACGGGTTGGACTGCTCTGATACCTGAACCTAGATCACTTGGGAGACATCCAGCGGAATGAGTAGTATAGATTATGGAATTGACAAGATTCTGCTTCTCGAATTCTTCAACGAGGTCGGACTGAGCAGCATAATGCAGATGGATTTCTGCTTCATCTATAAGCAATAGGGGTGATTGACTTTCATTCTTTGCTAAGAACGCCTTGAGGCTTATGTACTGTTTAAGACCATCACTTCGTCTTGTAATTTCCGTGTAATTTCCCGATGAAAATATTTGAAGATTGACTGAAGCCCTATCAATATGCAACTGAGGAAAAACATGTGATTGGCTCCAAGAGTCATCGTACTCTTGCTTCAATTTGGCATTAGCATTGGTCATCAAAAAGAGCATTTCGCTTCTGTCATCCTCCCGCATGGCATTTAACAAAGGCTCAAATTCCAAATCTGCAACTGAGAACAGGTTTGACAACGCTGCAGTTGGAGACTCTACTTCGGAAATTGGGTACGACCCCTTTAAATACCTCTCGTTCCCTCCAAAAAGAATTGCCCGTGGTCTTTTGTTGCTGAATATTCCCAGTAAGACATCTCTAGGGTGTTCTGTCTCCTCCTGTTCTAGTACTCTTTCAATTTCTTCGATTAAGATGTCTGAATGTCTCCTCTCAAACTTGTTCAGTTTCCATTGTGGCTTTTCAAGAATTTCCTTTATTGAGCCTAAAATCTCAATTAATTCAGTTTCAATTGTATCTGTAACTACTCTGAGGTCGTCCATTGCATAAATAGCTAGGTCATACAAATTGCGAGTTTCATACCCATCACCAACTTTTATTTCTTCAAAGGTATCAGACCTCAACTTGGATAGTCCTTTTAAGGAAGCGAATTTTTCCAATGTTTTTATTAAGCTATCACGGTATTCTGGATTCCTGACAATCGATCCTGTTATGGAATGAACCAGTGTGCCATCAACTTGTTTCCAACGACAGTAATATCTTGGGTTGCCTTGACCACCGTACTTCTTGACGAGTGCTTTTTCATCTTTTTCTAGGAGGTATTCCATCCTCACCACTGCATCATCTTGCTCCAGTTCAATACCCCTGGTAAGTTCGTTTTTGTCATACATGCCTTCATTTTCCAAACTCAAAATGGCCTCTAAGAATGAGCTTTTCCCAGCTTCATTTGCTCCAACAAATGCAAGGACGTTTCTGTCCAACAAAACGCTAGCTGATTTAAAACGTTTGAAGCCGTTGAGTATGAGTTTATGAGGAACCATAAATTTGTTTGATTGCTGACAACTATAAGACTGAGGACCGTTTTAATAGTCCTTAATCATAAATAACGAAGTTCACCGAATTTTCCCTCACAATCAAGAGATTGGTATAATGGGCCGTAAGAAGTTATTAACAGTTTGGTTGATAACTCCCATAAAACCAGATTTATAGGGAAAGTGTATCTTTGAAATGCGAAACGTATTATTCTAGATGCCTTCAACCTCTTTATGTCTTAAATAGATTATAGGATAGGCAAATGGGTGCAAGTCCCTAGACCATTCAAGGCATCGCTTTGATACGTTTCGCAGTGACCTATCCTCATTTATTAATCTATTTAACCACTTTTATTATGCGAAACGAAAATGGTCAAAACCGATGTCCGTGTTGCAATGCGGCCATTACTGCGAAGGATGCCCCGGTGGCATCCAAATTTTCCCAACAACTGAGTCCTGCCCAAATGGAACTCCTCGAATTTGCCGATCCTTTGGATGGCCCCGATCTGGTAAAGTCCCTTCAGCTACTGCACGATATGGCACTGTACCATTCGCAACACCCCATTGATGAGGTAGAAAAGAATGCGCTGCACAGTACCAAGCTACTTTGGGAGCGGATCGCGGCGATTACCAAAGGGCCTTAAGGCCTTTTTTGTCACACTGAGCTTGTCGAAGTGTGATGTGTTGCACCAACCATCCTATGACAGGCTCAGGATGACAGGTGTGTTTTTTGAACGTTTCACTCTTTCGAAATGACGTTTGCCTCTCGGTTTAAGGCTTCTTCATATTCCCCCAGCGTGTTCCAAATGGCATAAAACTCTTCGACACCTTCAGCATTTCGTATGGAGGTATTGATCATCAGGATCCTGCCTATTTTGGTTTTGGGGTCAAAGAACATATAGGTCGCAATGCCCGGATCACCACCTGTATGTCCGATATACCCCCTAGGGGTAAAGCCCATAAAAATCCCGGTGTTGTACTCATCGTCGTAATCGTCTTCCTCATCACGCTCCAAAAAGCTTTCGGCAGGCAACTGCTCCTTAAAGAGCTCTGCATAACCCTCTTGCTTGAGCAAGACTCCTTTGCCCACCTGACCTTGAATGAGTCCGGTGAGGTATTTACCGAGGTCGGACACACTGGTAATAAGCCCGCCATCGGGGTAGGTGATAAGGGAGTAGTAGGGAAGTTCATTTTTAGGGTCTGCGTAGAGCGTGGAGTGTTTTTCAAGGGCAATTTGATCAAAAGACCAACCTGAGGCATCCATTTTCAAGGGCTGTAAGATGTGCTCCGTGGTAAACAGATCGTAGGGTTGCCCCACTGTAACTTCCAAAATAGCCGCGGCCAAAGTGGCCCCAATGTTCGAATATTCAAAAATGGCTCCCGGTCTGTTTTTTGAAAAGCCCTCCGCTACGTACCATTCGCCCTGATCGGAAAGAATTTTACCCAGAAAATCGAGCATGGGCATTTTGGTGTCCGGCGCATTAAACTGCTCATCAATCGCAATCTGCGTATTTATGGAATCTGCCGGTTCATCCTTTAGGATGTACGCCTTGCCGTTGTAAAAATCGGTATCCAAAATGGATGAGGAGTGCGTGGCCAAATGTCGTATGGTAATAGTATCATTGGGGAAATTCGGATTAACGACCGTATAGGGTAAATAGGTATTGATGGGATCGTCCAAATGCAATTTGCCCATCTCTTGGGCTTTCAAAAGGGCTATACCGATCAGTGTTTTGGATACGGAGCCAATGTTCTGGATGGTGTTCTTGGTATATTCAGAGCCTTCCTTAACATCCGCATAACCGATGCCGGCCTCGTACAAAGTTCCTTTTTCATTCACCAGGGCCACACCAAATCCGTTGATCTGCCCTAGCTTATGGATTTCGGTCAATTCAGTTGTCAAAGAATCTTTTAGACTCTCAAAAGCAGTTGCCTTTTGGGAATCTTGCTGTTGTTTACAGGAAAAGCATAAAACGCTGAGACAAAGAATAGGCAGTATTTTGTTCATGGGTTTCTGTTTTTTTGGATTTGCCTATCGAAGTTCACTGAATTTTCTTTTACAATCAAGAAAGCGGCCTTTTTAATGGCAAGAAGTTGTTAACAGCGAAGGATTGGTGATTGCTATAAGGTAAAAATGAGATTCCGAAACAAGTTTGGAATGACGGTGCTAGTGTTTTGTCAATCCGTGGAATCTTATCGAATGGATTTCATATCAGGCTCAGGATGACATTTAAGCCTACTTTTTGGCCTCCACCAATTCCAGTTGATCTACACTTACTTGGGTAGTGAACATCCCGTAATTAACGATTGCTTTTCCTTTTTCCAAAGTGTCGATGCTCCCCACAGCTTTGCCATCAAACATACGAACACGGTCGCCGATTTTAAAAACGGGTCTGGGTTTGTTCTTTTCTGCCTTTTCTGCCTTCTTTTTCTCGATTTTCTTTTCTTGGCGAACTTTTACGATTTTCTTTTCCAACTCTTGGGCAACCTGTTTCTTTTGGGCTTGTTTGGCCTTGGCCTGTTTTGCGGAGGTTTTTTTGCGTTTGCTGTTTTCGGTTTCCACAATCCTTAGGAGTTCCGAGATCAAAGGACGTTTTTTGTTATCCAAAAAGTATTTTTCGGCGGCGGTGTTCACTTTATCGCCCAACTGGATCATCCGCTGGTGATGGTCGTACAACTCCTGATAGTTTTCAAGCTTTGCCTTTACTTTGGTATTCAGCTTTTCCAAACGTTCTGCTTCCGTTCGGGCCTTGGTTTCCTCTTCTTCCAAGCGTGACCCGGTCTGCGCCATTTTGTTGCGTTCCTTTTGCAGTTTGGCGATTGTGGCATCGAACCGCACCTTTCCACGCTCTATCTTTTTCTTGGCCTTGTTGATGAGATTGTAGGGAATCCCATTTTTTTGGGCTACCTCGAAGGTGAAGGAGCTTCCTGCTTCGCCCAATACCAATTGAAAGGTCGGTTCCAGCGTTTTGGAGTTAAAACGCATATTGGCATTGGTAGCGTGGGGAAGCTCATCAGCCAGCGCCTTGAGGTTGGCATAGTGGGTTGTGATGACCCCATAGGCCTCCCGTTCATAAAAGACTTCCAAAAAGGCTTCGGCCAAAGCACCACCGAGCTCAGGGTCGGAACCCGTTCCAAACTCATCAATTAAAAATAGGGTGGAGGCATTGCACTTTTTCAAAAAGTGGTTCATGTTCTTGAGGCGGTAGCTATAGGTGCTCAGATGGTTCTCGATGGATTGATTGTCCCCGATATCGGTCAACACTTTGTCAAACAAACACACCGAACTTCGTTCGTGTACCGGAATCAACAACCCACTTTGGAGCATTACTTGTAACAACCCGATAGTTTTTAAGGTGATGCTCTTCCCCCCGGCATTGGGGCCTGAAATGACAATAATTCGATTTTCTGGTTGCAGATTTATGGTTTGCGGCCAGGTTTTTTCCCCTTTTAATTTGTTGGTCAAATAGAGTAGGGGGTGGTAAGCATCTTTCAGATGCAATTGTTTTTTATCATTGATATCGGGTAGCAAGGCGCTCATTTCGGAAGCATACTTGGCCTTTGCAGCGGTTACATCGATATGGGTGAGGTAGCTTTGATAATCCGAAAGCAAATCCGAAAAAGGGCGGATAAAATCCGTAAGTGCTTTAAGAATACGTTGGATTTCTTCCGTTTCATCATACTCCAAATTGCTGAGTTCCCGAGTATAGTTCAGGGTGGATTCCGGAACGATAAATACAATACTTCCCGTTTTGGAAGAGCCCATTACGGTACCCTTCACTTTGCGGCGGTGCATGGCCTTTACCGCCAATACCCTTCGGTTTTCGACCACCGATTCACGAATCTCGTCCAAAAAGTCCGAGGTTTGGTAGCGTTGCAGCGCAGCTCCAAAACTTTGGTTGATCTTGCTGCGCACTTCGTTCATTTGCTGCCGGATGTACTTCAATTCAGGAGATGCCGCATCCCGGACCTCACCAAATTTGTCGATGACTTTCCCTACTTCTTCAGAAATGATTTTATTTTCTTCCAACCCATTGGAAAGCTTAAACAGCAAGGGATAGTACTCCTTGAATTTCTTCAGGAATTTTTTGTGGACTACCAAAGTTTCACAGAGTGAAGAAATCCTTCGGAAACCTGAAACCTCAAGTGCGATGTTCTCGATCTGCAACAGTTTCAATTCCCCATTTATAGTATCAAATCCATGATTGGGAATACGATTTTCATTGGAAAACGAAGACAGGTATTCCGAGGTTTGCCCAAGAACCTTCTTGAGTTCTTTTGTATCGCTGTAGGGGGTTATGTCCAGCGTGGCCATTTTGCCCAATTCCGTATTGGAACGTGCAGAAAGCTGTTCGAGCACTGTCGGAAACTCTAAGTCCTGTAGGGTTTTTTTATGAATCTGTTGCATGCTCTTTTTCTAGCCCAGCAAAGATAGGATTTTGAAGGGAGAGGAAAAGGGAAGTTATAAAGCGAGTAGGGCATCCACTAACGGCCCTACTCCAAATCGGATTACATCTGTAGTGGGCAGACCAGTCAACGTGGCCACGTCTTGTATCTTTGCTATTGCCTCTTTTTCATTCAATCCCACAGTGTTTAACGCGACACCTATGGTTTTGGCAGTAGTAAGAGACCCTGTAACCCTTGCTACGGATTCATTTAGTTTTATAAACTCATCCAATGGAGGGATCGAAATATGGGAAACCGGATAGCGCAAATGATTATAGGCAGCTTTGTGACAAAGAATAAAATGAGTGGCCTGTGATCCACGAATCAAGGGTAGAGTGGCCGTGCTCCCTGGGTGAGCCAAAGAGCCTTGTCCTTCAATAATAATTATATCCTTATCGGATTCAGCCATTACGGCTGCCTCCACTGCGCCGGCAGCCTGATCTACTTTAATGGCGTCCAAAGGAATACCATTTCCCATTAGGGTAATCCCAATTTGTCCAGTAGGGACAAACCCCACATTGGTTCCCTTTTGTTGCAATGCTGCATAAAGTTCCAATCCTGCTGTCATTTTTCCCGCTGCCATATCGGTCCCAATCATTAATATTCTTTTGTTGGACAATTTTGCGGTTTTTCCTGTTGCTATGGGATAGCTGGGTTTGGGTTTTCGAACATCCCAAATACGGTTACTGTTCAACAGGTGCCCAAAACGGGCATTAAGATTATCGTGTAACCCATTGATTAGCGAAAGTCCATTTTTTAAAGCATTGGAAACTGGTTTTTCCCATGAATCTGGAAATCTGCCCCCACTAGGAGCGATTCCAAGCACCATAATCTCCGCCTTTTTGGAGACCGCTTCATCCACGGATGCCACAACGGGAATGTCATAGGGAAGTCCAACTGCCTCCCGTACCGTTTTTCCTTGATACTTCGAGTCAATAATACAAACGATGGGATGCTTCGAAAAACGCATCAAACCGAAACCCATTTTTCCAGAATCGTGGTCTAGGGCTCCCTCCATATAAATGCACAAAGGTTGATTGGGATCTAACATTTGTTAAGGATTCAGTTTGAATTTTCCACCATGCCCTGGTGTATCGACAGGTGTAATGATCTCATTGATCAAAGGTGCGCCTTCACAAGGATCTGGATTTAGATTTAAATGTGAATCCAAATCAATATGATCCAGGGCTCCTGATACCGCAGCTCCAGCAGCGATGGAAATTGAAGTCTCACCCATACACCCGATCATGGTTTTTAGTCCAAAAGCGTGTGCCGTTGCGATGATGCGTAAAGCTCCGGTAATTCCACCGCACTTCATCAATTTAAGGTTGACCCCATCTACATATGCCGCCCATTTTGGGATATCAGTCGCAAAGCGACAAGACTCATCAACAAAAATAGGTAACGGTCTGTTTTTGAATAGGTAAGATAAACTATCCTCTTCTCCTTCTTTAATTGGTTGTTCCACATATTCACAATGTCGATTCGCGAGCCACTTCATCATTTGCTGTGCATCATCAACGTTCCACCCGCCATTTGCATCGACCCGAATGGAAATCGGATATTTTTTGTGATACTGCAAAACCTCTTGGTACATCGCTTTGTCGGCTTCAATCCCATCATTACTGCCCAATTTCACCTTAAGGGTTCGGATGTTCTGTTTCTCCAGAATCAACGGTAACCGCTCACGAGCCTCATCAGGCGACATAATGCCAAGAGTGATGGAGGTTGCATGTCTTGGCTTGGGGAAGCCCAAAAGCTGGTAAAGGGGCATTTGCGCTTTTTTTGCCTTAAGGTCCCAAAGGGCCGTATCCAAAGCAGCCAAAGCACAGGGCGCCACCTTGGCTTCCATGGCTAAATCATGGATTTCATGAGGGGCATTTAGATTTACGTTTTCTTTAAGAAAGTTCTCAAGGTGTGATTGGGCTTCTTCCGCTGTTGCAGCTCCTTCGGAAGCGCCGGAAGATGTTTCGCCCCAACCGGTATGATCTTCATGTGTGATGGAAACAAAAAGGTTGTGCTGTCCATCCCGAACACCTCGGCTGATACGCAAAGGGAATAGTTTTTTAAGGTAAACTATTTTATAGTCTATTCGCATATTATAGGTAAAGCCTGTTTTATATTGGTTTCCCAAAGATAAGCGTGAATAGGAACATTTTTATCTCTATTTTCACAATATGAATGTAAATATCGACCCAAGTTGGAAGACACAACTTCAAGCGGAATTTGAAAAACCTTATTTTAAGGAGTTAGCGGAATTTGTAAGACAGGAATACAGACAACATACCTGCTATCCAAGGGGGAAAGATATTTTTGCGGCTTTTGATCATTGCTCCTTTTACGATACCAAGGTAGTAATCATTGGTCAAGATCCCTATCATGGGCCAAATCAAGCCAACGGATTGTGTTTTTCTGTCAAGGATGGCATTCCGCACCCTCCTTCACTGGTCAATATTTTTAAAGAAATCAAGGTGGATGTGGAAAAGCCCTATCCCAAAAGTGGTAACCTGGAGCGTTGGGCCGATCAAGGAGTCTTGTTGTTGAACGCTACACTTACCGTTCGGGCCCACCAAGCAGGGAGTCATCAAAATAAAGGATGGGAACGGTTTACGGATGCAGTAATCCAAACTGTTTCAAAAGAGTTGGAAGGAGTGGTTTTCTTACTCTGGGGTGGATTTGCGAAACGAAAGGCAAACTTGATAGACAAGGCCAGACACCACATACTCACTTCTGGACATCCCTCCCCATTAAGTGCTAATCGCGGACTTTGGTTTGGAAACCAGCATTTTAGTAAAACAAATGTACTTTTAGCCCAAAAGGGAAAACCGTTGATAAGTTGGTGAATTACTTCTTGAAAGGCTTTTCCTGAAATATTATAAGAATTCGTACGTTTATACAATAACCGCCGTATAAGAAAATTCCTATAGATTGCGCAAACTGAAATCCGTTTTGCTCGTCGATGATGATGAAACAACCAACTTTCTCAATCGATTTTTTGTAAAACAGCTCGACAATAGCCTAGAAGTGCATGCAGTGAATAATGGTAAAGAGGCTATTGATTTTTTGGAGACTGTTTCCCAAGAAGAGGACATGCCTTGTCTGCTTATTTTGGACACCAATATGCCAATTATGAATGGTTGGGAATTCCTGGATTGTTATGGGCAAAAGTTTGATGAGGATTTTAAGCAAAAGGTAGTTGTGGTGATGCTTACCGCTCTCGATACTGACGAGACTACCGCAATGGCAATGGCTAACCCGAACGTGACCGATACGGCTCAAAAGCCATTATCGGATTTAAAATTTCGCGTATTGATCAACAAATACTTCTCCTGACATTTAGGGATATAAAAATTCCTCTGGTTTTTTGATTTCATTGATCAGTTCCAGACTCAGCAGTCTCTTTTGTACTTCCAGCAAAGTATCTTCAGAAAGTTGCATCTGTCCCCAGTCCGTTTTAGAGAGCCAGTTTTGGATGTCATCCAGTTTTTGTCCATATCGGTTTGAAAGGGTACGGTCTATGCTTGGGATGGATTTGAACTCCGATGTGTAGGTATTAATTACTTGGAGAACGTGGGTTAACAATTGCGGCTCCTTTTCCAAAAAAGTATTTCTAACCGCTATCACAAAACAGGGCCAGGGAGTGGGACAATCACCAAGTCTTTTAAATACACCACGGTCCACAAGGGGCTTGGTAGTAAAATGTTCCCACATAAAATAGGTTTTAGGGTCGCTTGTAAGATAATCTACTGCTCCATCTAAATTGTTAATGATTTCAAATTGTAACCTATCGGTATTCCAGCCCTGGTTTTGTGCATGTACATAAGCCATTAGGTGACTGCCGCTTCCCTTTCGACTGATGGCTATTTTTGCATTTTCAAGCTGGGCAATGGACTCCAATGGACTGTTGGCACTCACATGGATTCCCCAGAGCAATGGAGAAGAGACATATTCCTGCACGATTTTAACGGGATTTCCTTGAGTTATGCTTTTGATCAAGCCTTCGGTAAGAATGATTCCCATATCTGCTTCACCATCTTGCAACAGTTGACACATTTTCCCAGTACCCTCTGGCACATCGGTCCATTCAAGTTGAATGCCACGATCTACGAAGGCACCATCCCCAATAGCCAAATGCCAAGGGAGGTTGAAGTGTTCAGGGACTCCAATGATTTTAATGGTTTTCATTTATTTTTTAGTTTGAACTCTACTTCACGCCATTACAGCGTTCCGTAATAAACATTTCTTTTTTTGGGTTCCTATGTCCGTTTGAGGTTTCATTTAAGCCTAAAGAAAATGGTAGTAGCAAAATCAGAGTTAGGGTAAGAAAAGATTAAGGCAAAGCTTCATTTCCGAGCTTTTCCAAGGTATATTTTATAAGGTCATCAATAGTCTTGAAACCATTTTTCGAAAATTCACCTGTTACCCTATTGGCCAGTATTGCATTTAGGGAAATTGCCCTGTGTCCATGCAGTTTTGCCAAACCATAAATACCGGCGGTCTCCATTTCCAGATTGGTAATACGCCTTCCTTCGAAAGAAAAAGACGCCAATTTGCTGTTGAAATCCTGAATTTGAGGACGCAAGCGCAAGCTTCTTCCCTGTGGAGCATAAAAACCTGAATTTGTTGCAGTTATACCAAATCGTATACGATTTGAACTGATAAAATCACTTAAATAGTGGTCCGAATCCACAACATAAGCCGTGATATTATGGCCACTCCACCCCAAATACTCATTCAAGCTGTTTTCCAGTTCGTTGTTTCGTGCATGTCCAGACTCGTAAAAGTGGAGCAGTCCTTCAAAACCTACCGCAGAGGTGCTCAGAATAAAGGAATCAACGGGAATATCGGCTTGTATGGCTCCAGATGTACCAATCCGTATAAAATTAAGCTGTGTTTTTTTCTTTTTGATTTCCCGAGTAGAGAAATCAATGTTTACCAAAGCGTCCAATTCGTTAAAAACAATATCGATATTGTCCGTACCAATGCCAGTGGAGATGACGGAGATGCGTTTTCCTTTGTAAATACCCGTTTGCGTAAGGAATTCTCGTCTTTCCTTCTCAATTTCAATGCTATCGAAATATTTAGTGACGGATCGGACACGATTGGGGTCACCTACAGTGATAATCGTGGTGGCTATATCCTCTGGAAGCAGGCTAAGATGGTAGATACTACCGTCAGGATTCAGAATTAACTCTGATTTGGCCAACGCCATGCTAGAGCTTTAGGATACGGTCGGTAGCAGTATTGTATAAGAAGTTATACTTTAAAGATCCGCCCAAATATAGTTGATTGTCACGTATTTGTGAATAGTAATTTGTGCGGTTGGACAAAACATCCCTTCCTTTTTTAGTCAATTTTACAGGGTTGAACGAATTGAACAAAGGTTTAAGCGAGGTGATGATACGTTCATATTGTGTATCGCCAAAACCGTAATACCCTTGATTGCTCAAAATTTTTCCCAACAATTCCTTTCGGGATTCCGGTTTTTCTTCGAATGCTGTTTCCAAAACTCGATTTTCGATGGCATTCAATCCGTTTTTTATGGTTGGGAAACGTTTTAAATGTGCTTTTAAGGCCTCAGAAAGGTATTCAAACTGAAAATTATTGTACTGGATTAGGTTTTCCAGACGAATGGGGTTGTCGCTGCAGTACAATTGCCATACGTAGTCCGCAAATTCAATATCATCTTGGGTCAAAAAGGTGCGATTCTCATAAAGATCAAGCAATTTTTCATTGCTTAGCTCACTCAAACCGTATAATTTATCAGTTTCGTCCTCTTTACCACTGCAAATCAATGAAATTTCAGCGTGTCTGCGGTGTGTTTTGAGCCAACTCAATACAGCTAGCATATTAATTTGACAAAAAAGATCGTATTCAAACCACAAGACAATCTGATCTTGTTGTTTGTGGTTGCAAAGCGAGCGATATTCTTTTAGTGTTTTTTCCACAAACCACGACTTGGAGACTTTGTAGTTCTTGTTCAAAAACTCAAACCGGGTCTTCCAAAAGGATTCGCTGCCAACATTACAGAGTGTTTTGCCTTCGCAGAGCATTTCACGCCAAGTAATAATGTCGCCTTTAAGGTCTAATGATTCTAATTTGGATGTGAAATTGTCCCCGTTGGTAATATGCAACAGTGATTTCATTTTCAGCTTAGTTTTCGTTGGTTAGACGGATTAAATGTAAGATTTAAACGATGAACCAAAAAATTTTTTCGTAAAACATTGGTTTTCAAAGGCTAATTTTAACACCGCATGAAAATCTTCCATTCTCTTTATTAAAATGAAATTAACCACCGACTCTTTTTACGGAAAATCCATGGTCTTTTAAAAACTGCATGATTTTATCCCGGTAATCACCCTGAATAATGATGCTGTCGTTCTTGTAGCTTCCGCCAACACTCAAGTAGGACTTAAGGTCTTTGGTCAGTTTTTTAAAATCGCTATCTGCACCGGTATAACCCTCAAGTATGGTTACAGGCTTTCCTTTGCGCTTTTCGTACTTGCAAATTATAGGGGCCTCCTGCATCCAATAAGCCGATTGCTCCTTTTCTAGCTCTCCGGTATCTTCAGGCACATGGTCTGGGAATAGGTTTTTAAGTTGGTCTTGCAAATCCATGCTTTACATTTTAACTTAACAATGTCAACTGTTGGTCATCAATGTCGATTTCAATGGAATCGCCATATTGAATTCCTTCTATTTTAGGAAGAATCAATTCCAACGTAGTTAGAGCTTGTTCATGTTCCGTTTTGGTCTCTGGATCGGGCATATAGATTAGACCTTGATAGCCTTTACCATGATGATTCAAACTAATATCGAAAAAATAAAAGTTTTCTGGCGGAATATGGGTCGTCCAGGCAACACTTTCAAAAAAGTGCTTGGGTTCGTTGATGGTATAACTGTAAGGGGCAATATCAATATTCAAAGTGCCGGAATGGTAAGGTGATAAATCTAAACCCAATTTTTTAAAATAGGGGGTTTGGAGCGCTATAGTTCCTCCGGGATAACGGGAATCACCTTTTTTTCCGGAAGCAGCACCATGTCCTGGGATAACTTTGGCCTGAATTTTCATTTGGGGCATTTATTTTTTGACAAGACCCAATTCAACCAAACGCTCATTAAGATATTCACCTGCAGTGGTATCTTCAAAACCCTTAGGGTTTGCATCATCAATGCAGTTTTCCAGACAATTCAAGGGCATTTCGCTGACTGGGTGCATAAAAAATGGAATGGAGTAACGCGACGTGCCCCAAAGCTCCTTCGGAGGATTTACCACTTGATGAATGGTGGATTTCAATTTGTTGTTCGAAAGTCTGGAGAGCATATCCCCAACATTGATCATCAATTGGTCTGGCCTTGCAATGGCATCAACCCATTCCCCTTGATGGTTCTGTACCTGCAATCCCTTCCCATGGGCACCCATCAGCAAGGTGATAAGATTGATGTCTCCATGCGCTGCTGCCCTGACCGCATTTTTGGGTTCTTCCGTGATGGGAGGGTAGTGGATGGGTCTTAAAATGGAGTTTCCATTTTTGATCCACTGGTCAAAATAGGTTTCTTCCAAATCCAGATGTAAAGCCAATGCCCGAAGCACGTATTGGGCTGTTTTTTCCAACATTTTGTAGGTCTCCTTGCCAACTTCATTGAACTCTGGCAGCTCCTTTACGTCAACATTTGCTGGATATTCAGTTTCCAACTTGGGGTTGTTTTCCACATACTGTCCGAAATGCCAAAACTCCTTTAAGTCGCCTTCCTTTTTGCCTTTGGCATGTTCCTTTCCGAAGGAAGTATAGCCTCGCTGCCCTCCAATACCCGCTATTTCGTACGCGTCCTTAGTATCTTGGGGTAACTGGAAAAACTTTTTAATCTCCGCATAGAGTTTTTCTACGAGTTCATCCGAAAGAAAATGGCCGCTCAATGCTACAAAACCAATGTTCTCGAATGCAGCCCCAATCTCTTTGATGAACTTTTCTTTTCTGACGGGATCCCCGGAGACAAAATCCCTTAAATCAACACTTGGAATGGCACTCATGATTTCAATTTTACATTACATCCAAAAGTACGGAATAATGGGAAATGTTTCGAAAAATACCAAGTCCATGAATCGCTTTTTACTACTTTTAGGCTCTCGAATTTTTGCTTTATGAGATACCATATCGGAGGCCTGGAAGACCAAAAATTGATCGATTTGTATGTTGGAATGCTCAAGCCCAGGATGATAGAGGAAAAAATGCTGATTCTGCTAAGG
>JANQRD010000040.1 GCA_028284725.1 Allomuricauda sp. | reverse complement strand
ACGATGCTTCAAAATTAACGGTGGGAAAAGCACAGTATAGCTACCTCCCCAATGAAACTGGAGGCATTGTTGATGATCTAATCATATATCGGGTCAAGGAGGAAACCTATCTTTTGGTTGTAAATGCTTCGAATATTGAAAAGGATTGGGATCATATTTCAAAATATAACGAGGCCATCGGTGCTACTATGCGAAACATTTCGGACACCTATTCCCTTCTGGCCATCCAGGGGCCAAAAGCTGTTGAAGCCATGCAATCGCTTTCCTCGATTGACCTCTCGTCCATAAAGTTCTACAACTTCGTTGTAGGGGATTTTGCGGGTATTGAGCATGTAATTATTTCGGCTACAGGGTATACTGGCTCTGGCGGGTTCGAAATCTACTGCAAGAACGATGAGGTGAAACAAGTCTGGGACAAGGTTTTGGAGGCAGGGACAGATTTTGGAATAAAACCCATCGGCCTAGCGGCACGTGACACCTTACGTTTGGAAATGGGATATTGTTTGTACGGGAACGATATCGATGACACCACTTCTCCATTGGAAGCTGGTTTAGGTTGGGTAACCAAATTCACCAAGGATTTTGTGAATAGCGAGTCTCTTGCCAAACAAAAAAAAGAAGGCGTATCACGAAAACTCATAGCCTTTCAAATAGAGGAACGCGGAATCCCGAGGAGTGGTTATGCCATTGTAGACGAGGATGGAAATGACATCGGCAGGGTCACTTCGGGTACCATGTCACCTTCGATGTCCGTGGGCATCGGTTTAGGCTATGTTTCCATTGAACATGCCAAGTTGGAAAACACTATTTACATACAGATTCGAAAAAACAAGGTTCCCGCTACCATGGTAAAACTCCCATTTTATAAAGCGTAATGCTAGATTTTCAGTCCATTCTGAATACGATATCCAAAGTAGCTAAAGAGCAAAGCGACAAAGGCAGTGTGGCAAACTACATTCCGGAATTGTCCAACATTGACCCAAACAAGTTTGGAATAGCATTATTGGATAAAAATGGTTCATTATATCAAGCTGGAGATTCGAATGAAAGTTTTTCCGTTCAAAGTATCACCAAGGTGCTCTTGCTGTCCATGGTATTTTCCATGATTGGGGATGACCTCTGGAACCGAGTGGGTGTGGAACCTTCCGGTGATCCGTTCAACCATCTTTCCCTTTTGGAAATGGAAAATGGGATTCCCCGGAATCCGTTGATCAATGCTGGAGCCATTGTTGTTTCGGATATATTGATTTCCAAGCTGGAAAATCCAAAATTGGAGTTTTTGGAATATGTGCAACGCATTACGGGCGATAAATCCATAGACTACGACCTGAAGGTAGCAACATCTGAAAAAAAGACGGGCTTTCGGAATTATGCAGCCGCCTATTTGATAAAATCATTTGGTAATCTTCAGAATCAAGTTGAAGATGTGCTCGACTTTTATTTTCTCTCCTGTTCGTTACGAATGTCCTGTGAACAATTGGTAAAAGTCTTTTATATTTTCATGAACCGTGGCAATTGTCTTAATAACAACAATTATTTGGCGTTATCACAAGTGAAGCGTATCAATGCCATTATGCTGACATGTGGTTTTTATGATGAGGCCGGGGAGTTCGCTTTTGAAGTTGGCCTTCCAGGAAAGAGTGGTGTTGGTGGGGGAATTGTGGCTTTATTGCCAAACAAGTTTTGTGTGGCCACGTGGTCACCAGGATTGAATGAAAAAGGAAATTCAAAGTTGGGCATGCTGGCTTTGGAACAACTAACGACCGAAACCGGTCTATCAATTTTTTAATATTTGGACAAAAAGAAGATACTGATATTAGGAGCAAGTGGATTCATTGGTAATGCCATTTACAAGGAACTTTGTTCTTATTTCGACACCTACGGAACCTATTGTTCCAATGCAACTTATTCCAGCAATAAAAAGTTCTTCAGATACGATTTGGAGGAAGATG
Organism: Allomuricauda sp.; assembly: GCA_028284725.1. Lineage (GTDB taxonomy): Bacteria > Bacteroidota > Bacteroidia > Flavobacteriales > Flavobacteriaceae > Flagellimonas. Next base: position 3,778 of record JANQRD010000040.1, on the reverse strand, counting down.
ATATTTTCCGTGTGCTGGAAAGGGTCAATCCCGACTTTATCATTTCCGCGCTTCGGGGAAACTTTGCTTCACAAATCCAGGCTCACCAACACTTGATGGAGTACCTCATCAAAAAAGATGTAAAACTGTATTTTCTTTCCTCGGCCAATGTGTTCGATGCCTACAGCAAGTTTCCTTCCTATGAATACGACAAAACACTTTCCGAAAGTGTGTATGGCAGGTTGAAAATCAAAATAGAGAACATGATGATGCGGTTGCCAAAGGAAAAAACTGCCATTTTACGCATTCCCATGGTGTTTGGGAATACATCACCTAGAATCAAGGAAATTCGAAGCTGTCTGGAAAACCATGAGCCCATTGAAGTCTTTCCCAATCTCATTGTCAATGTTATCAATGATGACCGACTTACACAACAGATTCACTACCTCATCAACAGGGATCAAACCGGAATTTTCCATTTGGGCAGTATAGACCTTATCCAACACGAGGAATTCATCAAGGAGGTTATCAAACGAATGGGAAACTTCCACCCCATCCTCAAACGTGTTTTTACCACCAACGAAGACCGTTATCTGGCCGCTCTGCCCAAAGATCATAAACTTCCCAAAAATCTTGAGGTACGTTACCAAGACATCATAGACCACCATATTGTAATCGAGTGATTTCGGTCCCGAATCGATATCATTTAAAAGCGATTTGATTACCTTTAAGGAAATGTCGTACCTATGGAAAAGATGAGCGAAACCCAAATAGAAGCATCCCTAAAAAACATTTCGGGATGGACCTACCAAGATGGGATGTTGACAAAATCATTTAAGTTTTCAGATTTTAAAGAGACTTTCTCCATCATGACCCATATTGCCTTTGAAGCAGAACAACTGAACCACCATCCCAACTGGGAAAATGTGTACAACAATCTCACCGTAAAATTGAATACACATGATGTGGGCGGCATTACCCAAAACGATTTTGATTTGGCGGAACGCATCGAAAACATCGTCCAAAACAAATAACCCATACCCCTTATATCAAGCTTGACAAGGGGTCTTTTTTTTCTAAATTTGCCCTTGTCCTTAATCACAAAGTATTTATGGGAAGAGCATTTGAATTTAGAAAAGCGCGAAAAATGAAGCGCTGGGCCGCTATGTCCAAGGCCTTTACCCGAATTGGAAAAGATATCGTAATGGCTGTAAAAGAGGGCGGTCCCGATCCTGATGCAAATTCCCGCTTACGAGCAGTGATCCAAAATGCGAAGTCTGTCAACATGCCCAAGGAGAATATCGAAAGGGCCATAAAAAGGGCTTCCGATAAGAGTCAAGGCGATTTTAAAGAGGTACTCTTTGAAGGATATGCTCCGCATGGTATAGCCATACTCATTGAGACCGCCACGGACAACAATACCCGTACCGTGGCGAACATTCGAAGTTATTTCAACAAATGCAATGGCAATTTGGGTACTTCAGGCTCTGTGGAGTTTATGTTCGACCACACCTGTAATTTTACCATCAATGCCGAAGGCATTGACCCTGAGGAACTGGAACTAGAACTGATCGACTTTGGTGCGGAGGAAGTTTTTGTCGATGGAGACGGCATTCATATTTACGCCTCCTTTGAGAGTTTTGGAGCAATCCAAAAGGAACTGGAATCCCGAGAGATTGAAATTATATCCTCAGGTTTTGAGCGTATTCCTCAGGTAACCAAGGAACTTGCAGAAGAGCAAATTGCCGATGTTGAAAAGTTACTGGAAAAGATTGAAGAGGACGATGATGTGCAGAATGTATATCACACGATGAAGGAATAATAGCAATTTTCCTAAGGGTATGTAAAGAGTTCGTCCAGCCTTCGACCAAATAAAAAAACTTTCACCATGCGACCTTTCATCTTTTCAGTTATCGCTTTTTTTAGCTTAGCAGCCCTTTTTGCGCAGGAAATGACCCCTGAAAAGCTTTTTGAAATCATTGAACAAGAAGCGGACACGGTAAAAGTGACTGGTAATTCGTATCATTTTTTATTGAATGATGCCATGTTGATCTGTGTTTTTGATGAAAATGCCAATCGTATGCGTATTATTTCGCCAATTGTGGAACGGGATAAACTTGGTGAAGAAGAGCTTTTGAACGCATTGGTGGCCAACTTTCATTCGGCGCTTGATGTAAAGTACGCACTTAGTGATGAAATTATTTGGTCGGTGTATACCCATCCGCTCCGAGAGCTTTCTGAATACCAGGTGGTAGATGCCATCCAGCAAGTATATGCGGCTGCATTGACCTTTGGCAGCTCATATTCCAGCACTAACTTGGTTTTTCCAGGCAACACCAAAAAGAAGGAGAAACCCAAACCAAAAACCCTTAACAAGACCTAGTAGCTGTATTCGGGTACTTTTCCCTTCACCCCCTTAAAAAAGCTTCGAATTTTCTTAAAGTCTTTCTGAATATCATCCGTAGGATACAAAGGCTCAGCTATTTTGACCTGTTTTTTCCCAAAATCAAATGCCACCATTACTACGGGAACCTTTGCTTTTTTGGCAATATGGTAGAATCCCGTCTTTAGGGCAGTCACCTTTTTCCTGGTGCCCTCGGGTGCCAATGCAAAGCGAAAAACCTTTCTTTCCTCAAAAATTTTGGCAACACTGTCCACAGTATTTGAACTTTTTGACCGATCTATTGGTGCTCCACCTGTCCAGCGAAAAAACCAACCGAAAGGAGGTTTAAAAAGGCTCTTTTTTCCAATGTAGTTGATTTCCTTGTTGATAATCTTTCTAACGATAAGCCCCAAAAAGAAATCATGCCAGTGGGTATGTGGAATTACAATGACCACGCATTTGGGAATGTCTGGAAATTGTCCGGTCAGTTTCCAGCCCATCAGTTTATAGTAGATAAACTTGGACAGTCTTCGCATGGTTAATTTTTATACCTCTATTAAAATGGGCCAGTAGGGAAAGTAAGCTAAATTTTTTGATAAAGAGTCTGAAGATGTTCCGGGGTCATGTGCTTCTTCCAATCGCTTCCCAGCGCATTTTCCCATAGGGCCTCCATTCCCAAAGCCACATTGACCATGACATCAAAATCGTTTTGGGTCAAGTTGGAGCAGACTCCCTGAGGTAGGTCAATGTCGTGCTTTTCCAACATTTGTTTGAACAACTTCACTCCCTCAGGATAATATTCTTCAAGATGTTGGAAGACTATGCAATTTCCGATACCATGTTTTATTCCCAAAAGATAGGACAGCCCATAGCTCATGGCGTGTGCTATACCAACTTGCGAATAGGCGATGCTCATGCCCCCATGCCATGAAGCCATCATGAGTTTATCCCTGGATTCTGATTCTGAAAGATTGTCAAGAAATACCTCCTTACACAGTTCTAAGGCTTTTTCCCCATAACTTTGGCTAAACGCATTTAGATAGGTACCATTTAACGATTCAACACAGTGGATAAAACAATCCATGCCAGTATAAAACCATTGTTCCTTGGGTACCGTTTTAGTCAGATTGGGATCTAGAACCACCTGGTCATATGTGGTAAAATCAGAATTTATGCCCAGTTTTTTCTCTGGTCCAAGTAAGACCGTAGTCCTAGAGACTTCAGCACCTGTACCACTAATGGTAGGGATGCCCACATGGTACAGCGATGGTTTTGTTACCAAATCCCATCCTTGATAATCTTGTGCAAGACCGTTGTTATTTAAAAGAATGGACACTGCCTTTGCCAAGTCCAACAGCGTGCCACCACCAATCCCAACGATTCCAGAAGGTTTTTCCTCAAATTTTCCTTTTATCC
>JANQRD010000026.1 GCA_028284725.1 Allomuricauda sp. | reverse complement strand
ATATTGTCCAACCCCACGGGTTTCCATTGTCCTTTGGCTATCTTTTGCTTTAAACGTTTGCCCTCCTTGCCACGTAGATAGGGTTCCCCGAAGGCACCGTCGAGACCTACTCTGGTGTAATAACCATTTTCATCAACCCGTTCATAGCCGATGCTCCGAGCAGCCATTTTACCCAGCGGGTATTCCCGAACTACCTTGTGCGTCTCAATAAATCCACCTTTATATGGACCCAATTCGAACAATGGAAATTGCTTTATGCGCACATAGTCCAAATAATCTACATTTCTAGCCACCAATTTGTAGCGATTACCATTCGCCCTTGCCTTTCGGAATAACTGGCGATAATAAGAGGATGGCCTGTTGAAAAGGTTCCCTAAAGAGTCCGACAAGGCCGCAACATGATTTTGAAAGTTTTCCTGGGATACCGTTTTCGCGTCAAAACGGATCTCATATTTTGGAACGGAAGCAGCCAACAAACTACCGTCGTCGGAATACAGGTTTCCGCGATTCGGCTCAATGGTGAACATTTTCTCGGTCTTGTTCAGGGCCAATTCCTTGTAGTCCTCACCTTTTATCATTTGAATGTCCACCAACTTTGTGACAACGACAATCGAAAACACTAAAAGGCACCCTGCTACGAGGTACAGCCTATTCATGATATTTTTTTCCGATATCGCCATTTACTTCTCAGACGTTACTTTGATTTTTTGTGGTGGATTTTCCGATGGCACTAGACCTTCTTCCGCGACAGACTCCCTTAAGGAAGATTCCAACTTTAATTGCTGCACGGTGGATCGATGCTCAAAGAATTCACTTTTGAGTTTTCTTACCTCTTCGCTAAGCGCAGCGATCTCATGTACTTTTTTATCGGCATTGTGGCTACTGGAAATCATCATCGCAGCCAAAAAGGAGGCGAACAATAGGAACATCCAATTTTTTGGGGCATCACCACTCACTAAAAACTTTCCCTTTAATATGTCCAACAATCCTTTTTTCATTTTGAGTCCTCCTTTTTTTCTTAAGTGTCACACTTCGACTGGCTCAGTGTGACAAAGTCCCTGTAATTTCAAATTCGTTCAGCAATTCGAAGTTTCGCACTTCTAGCTCGGTTGTTCTTTGCAATTTCTTCTGCTGATGGCACAATCAACCCTCCAACTTTTTTCAAAGGCACATTGACATTCCCGTAGAAATCCTTTTCAGCTTCTCCTTCAAATCTTCCATCTCGTATAAATCGTTTCACCAAACGATCTTCCAAGGAATGGTAGCTGATCAAGCTCAACCGTCCACCTTTCTCCAAAACCTCCGGCACCTGCAACAAAAATTCCCGGAGCACTTCCATTTCTTGATTGACCTCAATCCGAATGGCCTGATAGATTTGTGCCAGAATCTTGTTCTCTTTCATCTTGGGCAAAAACCGTTGCAATACCTTTTTAAGTTGCGTGGTGGTTTTTAGGGGAGCTTCCGACCTTGACACTACAATGGCCTTCGCTATGGCATTTGCATTCCGCAGTTCACCATATTGAAATAAAACCTCCGACAACTTTTCTTGGGAATAGGAATTGACCACCTCATAGGCCGACAGTTCCTCGTTTCTGTTCATCCGCATGTCCAAATCGGCGTCAAAACGAATCGAGAATCCTCGGTCTGCCTCATCAAACTGATGGGAAGAAACTCCAAAATCCGCCAAGATTCCATCAACTTTCCGAATGCCATAGAACTTTAAATATTGTTTGAGATATCTGAAATTTTGGTTGATCAGCTGAAATCTTTCATCCTCAATTGTGTTTTCCAGCGCATCTTCGTCTTGATCGAATGCAAACAACCTCCCATCATCCCCCAACCTTTTCAAAATCTCCCTGGAATGCCCCCCACCGCCAAAAGTGACATCAACATACACCCCATTTGTTTTTATGTTCAATCCGTCCACCGACTCCTGCAGTAGTACGGGATCGTGATATTGGCTAGTCATCGTCAGCAAAAATCTCCTCCGCCAAATCCGCATAGTCCTTCTCCCCTTTCTCCAAGACTGCTTCGTACTTTTCCTTGTTCCAGATTTCTATTTTATCAAAAACCGCATTCAGCACGACCTCCTTTTCTATCTCGGCATAGGCAACAAGATTTTTGGGAATTTGAAGCCGTCCCGTATCCCCATCAATCGTGAGTTCTTTCATACCTGCCACGAAGTTCCGTACGAAGGCATCGTACTTTCGATTGATCTTGCTTTTCTTCATGACCTTTTGCATCAAAGCATCAAATTCGCTCTTGGGATACAGCTCCAAACACTGCTGAAAAACAGATCGTTTGATAACGAAACCCTCGTTCAAAACAGGCAACAACTGATTCTTTAGGGAAATGGGCAATATCACCCTCCCTTTGGCATCAGCTTTACAATCGTGTTGTCCAATTATATGGGTCACTAGAAATCAATTGGTTAGAACTATAACTCAAATATATAGATTTTATTTCCACATTTCTCCACTTAAAAACACATTTGTTAATAAATTCTCCACTTTTCGATGAAAAACCTGAATTTTGGATGAAAAAAGACCCTTAGTATAATTACAAGCACCTTTTTACTGTGGCATATCCTTGAAAAACTCTTATTTCATGGTAGTTGCAAAGCAAAAATCGGTGTGCTGTGAATTGCCTATATTTGCCGTTCCAGATCAACTAACTTAGATGGAAGACCAAATCATACAGGAAGACAAATACCGCTACATTGAGAAAGGCGAAGGCACCCCCATGATCATATTGCATGGCCTTATGGGAGGACTGAGCAACTTTCAGGGCGTATCGGACTATTTCCCATCAAAAGGATACAAGGTCTTGATTCCTGAACTCCCGATTTACGACATGCCCATGCTCAAGACCACTGTTAAAAACTTCGCGAAGTTTTTAGAGAGTTTCATTGAGTATAAAGGGTTGAAGGATGTGATCCTTTTGGGAAATTCATTGGGAGGTCATATTGGTCTACTACACACCAAAATGTTTCCTGAAATGGTGAAGGCCCTGGTGATTACAGGTAGTTCTGGACTTTATGAGAGCGCCATGGGGGATGGCTATCCCAAGCGTGGCGATTACGAGTTTATTAAAAAGAAAGCCGAGGACGTGTTCTACGATCCTGCTATTGCCACTAAGGAAATTGTTGACGAAGTGTTCGCCACGGTAAACGATCGAATGAAATTGGTAAAGACCCTCGCCATAGCCAAAAGTGCCATTCGGCACAATATGTCCAAAGACCTACCACACATGAACACCCCCACTTGTATTATTTGGGGTGAAAATGATTCTGTAACTCCTCCAGAAGTTGCTAAGGAATTTCATGAGCTTTTGCCCGACTCCGATCTTTTTTGGATCGAAAAATGTGGGCATGCCCCCATGATGGAGCATCCTGATGAGTTTAACCGTGTTCTTGAGGACTGGTTGGCCAAACGCAATTTTTAAATCGTGAAAATTACCTCGGCCGAATTTGTGATGAGCAATTCCAATGTGGCCAAGTGTCCAAATGAGCCGCTACCGGAATATGCCTTTATTGGGCGATCCAATGTAGGCAAATCATCATTGATCAATATGTTGGTGGAACGGAAAGGGCTGGCGAAAACTTCGGGCAGACCGGGAAAAACACAGCTCATCAACCACTTTAAAATCAATAACAACTGGTTTTTGGTCGATTTACCAGGATATGGATACGCCCGCGTATCCAAAAAGGATAAAAAAACGTTTCAAAAATATATCACGGAATATTTCCAAAAACGCAAACAATTGGTCAGTGCCTTTGTACTGGTCGATATCCGACACGACCCGCAACCCATTGATTTGGAATTTATGGAATGGCTCGGCACCAATGAAATACCTTTTGCTATAGTTTTTACTAAAGCCGATAAGCTAAAACCCACCGTCATTGAACAACAGACCGAGGCTTATCTCCAAAAATTGTTGGACGGCGCATGGGCCGAAGTACCTCCACATTTTACCACTTCTTCTGCGAACCGTTTGGGTCGCGAAGAATTATTGGCTTATATTGATAATATCAATACGGAGTTTTTTGCACAATCTTGATGTGCCAATATTCCTGAATCGGAAACTCTAAACCGTTCGATTCTTTACCAGACGTACCAGAGCATGCGCGGTTTTCAGTTCATTCAGTTCCTCTGTCGGAATCAATACCTCCAACCCACTCTCACCTTCGGTAAGCACTATGGGAAAGGTAAATTTATGACCGAACTTGGAAGCATATTTTTTAGCAAATTCATCCTTATGCAAAAACACCATGGCATGTGGACTATCTTGTCGGAACTTTTTCCAGGTACGATTTTCCGAGACCAGTCCATAGGTAATATCGCAAAGATTGCAATCGTAAGTAGATGGGCTGAAGACTTTGTGCATACTATCCAAAATAGCATTCCGAGCCCCAGAATTGGCGTTGTATACAAATAGGAGTTTTTGTGAGCTTTTCTTTTTCATGAGTCAAAAATAGCGCTAAATCAACATAGGAAACTCCTTTTTCTCAGCTCCGTACAAAAGGGTCAAAAAGAAAACCATCAACCCAAACCCTACGTTTTTGATTCCAAATTGGGTTTTGGTCAATTGGTATACCACGCCAGTATGGTTTTTACCTTTCTTTATGTTGACAGTTTCATAATTTCCTAATTCATGAAAAATCAACCTACTCCAATTACCCCTAAAAGGTTTCTGGAAAACATCTCCATCTTACATATGTCATTGACCATTGGACCAATTGTGTTTGCCATTATTGCATTCAAGGAAACTGAAAAAAAGATTATCAGTCTATCCGAAACGGACGAGCTTTTTTTAATTGTAGTTCCATGCTTTGCTTTAGGTGGAATCCTTTTGGGAAATTTCATTTTTAGACAGACCATTAAAAATATTCCTTCGGCGAGTAGTCTCAGGCAAAAACTTATCAGATTTCAAACTGTATCCATCGTAAAATATTTATTGCTAGAGGCAGCAACTTTGTTCAGTGTAATTGTTTTTCTTCAAACACGGAATCTCATTTTTTTGGTAATTTCATCCATGCTCATTCTCTATTTTTTGTTACTCAGGCCCACAAAGGCCAAAATAGAGCGAATTTTGGATTTAAGAGGAAGTGATCGTGATCGATTCAATAAACTGGATCAGCCCTTGTCTTAGGAGCTATTGCTTCAACTCCAACTTTTCCGCAAAGTAATCGCAAAAGTCCTTCATTGTGGCGGTCATTTTCTCATCTTGGGTGGCCTTCATGAAGGTGTCTGTCATGGTAACCAAGGTCTGATGGAAAAATATTTTCATTTCATCCACAGGCATATCTTTGGTCCAAAGGTCAATTTTTAATGACTCTTTGTTTTTACTATCCCATACGGATAGCATCATCGCTTTGGCCTCCTCATTTTCGATTCCACCATCCTCTGCGGACCAATGTAATGCTTCTGGAACTCGATTCTCATCCAATTCCACCGTCAATTTTATTTCTGAAGTATGTGCTACTGCCATCTATTTTTTCGGTTTGTAATTTGATTTTTTAAAAATTTCGTCCGCTGGCAACTCTAAAAGCTGGGGTAATGAGATTTCATTCTTCTCCATAAAAGACCTTACGATTTGCCATCCCATGTACCTCCCCAATCTTCCTGGAGACTCATTATCAAGTGCCAATTGAAACTTGGAAAACGGAGCCGGGTCTAGAAATCGTCTATCCAATTTTGGATCAGTGCTGTACAACAACTCTTGTTCAACAAAATAGCGCCAAATCTGTTCTTCATTGGCCTTAGCCCATTCCATTTCTTCTGGAGCATATCCAATTTTTTGGGCATCAGATATGTTTGGGAGCAGTTTATCCTTCAAATAGAGTTCTTTCCCATAGTACACCATACGGGATAGAAATGTGCGATTTCTAGGGTACTTGATCAGTTTTTTGCCCACGGCACTGGCCACATCCGAAGTAAGGAACCGCTTGTCGAGTCCATTCGCAATGTAACGCTGGATACCTTGATAAAAATGGTGATCCTTTCCCAAATAGTTGTCCAACCCTAATAAAAGCAATGAATCAGTCAGAATTACTCTGTCCTCAAAGCGTACGTCAGATGTCAGGGTAACCACCTTGGGCACTTTATATTTTGGAAAGTAATGGACCACATATTGAAAAAGGGACTCCAAATCTTCGGTCTCCGTTTGAAAATCTCCAAAAGCCTTGTCCACTTCTTCCGACAACTCCAATTGGATGGTATCGGTTAGCTTGGCAATCCAAACACTGTCTGGAAATTGGTTTGGAAACAAATAGGGATATTTGGATTTAAGTTTTGGGATATCATCCGCGGTAGCATCTGCAAATTCCCTATCGAACCTATGTATGGTCAAATCGATAGGGATTTTGGAAACCTCCCCAGCAGTCTTACCAGTTTTTTTACATCCAGTGGGCAGTAGCAAAAAGAAAAAAAAGAAACCCGCCAATACCGGCAATTCAAAGTATTTAAGGAAGCTCTTCATTTTTAGCACTGCAGCATTTAAATTTACAGGGCACAAAGGTAATTTTTTGAATCAAAATAGAATACTATGCAAACTGAAAAGGTAATCGAACATATTGTGAAATGGTTAAAGGACTATGCAACCCAGGCCAATTGTAAGGGATTCGTTATTGGGGTTTCCGGGGGCATAGACTCAGCGGTTACCTCTACACTCTGTGCCAAAACAGGACTAGATCTTCTCTGCGTTGAAATGCCCATTCACCAGGGTGAAAATCAGGTTACCCGTGCCGATAGGCACATCAATTGGTTGACAAAACATTTCCCGAATGTAAAAAGGCAGCCTGTTAACCTTACTCCTGTGTTTGACAGTTTGGTCGCTTCGTTTCCCAAGGTTGAGGATGAGGAACAACGCTTTATGTCGTTGGCCAATACCAGGGCACGCCTCCGTATGACCACCTTATATTATTTTGCCGCCCTAAAAGGGTATTTAGTAGCAGGAACAGGTAATAAGGTAGAGGATTTCGGTATTGGATTCTACACCAAATATGGGGATGGAGGTGTGGATTTGAGTCCAATTGCAGATTTATTAAAAACAGAAGTTTATGAGCTTGGAAGGGTTTTGGGCGTCAATCAGGATATTATGGATGCTGCACCTACGGATGGCCTTTGGGGCGACAGCAGGACGGACGAAGATCAGATAGGTGCTTCCTATCCAGAATTGGAATGGGCCATGAGGATGGATGAGGAGGGGAAAACTGTAAAAGATTTTTCTGACAGAGATAAAGAAGTATTCGCTATCTATAAAAAGTTTAATACTGCGAACAAACATAAGATGATTCCTATACCCATTTGTGAAATCCCTGAGCAGTTGAAATGACCTTTTAACCCAAAAAACCCAGCTTAAGACGAAAAAAACCCCAGAAATTCTGTGGTTTTAAGAAAAAAATTAGAGTTTTACGTCCTCAAATTGTTATCTTGCTCGTCACGCCGCGTAAGTAATTAAGTACTAACGTAGAATAAAACCCGAACCAAATGATAAAAGTATTAATAGCTGACAACCATCCCATAGTTCGACTTGGTATCAAACAAGTGCTCGAATCTAGCTCAGATATTGAGGTCATTGCTGATGTTTCCACTACTACTGAGCTTTTCAAAACGCTAGAAAAGGTTACTCCAGACGTAGTTATGCTCGAAATGGACATTCCTGAAATCAACGGTATTGCCACCTTGAGAAAAATGAAGCAGGAGTTTCCCAATGTAAAATCCCTAATGTACAGTGGTCAATCTGAAGATGTATATGCATTGAGTACCATCCGTGCCGGAGCTTTTGGATACCTTTCCAAGACCGCTGATTTGGATTATGTGATCTCCGCAGTGCGAAAAGTAAGTGAAGGCAATATGTTCATCACCAACGAGCTGGCCCAACGACTTGCCTTTGATGAAGGCACGCAAAAGCCACGAAGATTCTTTAGAAAACTTTCCTCTAGGGAAGTGGAAGTATTGAAGCTTTTGGCCAGTGGAAAACGTAACAAGGAAGTTGCCGAAGGATTGAATCTAAACGAAAAGACCGTAAGCACCTATAAAGCACGCTTGATGAAAAAATTGAACGTGGATAATTTGGTCGATTTGTTACAACAGGCTAAAGCTTTGGAGCTTTATTAATAGTGCCTAACGGCTTACGAATTTAAATCCCGGCATTTGTTCGGGATTTCTTTTTTAGGAAAGCACCCTATTTAATTTGGCATTCAACAGCTTGTTCAATTGCAAATAGTTAACAATTTCCTCCAAGACCTCATCATTGTTCCCGTTGTTTCCCTCGGTATGTTTTTGCAATTGTTTGATTCGGGTCTTGATTAAATTACAACGAAGGGTGAGGATGGTCTCACCGACCAATTGTGCCACGCCATGTCCTTTTTCCTTCGGATAGATATCTTTTCGTGCCCAATCGTGCAATGCATAACGCTCCTCCTCCATCAATATGGATGATACCTCGCCCACCAATTCTTGATCTAGTGACGACAAAAATGTGTTAACCGTAAATTCATCCCGCTCGTTTAAATCTTCTATCAGTTTGTAATAAATGGCCTTAAACTGTTCATTGGTAAGTTCAATCTCATCTTCCTGAAGATCCAAATATACCTTTTCATACACTTTGGCCTCCACAATTTCCGGTTCAAGCACCAAATCCCCTTCGTCGTTTTCCTTCAAGACCAAATCCTCAAACTCCTGTTTTTGATCTCCGTACAGCAATAGCATTTCAATGATTTTCCGCTCCAACTCATACTGCACGTCCACTTTTTCGGTAACCCGATCATTTTTTACAACCTCAAAGGCTTTTTGTTCCTGTTTTTGTTTTTTAGCGGCATCCGCAAAGCCTTTTTTATCAATTTGCGCTAAAGTATTGTATAGCACCTCTTCAGAAATATGCATCATTTTAGCACATTCCTGAATATAGACTTCCTTTTTGATGCGATCAGGAATCTTGCTGATGCTATTCACAATTTCCCTAATGGTATCGGCTCGTTTAATGGGGTCATTGGCAGCCTCCTCCGCTAAAATCGAGGTTTTAAACTGGATGGAATCCTTGGCATTTTCTTCTAGATAGAGCACCAAGTCCTCGTAGGTATTGGTTTTGGCGAAACTATCAGGGTCTTCTCCTTCGGGGAAGGTGCACACCTTTACATTCATGCCTTGCTCCAAAATAAGATCGATACCACGAAGTGATGCCCGAAGTCCAGCAGCGTCCCCATCAAAAAGCACGGTAATATTTTTGGTAAGTCGATTGATCAATCGTATCTGCTCCGGAGTCAAAGCTGTTCCACTGGAAGCGACCACGTTTTGCACTCCGCGCTGATACATCTGAATCACATCGGTATATCCCTCGACCAGATAGCAATTGTCCTCCTTGGCAATGGCCTGTTTTGCATAATAAATGCCATAGAGCACTTTACTTTTATGGTAAATGTCGCTTTCCGGGGAATTCAGATATTTGGCGGCCTTTTTGTCATTGGTTAGGATACGGCCTCCAAAACCAAGCACACGTCCGCTCATGGAATGAATGGGAAACAACACCCGTCCTTTAAAGCGATCAAATTTTCGGGATTCGCCCCCAGCTTGTTCCTTTACTATGGTAAGGCCCGTTTTTTCCAAAAATTCCAATTGATAGCCTTTTTCCAAGGCCGTTTTGGTAAACGCCTCCCATTCGTCCAGGGCATAACCCAAGCCGAACTTTTTAATGGTCTCATCCGTAAAGCCCCGTTCCTTAAAATAAGTAAGGCCTATGGCTTTCCCAGGCTCGGTTTCCCAAAGCGTTTCCGAGAAGTTTTTTTGGGCAAACTCGGAGACCAGGTACATACTTTCGCGCTCATTGGCCTGCTCCTTTTCCTCATCGGTGCGTTCGGTCTCCTCTATTTCAATGTTGTATTTTTTAGCAAGGTACTTTATGGCTTCAGGATAGGTAAAATGTTCGTGTTCCATCAAAAAAGCGACCACATTTCCCCCTTTTCCACTACTGAAGTCCTTCCAAATCTGTTTCACGGGCGATACCATAAAACTGGGGGTACGCTCGTCAGTAAAAGGACTCAACCCTTTAAAATTGGAGCCTGACTTTTTCAGCTGTACAAAATCACCGATGACCTCCTCTACGCGAGCGGTATCATACACTTGATCTATAGTGGTCTTTGAAATCAATCCTTAGAAATTATAAGCCTTTAAAGGTAGCTAAAAAACAATTTTTTATGGAATTGTGTTTTTATCAGATCATATAGGCCAATTATAAATTGACCTTGCCTATTTTCAAAGATTTTGATGAGTTTTCTTCAAAGAAAAAATTTATGATTAAACTGTTGAGTAGACGAATTCTTGTTGGCCTTATTCTTTTGATAACACTATTCCTGATGCTTTTCTTCTCTTGCAGCAAGGATAAGGAATCCATCGAAGGACCTAAACTCATCTTTAAATTCAAATTCGACCCCGAACAAGAACGTTTGGGGAACTTTGGAGAACCCCAGTCCATCCCCCCAGGACATGCGGCGCAAACACCAACTTTTAATCTTATGGGAGCGCATTATATAGAACTGGCCAAAAAAAATGACATCCCCGCTTATAACGGCACACAAGTTTATGAAAGTCCCGTGACCAACAAAGGCGGTGCCGAGGCCATAGATTTTGATCAAGCCCTATATGCAGCGGATGGTGAAGTTTTTTTCGAAACGGATTTGAGAAACACTCCTCCCGGGGTGTATCAATTTTTGAGGATTTCGCTTTCTTATCAAAACTACAGCATAGCGTTTCGGGCCGAAAATTTCGATTTCAATGGCACCATCGCATCCTTTGTCGGTGCCAACACCTATATCGAATCCTTTAAGGTAAAGGACCAAACAGTAACCGTAAACGGCAATAAGTTGCAAGGATATTGGGCCTTTGAAGCCGATGTTTCCGGTATTTCCGTTTTAGAGGGACAAGCGCCGCCCAATACCACTACCGTTCCAAATCCCATAAGCGAATTTTCACCTATTCCTCCTGGATCCTGTCTCGTAACCGGAACCTTCAAAACGCCGTTTGAGATTACCGGTGATGAAACCGAAGATGTTGTTATAATATGCTCCATTTCCATTAATAACAGTTTTGAATGGATGGATTCGAATCGCAACGGCACATTTGAACCCACCGAAGGTGACATGGTAGTCGATATGGGGGTACGGGGCTTGATTCCAATTATTGAATAGTACGTTTGAATGTACTATGATTCCAATTTATCATTTCTTGATATACACCAACATTTCATAAATTCGAAGGGTCAAATTCTTTTTCAAGAAGAAAACCAAAAAAATCAATCGATGATTCTCTTCTTCGGCACCCGACCTGGAAAACAACAGACCCGAACACTACCAAATGTTTCCTGCCCGTATTGTTCGCAAACAGGAACCTTGACTACCATTTCGCAGCCCAATTATTTTCATCTTTTTTGGATTCCCTTGTTTACCATCAACACTTCACGATATGTAGAATGTTCGCATTGCAAGCGGGTTTATTATAAGGAAGAATTCAGCCAAGAGATGGAACGGGCCATAAAATCGTTATAACACAAATAACAAATGTCACATCTAGACTGCCCGTCCGAACGCGTCATCCGGGCGGACGCTCGATGTGACATTTAGGTTAAAGATCGAACCGAAGGCCCAAGGAAATATTATGTTGATCCACCATCGCATCTTTAAAAATGGGGTTCAAATCGTATTTCACATACAGTTGAATACCATCAAATCCGGCATATGCACTCACACCATAAATTAAATCGCTTGTATTGTAATCCCTTTTGAACTTGTCTTTTACCTGCTCCCCATCACGGGTGTATTTTAATTTTTGTCGTGTTCCAAGGTTAAATCCACCATACCCCCCTATTCCAAAACGGAATTGGTTTTGAATGGAATAACGAATACTTTTTTCGGTTTCGCGGAAGCGTGAAGGTCCAAATTCGAGATGGATCGGAAACACAAGATTGTCCATCCGCAGTTTTGACTTATCCAATTCAAACTCGAACTCCTCCAAGGTTGTTTGGTCTCCGTTCTGCACAAAAATCTGGTTGTCATCAGGCTTTAATCCATTGAACTGAAACGAAAATCCGTAATGGAACCGCAGCCAGTTGGAATTTCGAAAGACCCGGGTACGCCATTGCCAGCCCATTTCAAAAAATCGGCTCCCCCCAATTCGGTAAGGTGAATCATCCAACGATTGACCCTCAATCAACGCATTATTGAGGCCAATGGCAAAAACAAAATCGGAATAGGTTCGGCGATCGTATTTGATATCCCTTCGCCATCTCCTCGATTTGGAAAAAAATATGGGGTCTCCATTGATATCAATGTAAAAACCAGCTCGATCCACCTCCACTGTATCCACCTCGATTGATGCAAAGGTGTCACCGTCATTGCGCTCCAAAAGGGAGATTTGGTTATCAATAATGGCAATGCGGTTTTCAATGTTCAGTGCTCTTTTTTTGGCGGCTGCCTCTTTTAGAATCTTAGCTTCTTCTTTAGAGATATCACGGTCCTTAAGTCGTTTGTTGATGTCCTCAATTTCAAACTTTAGCGCCTCCTTCTCCTGTTCCATGATTTTTTCCTTCTGCTCTTTCAGAATGGCAATTTTTCGCTCATACCTCTCCTGTCCATAAAGTTGTTGTGACAATAGTATCAGAATCAGTCCGGCTAGATACAAAGTAATGGTTCTCATGATCGTTTTTTGATTTTACTCCTTTCCGCTCCCCTCCCAAAAGTTAGGGAGGGAGCAGTAAGAAAATTTTGATTGATGAATAGTTTCGTTTAATTGTTCCGGTCGGCCACAGCCGTGCGCAGTTTGGAGTAACCGTCCTTAAGTGCATCAAAGATTTGTTCTCTGAACGATTCGTCCAGCTCATCCTCGGCCTGGGCGAGTAAGACCATAGGGTCAATATTATCGTCTTCGAACAGTTCCTCGGTTAGAATTTGCATTTGTGCCGCCCTTAACAATGAGTCCACTTCAGCCTCGCTGACCTCGGTATTCCCATTTTCCAAGAACGCTACCTGCGCGATTACCTCCTTGACCTTCTGGTCAATTATTTCGTTTGATTCCCTCTTGAAATCATCTTGGAAAGTTTGTTCCTGACTTTCCGTAACTACTTTAGGTACTTCTTCCAAGGTGATAGTTGATTTTGATTCTTCAATAAATGTTTTTTCAGTATCCACCGCTACCACCTGGGTTTCTTTTGCTTGACGCACAGGTAGATTAAAATCATTGGTTTCAGGTATGCTTTTCTCGATTTTTGTTGAATCCTGGTTCACTACTTCGACCGCGTTTTCTTCTACCTCATTACCAGTCAAAAAAAGTATGGAGACCATTAGCGTACCAATAAAACTGGCAGCGATTGCATAGGGCAGCCATTTCTTTCCTGGTGATTTTTTAGTTTCAGGAATTTGGGACGAAATGCTGTCCCATGCCTTCGAAGAAGGTGCTATTCTTCGTTCTTCGAGCTTTTCCTTGACATGTTTTTCCAATTTATCCATAACTCATCTATTTACCTCTAGACTCTGCTCGAGGTGACATCCCTTTTAGGGTCAAATTTTCTTGCAGCATTTTTCTCGCTTTAAACAATTGTGATTTGGATGTTCCTTCAGAAATCTGCAATATCCCAGCAATTTCATGGTGTTTGTAGCCTTCGATTGCGTAGAGCAGGAATACCATTTTATATCCTTCTGGGAGCCCGTCAATCAACCCTTGCACATATTCAACATCCAACAGCGATGTACCAGTGTCATTTTCTTTGGATTGTGATTCGCACAGCTCGTCATCGTATACTACAAATTGCCTTTTTCTCAGGTATGAAATGCTCTCCCTAACCATAATCTGCCGAATCCAACCTTCAAAACTACCTTTGTGTTGGAAAGTATCCAGACTCCTAAAAACCTTCACAAATCCTCCCACCATGACATCTTCAGCGAACTGCAAATCTTTGATATACTGTCGACAGACACTCAGCATTTTAGGCGCATGTTTTTCATACAGCAGCTTTTGGGCCTGCGGATTTCCTACAATTGCCTTTTTGATCAAAAGCTTTTCATTGGCATGTAACGACACAATCTTCAAAAGTGGTTCCCGATTTGTTTTCTATAAAGATAGACGAGGAAGTCGGCAAAAAGGTTGTCTGGGTCTCTGACTTTTTTGGAAAAAGTTATTTTTTCCTGTCCACAACATAGTTGACCATCAAGGTCAACGCGCTTTTGTATTCGGAATCGGGGTAGTTTTGTAGCAAGGCCAAGGCTTCGTCCTTAAAGGAAAGCATTTTGGTAACGGCATAGTCGAGACCGCCCTTTTCCTTAACGTAGGCAATGACCTCTTTGACCCTTTTTTTGTCCTTATTGTGATTTTTAATGGAATTGATCAGCCAACGCTTTTTCTCCTTGTCACTTTGATTGAGGGCATAAATCAACGGAAGGGTCATTTTTTGTTCTTTGATATCGATCCCCGTAGGTTTTCCAATCTTTTCCGCACCGTAATCGAATAGATCATCTTTGATTTGGAACGCCATCCCACATAATTCCCCAAATTTTCTAAAGGTCTCCACATGTTCGGAATCTGGCCTTACAGAACAAGCTCCCATACTACAACATGCTGCAATCAGTGTTGCTGTTTTTTGACGGATGATATCATAGTAGACATCCTCGGTAATATCGAGCAATCGCGCTTTTTCAATTTGAAGCAATTCCCCTTCGCTCATATCCTTTACCGCATCGGAAATGATATGCAGTAAATCGTAGTCTTTATTTTCAAGCGCTACCAAAACACCTTTCGAGAAGAGAAAATCCCCTACTAAAACCGCAATCTTGTTTTTCCAAAGTGCATTGATGGAAAAAAAGCCGCGCCGCTTATGGCTGTCATCGACCACATCATCATGTACCAAACTCGCCGTGTGAATCAATTCGATTATGGATGCACCACAATAGGTGCGCTCATTGACTTCTCCATTTAAAAGTTTAGCCGTTAAAAACACGAACATAGGGCGCATTTGCTTCCCCTTTCGATTGACAATGTAATAGGTAATGCGGTTGAATAAAGCCACTTTGGAGGACATGGACTTAAGGAATTTTTCCTCAAAAAGTTCCATTTCTTGTTCAATAGGCTCCCGAATCTGCGAAACTACCTTCATGCTGACGCCAAAGATACTTATCAAGATCTTTTAACTGATCGTTATGAGCAAAATAATTCACTGCCCCATATTTTAGTTGCATCAAATGTTTTGAGCATGAAGTTTTTACCCCTGTTGCTGATTGGTTTTATTATCTCCACGAGCCTTTCCGCCCAAAATGAAAAGAACCAGATTCAAGTGGAACGCATGCAAATAAGCTGGGAACACAAGGAGGGTCAAATAGCATTTACGGCCTCGGCACCGGATGATGGATGGGTTGCGCTAGGATTCAATACCAAAAACAATATTGTGAACAGCAACTTAGTCATGATTGGTGTAACCGAGGATGGGGTTCAAGCAGAAGACTTCTATGTTGTCAGTGCTGGAAACCCAAAACCAGTCAAATCATTAGGATCAAAATCCCAAATCAAAAATTACCACGGCTGGGAAAAACAGGGGAGAACTACGATTACATTTTCTTTACCTGTGGAATCCACCGATGACTACCATTTAGATCTTAAAAAAGGGGACAAAATATGGTTGATTTGTGCCTATAGCATGGAAGATGATTTTGGACATCACTCCAGAATGCGACGGCATGTTGAAATCACCTTATAGTTAGCTTTTATTGGCCAATTGCCCGCAAGCGGCATCGATATCCTTACCTCGTGATCTGCGGACGGTAACCGTGATTCCGTGTTGCTCCAAAGTGTTTATGTACCTATCGATGGCCTCGTCGGAGGCTTGTTGAAATTCGCCATCGTCAATAGGATTGTACTCAATTAAATTCACTTTGGATGGGGCAAATTTGCAGAATTTAACCAGGGCATCCACTGCCTCTTGGGTATCGTTGATACCCTCCCAGACCACATACTCGTAGGTAATCCTGTTTTTGGTCTTGTTGTACCAATATTGCAGCGCCTCCCGAAGATCTTTTAAGGGAAAAGCAGCATTAAAAGGCATAATGGAAGTGCGTACCTCATCGATGGCCGAATGCAGCGAGACCGCCAACTTGAATTTCACCTCCTCATCTGCCATCTTTTTAATCATTTTAGGTACTCCAGATGTGGACACTGTAATGCGTTTTGGGGACATGCCCAAACCCTCAGGGGAAGTGATTTTTTCAATTGCTTTAAGCACATTGTTATAATTCATCAAGGGTTCACCCATCCCCATAAAAACAATATTGCTCAGCGGCCTGTCAAAATACAGGCGACTTTCATTATCTATGGCCACCACTTGGTCATAAATCTCATCCGGATTCAAGTTTCGCATGCGCTTTAAGCGCGCCGTAGCACAGAACCTGCAATCCAAGCTACATCCCACTTGGCTGGACACACAGGCGGTTGTCCTTGTTTCGGTTGGAATCAATACAGATTCCACAATCAGCCCGTCATGCAGTCGTACAGCATTTTTGATAGTCCCGTCGGAGCTACGCTGCATCTGATCCACCTTTATATGGTTGATAACGAAGTTATCTTCCAACATTTTGCGGGTCTCCTTGGAAATATTGGTCATGGCATCGAACGAATGGGCTGACTTTTGCCATAGCCATTCATATACTTGATTGCCTCGAAACGCTTTATCGCCTTCCTCAACAAAAAAGTCCCGCAATTGCTGCTTGGTCAATGCCCTAATGTCCTTCTTCTTGGTTTCCACAAACTAAAGATAGTCAAGAAAAATCCCGAACGGCCAATAGCCATCCGGGATAATTATAATTCTTTGTGATTCAATTTTAAAGAATCAGCATGGCGTCTCCGTAAGAATAGAAACGATACTGCTCCAAAATCGCTTGCTTGTATGCTTTTTTCATCAAATCATGACCGATAAATGCGGACACCATCATCAACAGCGTTGATTTTGGAAGGTGAAAATTGGTAATCATACAATTTGCGATGCTGAAATCGTAAGGAGGGAAGATGAACTTGTTCGTCCATCCCTCAAAAGTGTTCAAGGTATGTTCAGACGAAACCGCACTTTCCAGACCTCGCATGACGGTCGTTCCCACAGCACATACTTTTTTCTTGTTTTGCTTGGCGTTGTTCACCACCTCAGTCGCCTTTTCATCAATGACCAACTCCTCACTGTCCATTTTGTGCTTGGACAAATCCTCCACCTCAACAGGATTAAAAGTGCCCAAACCTACGTGTAGCGTAACCTCAGCGAAATCAACCCCTTTTATTTCCAACCGTTTCAACAAGTGTTTTGAAAAGTGAAGTCCAGCAGTTGGTGCCGCCACAGCTCCTTCGTGCTTGGCATAGATAGTTTGGTAACGTTCTTCATCTTCCGGCTCAACTCCCCTTTTGATGTATTTAGGCAGTGGCGTTTCTCCCAACTCACGAAGTTTTCTGCGAAAATCGGTATACGATCCGTCATAAAGGAAACGTAATGTTCGTCCTCGAGAAGTGGTATTGTCAATCACCTCAGCCACCAAACTTTCATCATCTCCAAAATAAAGCTTGTTCCCAATTCGAATTTTTCGTGCGGGATCCACCAAAACATCCCAGAGCCGTTGCTCTTGATTTAGCTCACGCAACAAAAAGACCTCAATCCGGGCTCCTGTTTTCTCTTTGTTACCGTACAAACGTGCCGGAAATACCTTGGTATTGTTCAAGACCATCACATCTCCCTCATCAAAATAATCGATAAGGTCTTTGAACATTTTATGCTCAATCTTTCCGGTTTCCCTATGAATGACCATTAATTTGGATTCGTCCCTGTTTTCTGCAGGATATTCGGCCAATAGTTCCTTTGGTAATTCAAAGTTGAAGTTTGATAATTTCATGTAGCTTTATTTGGATATTTTTCAAAGAGCGCAAATATACAATTTGGCATAGGGGGATGTCAAGTAAATTGATGATTAAATACGGTTTACAATTCCTCTATCTTGAAGCCCAGGGTTTTTAGGTCTTTCCAGAAGTCAGGATAAGACTTCGAGACCACTCCAGCATCATTAATGATGAGTTCTGTCCTTAACCCCAATGGTGCAAAAGCCATGGCCATCCGGTGGTCGTTATAGGTGTCGATTGCCATCCCAGACCGGATGTTTCCAGCAGCTTCCATGGTGAGACTTTTGTCATCAATTTCCACCTTTGCCCCCAATTTGGTGAGCTCCGTTCGCAAAGCTGCCAAACGATCGGTTTCTTTTATGGGTAAGGTGTGCAGACCTGTCAGATGACAGCCCATTCCCAAACCCAAACAGGTAACGGAAATGGTCTGGGCAATGTCAGGTGCATTGGACAAATCATAATTTACCAAAGATAATTCCACCTGATTCTTTTTTTCGATGGTAATTTGATTTTCTTGAAAGGTGGTTTCCACGCCAAAGTCCTTGTAAAGTTCGGCCAGAACGCTATCGCCTTGTAACGAATTCTCCTTGTATGCCGAAAGTTGCACCGATGAACCCACCTCACTGAGGGCAACTATGCTGTAAAAATAACTGGCCGAACTCCAATCCGATTCCACGACCAGGGTGGTTGCATCCACAGCTTTTTTGGGTGCTACTTTTATCGTGTTTCCTTCAAAAAAAGTTGATATCCCTATTTGTTCCAAGAGGGCCAAGGTCATTTTGATATACGGAACCGAAGTAATCTTTCCAATAAGATTCAGTTCCAGCCCCTTCTCCAAACTTGGTGCAATCAAAAGCAATGCGGAAATGTATTGGCTACTAATATCCGCCGGCAGCGAAACTTTTCCACCGGCGAGGATCTTTCCGTTAATTTTTAGCGGAGGACAACCTTCATTCCCTACGTACTCAATATCCGCTCCCAATACTCTAAGCGCATCCACCAATACTTTTATCGGGCGCTCTTTCATCCTGGATGAACCAGTGAGCACCACATTTTTACCCTCTTGCGAAGCAAAATATGCAGTTAAAAAGCGCATGGCGGTCCCGGCATGGTGAATATCCACTTCCCCAGAAGTGGTAGCCAAGCCTTTTTGCATGACCTCCCCATCATCTGAATTGGATAGGTTCTCTATTTTGATATTGGGAAAAAGGGCTTGCAACAACAAAGATCTATTGGTCTCACTTTTGGAACCTGTGACCTTGATGCTTTTCTGTATTTGTTTTTCTCCTGTGAACGAAAGTTGAAGTCTCAACAGCGTGTTTTTTAGTTGAAAGATCAAAGCTAGAAAAAACAGTGCTAATGCAGTTTTAGAACGATAACTTTATTTCAGTTTTTCGTTATTCTGATGACGATCGTGATCTCGTTGTGTTTTAAGATCTAGTTTTTTGTCAAAAGCCTGTTGCAGATCAATTCCAGTTTGGTTGGCCAAACATAGCACCACAAAGAGCACGTCTGCCAGTTCCTCACCCAAATCCTTAGCCTTATCTGATTCTTTTTCGCTTTGCTCTCCATAACGTCTGGCAATGATACGAGCCACTTCGCCGACTTCCTCTGTCAACTGAGCCATATTGGTTAGTTCATTGAAATACCGAACGCCATGGTTTTGAATCCATTCGTCAACAGCTTTTTGGGCGTTTTGCAGATCCATGATTTAGATTTTGGACAAAACTACTTTTTCTGATTGTTTTAATACTAGATTTTTATAGTATTCTTTTAGGGCTTCATAGTAGTCCACAGGGTATATCGCACTTTTTAACTCGGAAGACGCAACAACCTTTATCTGGTTTCCTTGGGCACCTATTCTGAACTTAAAGGTACCTGAACCTTCCGGTAGTTGAATCGCCGCACTCTCCGGTAAAGACTCAACTTGGTAGCCATCTGGTATGGAAATAGTTATCATATATCTTTCTTGTCTTGGAAAACTGAAATCCACTGGATATTCCCGCTTTTCCATTTTGAAAGGATTCTCAGTCCGTGCCAAAAAGAGCATCGGTTTGAAATAAATCTTCTCTCCGATTATTTCACATTGATTTTCTTTGTTGAAGTCACATGTTTCCATCACTGGTTTTGACAAATCGGTTTTATTCTTGATTTCATAACCGGTAATTTCCATTTCACCGTGCATATTCTCCAAGTTAGCCAGATACATATCTTCATCCGTCCCATCGATTTCGTCTCTAAAGGAAAGCGCAAATTGGTTGGAATACTGCACTCTGCTCTTACCCTGAACTGAGCCATCCTCATTGACGGATGCAGACAAATAGTGTATCTCCTTTGATAACTCTGTGGGAATAAGATTAATTTGAGATGAGCTGCCATCTTTACGAACCAATCTTCCCATCCAGTTTAAAGCCCTCAAGGGAAGCAAATCAGGACCGGCATTTTTTTCTGTGGCATCGAGCAGGACAACATCGTCCTGGACTTCTATACCGGCCACTACATAGTTGAAACCATCCGTGGTAGGATAGAGTGGGATGCCGTGGGCCCTGGTACTTACTAAAATTGGATTTGCCTTCAAGCCAGCATATCTTAACATGGAAGTAAGCATTAGATTTATCTCGGCAACATTGCCCGAACTTTCTTTATAGGCCCTTTTCACACCTCCACTATTGCAGCCAACCCCGGTATAATTGTCCCAGGTCATTTTATTTTTTACATACTCAAATATTGCATGGGCTTTCTGCATGTCATCGGCTTTACCTGCAATGATTTGATCTACGTCTTTCTCAAAATAATTGGACTTTTTAAGTTCAATTCCAAAATTGTCGAACTCATAGATTGATTTAGCGACACCTTCCCAGCTTAGACTATAATTTTTATATGGTCGATTTGGAAATTGTGTTGAGGCAAGTTCAAATTTAATTGCAGATCGATAGTTGTCAATATTGTTGGTGAATTCCTCTTCAACCAATGATGGTAAGTTTGTTGCGCTTACCTCATAAATGTTCTCAA
Source organism: Allomuricauda sp. (assembly GCA_028284725.1). GTDB lineage: Bacteria > Bacteroidota > Bacteroidia > Flavobacteriales > Flavobacteriaceae > Flagellimonas. The sequence continues at coordinate 8,290 of JANQRD010000026.1, read as the reverse complement.
AAAAATCAAGTGATCCCTGGGCACGCGATGTTAATCCCCCTGTCCTTCCGGCTTCCCCCTGGGCACGATACGTAACGTTGATGGACCTACTCTCCTTAGATCTATTGAAGTTAATCGGATAATAGCCCCGGTTGTACTGTTTGAAAACAAAATACTGGGGAATATCCAAACGCAAATCCACACGGTTCACCGGGATTTCATATTGGAACCAAAAATCATCCATATGCCAATACAAGGGCGAGGAGACCCTAAAAACTATGTCCAAAACGCTACCTTCTTTCACCTCAGGCATTGTAATGGAAGCCTTGTTGCGATATTTGTTTACTTTTTCCTCAAAGATTCCACTCTTTTTAAGTTTTTCGCTTACCACTTTTCCACCTACCAAATTAAACGTAATACCTTTTACACCTGAAATCTTCTCTTCATCCTGTCTCGACACATATAAAGGCACCTTTAACGTTGCCCAATCAAAGCCATCTTTATCATATATTTTGATTCTATAGTGAGATTCCTTTACCAATGTCCATCCCGTTTCGTATTGGAAATCATAAGTCACACGTTCTTTTTTATATAAAATAGCCGCTTTGGCATCTGGTTCTAAAGGATGTTGCGTTTCCTCCAGCTCTTCTTTTGTTACTTTTCCGAATTTAATGTCGTTTGCCTGTAAAAGTTGTGTCCCAGCAATAAGGAACGCTAAAAGAAAGGTTTTCATGGTTATTTTTTGGTTAATATGATTCTTGAATTGTCGTACCCCGCCACATTTTTTCTAAAGTCGCGATAGCTCTTGTAATCTTCGTTGGAGTACCTGCCCGATTTGACCAGAAGCTTTCTTCGATAGTGCAGAACCCCTGGCTCCTTTTCCTCTATGGAAATCTTATAATGACCAAACTTGGTCTCCAATTTGACAGGGGGAAATAAAGTTTCCGATGTATAGCCATCAGGCAAGTGAATTATAAATTCATCCTCGTCCAAATATCCCCGGGAAATTACTAGTTCCGTTTTTCTGTTCCGACATTTATCGGGAACCATAAGGTTTCTGTTGGCTATATTGGGAGCAAAAAGTAGCTTGTCATTTGTCATGGACAAGTAATTTTCAGCACTTATTTCTACTTCCTCCTCAAACGCAATTTTTTGCTTGTCATCTTTATGCTCAACTTTGCCGAGAGACAAGTCATTTACATACTCCCAATACTCCTTATAAAACTCCTCCTGTTCCAACTCGGTCTTGTTGGGAATTCGGAATTTTTGATTGTACTGGGTGCCTAAGGACAAAATATTCACCTTTCCGGTGACTTTCCCAGTGGTTTCGGTAAAGAATTCCGCTTTTGTAAGCTGATAATTTTCTTCGTCCTTATATTTTTTAGTTTTAACGATTTCACCCCCATTGGGAGTTACTTTAAGCACATTGCGATTGTCGGTAAATGTTCCTAAATGGTTTACAGGTGTGATTTGACTGGTACACTCCAACCACATGTCTTCTCCATCTGTCGGAATGTTCAAAAAAACATGATTTCCTTGCATTGAAGGGAAATCAGCATCCAGATCCCGTTTTTGACGTCCGGCATACACAACAGTGTAGTATGAATCTATCCCAACAGCATTTAAGAGGGCCATGGTATAATTGGTAAGCCCTTTGCAGTCTCCATATTTAACACGATCTACTTCCGATGCACTAATGGGCATCCATCCACCTATTCCCAACTGAACACTTATGTATCTTGTATTGTCCTGTACATAATTGTAGACCTTTCTCACCTTTTCAACTGGGTCTTCAACATCTTTTACCAAGTTTTTTACCTCTTCTAGGGTATTGCTATCCAATGCATCCTGTCCCACTAAAAGTTCATCATAAATCCACTTTCCCAATTCTTCCCAGCTTCTTGCCGTTCCATCAACTCCTTCTAGATGAAATTCATCCAACGCAATTTTCACATTTGGGGAAAACTCCTTGAAAGGCGGTGAAAATGGTTCCCTTTTAATAGCTTTCAAATTTTTTCCAAGATAATATACATGGTCATCCGCTACCTTAACGGTTATAGGGAATCCTTCCAAATTGGATTCTTTGCTCCTGAAAGGAATACCACACTCCACCTTAAAGGAAAACTCGCTTTTTTCCGTACTTACCCGATACCCGTCCACAAAATTCCATGAGGGTGCAAATGCGGTATTAGGTGTCGTGTATTCTCTTCTAAACTCCACAGTGTAAGGATACTCTGTTGGTGTATAGCGCAAATATTTCACTCGGGTATCTGAATATAATGTGCCCCCACTCACGGCACTTTGGTCAAAAAAGTCTTTCTTTTTTACTTTTTTGATTTCCTCACCATTTTTATTGTAAATCCTGGCTTCTAAAGTGATAATCTTATCACTTCCATCATAGAGAGAATAGGCGTGGACATATTTGTCGCCCTTTGGATTCAATACGGTGACAACCCTTTTCGATTGGATACGCATAACATTCCTGGCTTCTACAACTGCCATCATTTTATCCTCACGTACCACGGCATCTGCATTCAAAAGCAGTTCATCGGCTATGGTATGATGCCCAAAATTCTGTGAAAAAGACGTACAAAATGCAAAAAGTAGACAGACTACGGTAGGAATGCGCATTAACAAAGTTTGGTTGGTTTGTTTAACACTAAAATGGGAAAATCTTCGCAGAAAAAGAAGACAAAATTGATGAAAATTCCTTCTTAATTGACGAAATGCACTATTCTTTGTTTTTTGTATCTATCAATATTGTAACGGGGCCATCATTGAGCAACTCCACTTTCATATCGGCTCCGAAGACACCGGCTCCTACCTTTTTTCCTAAATCCTGTTCCAACTTCCGAACAAAATCCTCGTACAAAGGTATGGCCACTTCAGGTTTGGAAGCTTTGATATAAGATGGTCGGTTTCCTTTCTTGGTCAATGCATGCAAGGTAAATTGGCTCACCACAATAATATTTCCATCAACATCCAAAACGGATTGGTTCATCACGCCTGCTTCATCGTTGAAAATCCGAAGGTTCACTATTTTTTTGGACAACCATTCCAAATCTTCCTTGCCATCGGCATCCTCAATACCCAATAACACCAACAATCCTTTTTCTATCTTGGAGACAATATTACCATCCACCGTAACACTTGCCCTGGAAACTCTTTGCACTACCGCCCTCATTATCGTTCCCTGTATATATCCATACGATAGTTTTCCTCTTCCCCGGTCACCATTTGGACATAACTTCGATATCTGCTCCAGGCCAGTTCTTGTTTTTCCAATGCATTTTTGATGGCACACTTGGGCTCATCCAAGTGTAAGCAATTATTGAATTTACATTCTGATTTCAATTTGAAAAATTCAGGAAAGTAATCCCCAATCTCATCCTGCTCCATGTCCACAATTCCAAATCCTTTGATTCCTGGGGTATCTATAATTTGAGCACCAAATGAGAGATCGTACATTTCGGCGAAGGTGGTAGTATGCTGCCCCTGCAAATGCTGTTCGGAGATTTCCGCAGTCTTTAATTGGAGTCCAGGCTCGAGCGCATTCACCAAAGTGGATTTCCCGACTCCGGAATGACCGGCAAACATGCTTGTTTTGCCCATCATCAGGTCTTTGACCTTACCAACATTCTTCCCTTCCTTAGCCGCTATTTCAATACATGGATATCCAATGTCCCTGTACAATTGTATCAGATAATCTACCTCAACCATTTCGTCCTCATCATATACATCCATCTTATTAAAAAGTAATACAACCGGAATATCGTAGGCTTCCGCCGTAACCAAGAACCGATCGATAAAGCTTGTAAACGTAGTCGGATTGTTGAGGGTGACCAATAAAAAAACCTGATCCAAATTGGCCGCGATAATATGGGTCTGTTTAGACAATTTTACCGATTTTCGGACGATATAGTTTCTGCGCTCCTTAATCTCGGAAATTATCCCGACGGTTTCATCCCCAACTTTTTCGAGATCAAAAACGACCTCGTCCCCAACAGCAACGGGATTGGTGCTTTTTATGCCCTTAATGCGGAACTTTCCCTTAATACGGCATTCATAAAAACTACCATCCCCCGACTTAACGGTATACCAACTTCCAGTAGATTTATAAACGGTTCCCTGCACTTATTTGTTCATATTTTCTTTGCAAAGAAACAATAATCCTGCTTTTAGGGCGTATATCTTTGTACACGTTTAATCATCTAAATAATCAAATCCATTATGAAAAAAATCTTATTTATTGCTTTTATTGCTTTAGCTGCAACATTTGAAATGAATGCGCAGCAGTACAAGGTCATTACCAGTGTTGAATCCATCGTTCCCAATGGCCTGGGAAGATCTAGAATTGTAAACGCCCTTGAAGACAAGGACTACAGAGAGTTTACGAGTGTGCAAACGGAGGAAGACAATACCCGTAATAAATCCAAAAGGGGAGAGATTCGTGTAAAGAACTTTGAGGAAACCAAATTATTGAACTTTTACAATCTTGGTGGCATCCGTTTTCAGAACATCGCTGCAAACGATGCTTTGATTACTTCTATGATCAATGACATGATCGCCAATGGATGGGAACTCGCTTTTGTGGTAAGTGCCGTAGAAAGTGAAGGTGGTAAAGGAGATGGACAAGGTATCTTTATTACGCGATATATCTTTAGGAAATAGCAAATATTTGCCTTAAAAAAGCCCCGAAAACTTTTCGGGGCTTTTTTATTTTTGGTCAATCCACTATATGCACCCTTCCCCCAATAAAGGTGTTTTTGTAGACTTTTTTAGGCTTTCCGTAGACATGAACATCTCCTCCGGCCTTTACATTGATATCCACTAGTTCCGATGCAAAGACATCGGCTTCGCCACCTGCTGAAATCTTTACATCTGTGGTTGCTGTACGCAAATCTTTGCCATCAAAGATTCCACCAGTATTCAAGACAATGGTTTGATTCTGTGCCAATCCCGAAGCCTGAATGATCCCACCGGTCACCGCCCTAACATCAGCATAGTCCACATCCATTCCAATACGGATCATTGCTCCTTCCTGGGCCCTTAGTTCAATCTTACTTTTTTTGACCATTTCGTTACAGGTAATCCTGGCACCTTCATTTCCATCAATGACATCCAAGTTGGTATAAAACACTTCAATGAGTGTGTCCTCTCCCAAAAACTTTTTATCCAATTGCATTCGCAACTTGAGCACACCATCGCGGTTCATCCAAATAATATCATCCACATTTCTACCTTTGATCACTATCCGGTTCTCGTCGGATTGGATCAGGTTCACCTCGATCAAGTCGAAAACCTTGATCTTATTAAAATCCCCCACTTCGGTATCGATCATACGCTGACCCAAAACGGTATTTGAAACAAATAAAAGGCTGAGTATAAACAGTTTTTTCATCGTAGCTCTATTTTAATATCATAAAGATGATCGCCCTTTAAAATTGTTACAGTTTGAAAACAAAAAAACCATTCAGCACCAAGAACAAAGCTTGTTGTCAAATGGTTTTTAAAATTTTGAAAAAAATTATGCGTTAATGATTTTCTCCTGGTGGTTAATGGACTCCTGGTGAATCGCCTTGAACATCCGTAGCACAAACTCCTCACTCAAGCCCCGTTGCTCCCCTTCCAAAATCATGTTGCCCAAAATAGCGTTCCAACGGTTGGACTGCAGAACGGCAACATTTTTCATCTTCTTAAGCTTTCCAATCTCGTCTGAAATCTTCATTCGTTTGCTCAAGGTATCGATCAATTGGTTGTCGATGACATCAATCTGGGCCCTTAGATTGCTCAATTTGCTGTTGTATTCAGCTTCCTCGTCTGTTTCTTTTCTGATGCGCAAATCTTTCATAATTTGAACCAATCTTTCCGGGGTTACTTGTTGTGCGGCATCGCTCCATGCATTGTCTGGATCATGGTGCGTTTCAATCATCAAACCATCAAAATTGAGGTCTAAAGCGGTCTGGGAAACATCAAAAATCATATCACGCTTACCAGTAATGTGGCTAGGATCATTGATGATCGGCAAATCTGGAAATCTCGATTGCAGTTCAATAGCCAATTGCCATTCGGGAATATTTCGGTATTTCGTTTTTTCGTAAGTGGAAAAACCTCTGTGGATAACGCCCAATTTTTTGATATCAGCCGTATGAAAGCGCTCTACCGCTCCGAGCCACAAAGAGAGATCGGGGTTCACCGGATTTTTGATCAGCACGATCTTATCGGTTCCTTCCAGGGCATCGGCGATTTCCTGTACAATAAAAGGACTCACTGTTGAACGTGCACCTACCCACAACAGATCCACGTCATGCTCCAAGGCAAGGTCAACATGGGTTCTGTTGGCTACCTCGGTAGCTGTCTTCAATCCCGTTTCCTCCTTCACTTTTTGCAACCACTTCAAACCTATGGCCCCCACTCCCTCAAAATTGCCGGGGCGCGTTCTTGGTTTCCAGATTCCGGCGCGATAGTAGTTCACATCGGTATCCTTCAGGTCATGGGCAATTTTCAACACTTGGTCTTCCGTTTCAGCACTGCATGGTCCCGCTATCACCAATGGATGCGGCAGATCCATATCATCCAACCATTTTCTCAATTCCTTATTGTTTTCCATAATCGCATTCTAAATTTTTGTAAGTGGTATTCCTTTTAGTATTTGTTTTATTCTGTTGGTATCGCTCATTGCTTTGTGCACGTTTTCAAAATCTTCATCCAATAGCAGTTGTTTAAAGCCTTCCAGATTCTGGATATATTCCTGTAATGTCTCCACCACATTCTCCCTGTTCTGCTCAAAGATTGGGGTCCACATATCCGGGGAACTCTTTGCTAACCGAACTGTACTTTCAAAACCACTCCCTGCCATGTCAAAAATATCACGCTCATTTTTTTCTTTTTCAATAACGGTCTTTCCCAACATGAAAGAGCTGATATGTGATAAATGGGACACATAGGCGATGTGCTTGTCGTGTGCCACTGGATTCATATATCGAATTCGCATTTTTAACTTTTGAAAAAGTTCCAAGGCCCTTTCCTGAAGTTTGAAAGCCGTCTTCTCGACCTCGCAAATAATATTGGTCTTTCCTTCATACAAACCCAAAATAGCTGCTGAAGGTCCAGAAAACTCCGTTCCAGCTATAGGATGACATGCCATAAAATTTCTGCGTTTGGGATGATTTGACACCGCTTGGCAAATATGGGCTTTGGTGGATCCGGCATCAATCACTACGGTTTCATCCCCTACTGCATCCAAAATCTTTGGAAGCTCCACCAAAAGTGCATCCACAGGAATACTCACAAAAACAATATCAGCAGATTCCAATGCGTCATAATCTCCACCTTCGTCAATAATTTTCAGTTCCAACGCTTCAGTGACATGCGACTCATTTTTATCGATACCGACAATCGTGGCACCAGGGTGCACTGCTTTCGCATCCTTGGCAAAAGATCCCCCTATCAATCCGATTCCAATGACAACTATGTTCATGTTCAAAATCTTTCTATGGCTTCCTGTATTTTCTCTTCTTTCACGCAGAGTGAAAACCGAATATATCCTTCCCCATTACTCCCGAAAATTGTTCCGGGAGCAATAAAAATGTTCTTATCGTACAACACTTGATCGATAAATGCTTCGGATGGATCGGAACCCTCAGGAAGTTTACTCCAGACAAACATCCCAACGGTATTTCTGGAATAGGAGCACCCCAATTTTTCCACCAATTTGAACATAAGCTCCCTTCTTCGTGTGTACACTTCATCCAGGGCCTCAAACCATTCCGGGCCACTTTTTAATGCTGAAATCGCCCCTTTTTGAATCCCGTAAAACATTCCAGAATCCATATTGCTTTTCACCTTGAGCACCGCATTGATATGTTCTTGGCTGCCAAGCACCATCCCCACGCGCCAACCCGCCATATTAAAGGTTTTGCTCAAACTATTGAGTTCCAGCGTACAATCTTTAGCACCATTCACCGAAAGAATGCTGATCGGATTTCTGGAAAGCACAAAGCTGTATGGATTGTCGTTCACCAACAAAATATCATTTGCAAGGGCAAAATCGACCAAAGCTTGTAATTGTTCCTTACTGGCTATAGCTCCTGTGGGCATATGGGGATAGCTGATCCACATGAGCTTGGTTTTTGACAAATCGGTCTGGGATAGTGACTCCAAATCAGGAAACCAGCCATTTTCCTCACTCAAATCATACGTTTTGGGCACCGCTCCAATCAATTTTGTGACAGCTGCATATGTGGGATATCCAGGATTGGGCAAAAGCACCTCATCACCCACATTCAAAAAAGCCATGCTGATGTGCATT